>CAYYKO010000011.1:0-34760 GCA_964441695.1 uncultured Ruminococcus sp. | reverse complement strand
TCCGCCGCAAGCTCGGCGCAGACGCGAACGCCATGACAATTACGCTGCTTACCGACTCCCAGGGCAAGAAGATGGGCAAGACCGCGGGAAATGCCGTATGGCTTGACCCGAACAAGACCTCGCCCTTCGAGTTCTACCAGTACTGGAGAAACGTCGGCGACGCGGACGTTATGAAGTGCATACGCATGCTCACCTTCCTCCCGATAGATCAGATAGACGATATGGATAAGTGGGACGACTCCCGCATCAACGAGAAGAAGGACATTCTCGCATACGAGCTCACAGCTCTCGTTCACGGCGAGGAGGAAGCAGAGCGCGCACGCGGCGTGTCGAAGTCGCTGTTCGCAGGCGGCGGCGACGACGCGAATATGCCGACAACGGAGCTTTCCGAGAGCGACATTCCCGAGGGCGGTATAACGCTTGTCGACCTCATGATAAAGTGCGGACTCTGCCCCAGCAAGGGCGAGGCGCGCAGACTCGTTCAGCAGGGCGGCGTTCTCGTTAACGGCGAGAAGGCAACAGACCCGCTTGCGCTCTTCGGCGTCGACTCACTCCGCGAGGGCGTTAAGATACGTAAGGGCAAGAAGGTATTCCATAAGGCAACGGTAAAGTAAAAGCAAACGGCAATCGCGCCGCATATCGCACGGTATGCGGCGCGAGCGAGTGTGGGGAGAAGAATGAAATACAAACTGATAGCAAGCGATCTCGACGGCACGCTTCTTGCGCCGAGCGGGGAGATAACCGAGGAAAACCTCGCCGCCGTTCGGAGCATAACGGACGCGGGAGTGCTGTTTGTTCCGGTAACGGGGCGCGCGCTTTACGAGATACCCGAGAGCGTCAGAGAGTGCCCGAGCATCAGATATATAATATGCTCGAACGGCGCGGTGATCTACGACCGCGCGACGGGCGAGAGCGAGCGGCACTGCTTCACGGCGGAGCGCTTTGCCGAGATACGCTCGCTCGTGACGGAGTATACCGCGACAATGACCGTACACTGCGACCTTTATTCCGTCGCCGACGCGCACATGACGCGCGAGATGTACGAGTACTACAGAGTCAACGAGTATTATCAGGCGCATATAAAGCAGAATAACGTCCTGTGCGACGACTTCAGGGAATATATCGCGCTTCCGCACGAGGCGGAGATGATGAGCCTGTTTTTCAGATACGACAGCGAGCTCGAGGAATGCCGCGAGCGACTGCTTGCAATGGGGGATGTAGACGTTACCTCCTCTGTAGCGGGAAATCTCGAGCTTATACGTCACGGTGCGCTCAAGGGAGCAGCACTCACGAAGCTGTGCGACAGACTTGGGATTTCGGCAGATGCCGTTATTGCCGTCGGCGACAGCAGCAATGATATTTCGATGCTGAAAACAGCCGGAACAGCGCTTGCGGCAGCCAACGCCTCAGAAGCCGTAAAGGCGGAAGCCGACGAGGTCATCTGCTCCTGCATCGAAAATATCGCATGCGATATTTGGCGGAAATATGTCAACGTTCAAAATGCACAATTGTAAAAGTGTTTTGCGACATTTTCCTGTTTTCTGACTTTTCGGGCTTCGGACAGCAATAAATATTTCCGAACAATTAACTATCCAATTAAATGGCAGGCGCTGCATGTGCATTTCTGCGTATAGCGTAAATCAGCATTTTTATTAGAAATGCTGATTTTTATTTTTTTTATTACTCATTAGTTGTTGCAATGTAATATGTGTGATATAATATATATGCAAATTTAACGAGCTCAAGAATTATGCAAAATATTATTATTTTGGAGGATTTCCCATGAAACACATTAAAAGCATTTCCGCTGTGATTCTTTCTGCTTTTATGGTCTTTAACAGTGCGCCTTGGTCTATGACGAACAAGGTCGACGAGCGAGCTGCTCAGGCATTCTCCGATGCGGCTGCGCCGACCGAATACGAGGAGGATTGCGTCATTGTATGCATGAAGCCCGGCGAAAGCCCGATAAATACGGTTTACACTCCGGAAGATTTCCCCGAGCTCAATGTAGCTTATGTTGAGGATTTGACGTATACCGTGTAAGACTTGATTACATTGACTAAACGCACGACACTCGAAAAAATGACCTCTACGTAAAAAAAGTTTGACTCTTTTGCTAGAAAAGTATTGACAAGCCACAATAAAAGTACTATAATTAAACTGTACAAGCTACAAATCCTAAATCACAAAAAATCAACAAACGAAAGGAATCACAAAAATGAAACGTATTATCAGTGTTCTTCTCACAGCGGTTATGCTTATTGCTGCGTCGACAGCCGTGCTCGCCGTAAAGCCGTCCTATACCGATGTTAAAAGCGGTCAGTGGTTCTATGACGATATAATGTGGGTTCGCGACAATTATTACGGTGATGACCTCATGTCCGGCGGAGATCCGATCGCCTTTAAGCCTAACGGGATCCTCACACGCGCAGACGCGGTCTCCTTCTTCTACCTCATCGAGGGAATGCCCGAGGCAGCAGCTCCCGCCGACGCCTCCTGGGCTGCCGAGGTCTCCGGTAAATCCTATGCCTCTGCCGTCGCGTGGGCATATTCCGCAGGCATTATCAACGGCTTCCCCGACGGCAGCTTCCGCCCGAACGAGCCCGTAACACGTGAGCAGCTTGCAAAGATAATTTCACTTTATGCCGAGCATCACGATGCTTATAAGGCGTCGAACTTCGACCTGTCCGCCTTCAAGGACGCTTCGAGCGTTCGCTCCTGGGCTCGCGGCTACATCGCATTCGCTGTTGAAAACGGCATTATCATCGGACGCACAAAGACCACCATCGATCCCCGCGGCACTGCGACCCGCGCCGAGTGCTGCACGATGCTCAGACGTGTTGTCGAGGAATTCGACCTTGCAAAATAATATCATAGCATAATTGAAAGGCTCATCCGACGCGGGTGAGCTTTTTTTGCACTTGCCAAAATCGCGCTGCGCCGTTAAAGCACTGCCGCTTTGACCGACCGCTCAATATATTTGCCGAGAGCGATAAAATCCTATTGAAAACAGTACGCCGTTCGTGTATAATTATTGTAGAAGGGATGCGCTCCCGTATCGCCGTGCTGCGTCACGGGCTTGAATATCGAAAGGATGATTTTATGAAGAAACGTAGGATACTGTCGGCTCTGCTTGCCGTGATGACGGCGGCGGGCACAGCACTCGGTGCGGCATCGGTCGCCACGGCGGCAGAGTCACCGTACAAGGATGTCAAACCGGGTCGCTGGAGCTTTAACGAAATTATGTACGCCACCGAAAACGGCTACATGAACGGCAAGGGCGGAGGTCTGTTCGCGCCCGAGGAGACAATGACACGCGCCATGGTCGTCACCGTGCTCTACCGCTTTCAGGGCGAGCCCGAGGTCGAGTATACAGCACGCTTTTCCGATGTGAAGGCGAAGGACTGGTACTCGAGTGCCATTCTCTGGGCAGCGGAGAACGGAATCGTCAACGGAATTGAGGACGGCGTCTTCGCGCCTATGGACAGCGTGACCCGCCAGCAGCTCGCCGCAATTCTCATGCGTTACGCTCCGATGGAGTACATAAAGGACGACAGTCGAAAGGACATTACCGGCTATAAGGATTATAAGAAGGTTCAGCCTTACGCCCGCGACGCCATGTCCTGGGCTAACGCCACGGGGCTTATCACCGGAGTTACCACAACGACTCTCGAGCCCGCAAGCGGCGCGACCCGCGAGCAGTTCGCGGTAATTCTGAAGCGCTTTAAGGAGGGCAAGTCCTTCGATTACGAGCTCGCCTATAATTCACCGACTGTCAGCAGCACCTACACCGAGAAGGACTACCCGCTCGTCACAGACGCCGACATTTACGTCGCGCCTGACGGAAACGATGCAAATGACGGAACGCTCGAAAAGCCTATTGCGACCTTCGCACGTGCGAAGGAAATGGTGCGCGAGCTGAAGAAGACAGCGACAGACGAAATTGTCGTCGCGTTTAAGGCGGGAAATTACGGTGAGCTACGGGATATTCGCTTCGACGCGAGCGACAGCGGCACGGCTGACGTGCCGATAAGCTACCGCGCCTACGGCGACGGCGACGTCGTGTTCTCGAACGGCGTGACGCTTCCCGCGGACAAATTCGAGCCGATCGACGACTCGGACAAGTATCTCTTCGACGAAAAGAGTTACAACAATATATATAAGCTTTCGCTCGACGGCTACGTTGAGAAGGGTACCGACATCACCGCTATATTCGGCAACGGCAGTATTTGCTACGAGGCGCGTTATCCGAACAAGGATGACAACGGCAGCGACAGATACTACACCAACATGACGACGACTGTTGATAAGTATTCGAGCATTCAGCTTCAGGCGCTCCTGCCTAAGATAGTCTCGGGCTTCAGAACGACACAGGGCATGAAGGTCACGGGCTTTTTGCGTGTGGGCTGGCTCTCCGAGACATTCGAGGTCAAGTCCTACGACCCCGAGACGAATATTATCATCTTCAATACCTACGAGGGCTTTGTTCCCTCGAGCGGATATCCTATCGGAGAGAGCGCAGGCGGCTTTGACTTCATGTATGAGGGACGCACGAATGACATGGTGTTCTTCTCAAATCTGTCCGATGAGCTTGACACAGAGGGCGAATATTGGATCGATCCCTCTACAAATATGCTTTACGTCTATGCGCCGAGCGGGGACTACACCGTCGCTCTCGGCGGCACGTTCATTAATGCCGAGGACGCCTCGAACATCAGCTTTGTCGGTCTGACCTTCGACGGCTGCACCGACACGGCAATTATCGTCAACCATACGGATAATATCACCATAGAGCGCTGCACTGTCGGAAATGTCGCGGGCGAGTACGTCGTAAACGGCTATAAGGCGAAGAACTTCACCCTGCGCGACAGCGAATTTTATTCCTTCGGCGCGATGGGTGTCAGCATAAAGCCGCATGCGGGGGATAAGCAGTGGTCGCTCGAGTCGGCGAACACACTTATCGAGAACAATTACTTCCACGATTTCGGCTTTATCAATATGTGGTCGTCCGCGGTGCAGGTCGGCTACGACGTCGGCGCTCGCATCGCGCACAATCTCTTTGAGCGCGGCGCACACGGCGCTGTGGATTACGGCGACCTTATCGAATCCGTTGTCGAGTATAATATCTTCGACAGCTTGATGATGACAACTGCGGACTTCGGTGCGGTGTACACCTGCGACAGATTCACCACTCGCTCGAATGTCATCCGCTACAATATGTTCCGCAATATCCGCTCGGGCGGCGCGCAGTACGCGATATATCTTGACGGCGCGTCGAACAGCACGGAAATATACGGAAATCTGTTCTACAACGCGGGCTCCTGCGGCGTTACGATAAACGGCGGTCGTGACAATAATATACACGACAACGTGTATATTACCACGCACAGCGGTGGGCGTCTGCTGTTCTCGAATCTCAATCCCGAGACTGAGCGCTACCTTGATGCCCACGATACCTATGTTCCGTCGAGCTCCAATGAGATAACCGAGCTTGCGGTGATGATACCGCAGCCCGGCGACGCCGAGTATGAGCTCTGGAAGGCAAAGTGGCCGCTCCTCTACACGTACAACACCGATATGTCAAGGCTCGGAGAGACAGAGTGCTACTTCACCACGGTGAACTACGTCTCGGATAACTATCAGATAGGCGACAAGCCGATCTCCGAGCGCTCGTACCTGCTGTACGGCGTCGGCGCCGAGACGAACCGAGTTATCGGTCTTGACGAGAATCCCTTCTTCGCGGACCCGACGCACGGTGACTACACGATAGTCGGACGTGACGATATCGACCTTCCGATATCCGAAATGGGAAGATACTGAGTAAAGGCTCTCCCGGGCATTCGGGAGAGCCTTTGACGGTATTTGACGCCGAAAGCTTCCTGTATAAGTATGAGGCTGTTTGAATAATATGCACAAAACTCCTGCTGCATGATTGATGATCATTAGTGGGTGTTCAATACGACGAATTTCACGCGGCATTAAGATGCTCCTTGCTGCTGAAACAGTAAATAATATGGGCATCAGCGTGAAAATCTGCATGCAGATGACAAAAATACAAATAGCAGAGCTGCTTTATGTGCGCGAAAGCAACATAAGTGCTTTGCGCCTTTTGCGGTTGATGACTATATTGACAAAGTATAAATATGGGTGTATAATGTAATTGTAGAACATAGGAGGAATTAAAACAACAGAATTCAAGCTGTTGGCGCTTTTCTTAACTGTGCCTGCAAATATCTTGTATCTTTTTGGAGGAAACGAAAATGAAAAAATGCACTCGCTTATTGTCATTGGCTCTCAGCGGAGCTACGGCACTTGCCATAGCGGCAGTTCCCGCATCGGCTAAGTATTTTTCCGATGTAAGCATAGGGCACTGGGCACGCGAAAGCATCAACTATGTTGCCGACAACGGCTTCATGGATCCGGCTACTTCGTCAACGTTCGATCCCGACGGAACGTTTACAAGAGCCGACGTTGCGAAGATGCTTTACCGCTTCGAAGGCTCGCCCTCCGTGTCCGTTACAAGTCAGTTTACTGATGTTTCATCAAGCGCTTCATATGCGAAGGCGGTTTCGTGGATGTATTCTAAGGGTATCATGACAGGTACCACCTCGACGACCTTCGAGCCCGCCACCGGCATCAAGCGTCAGGATCTTGCGGTGACCTTGTACAGATACGCAAATTACGTGGACGACAATAACGGAGCGATAAAGAGAAACGCACTGTCAAAGAGCGCCGATATTACCGGTTATTCCGATTATTCGAAGGTATATGCCTACGCGCGTGATGCGATGTCCTGGGCGGTCGGCGTTAAGCTGATAACAGGCGAGGTAGGCGGTGCACTCGAGCCGCGCAAGGTTGTAGTCCGTGAGACGGGCGCCGAATTTCTGAAGCGCTACGGCATATTTGTTGAAGGAATAAACTTTGACAGAGATGCATACAACTTCGTTAACTCGAGCTCGAATTTCACCAAGGGATACTACGTTAATCAGACTCATAAGGAAATACTTTTTTACTACCTTGACCTTTACGGAGAGTCGGATATACAGGTGAAAACAGAAGATGGATCCTTTGTCGGATCATATAAGAGCTATGTTGAGAAAAGCATAGACAGTGACACCTGGAATGGTTCTTGCTACGGAATGGCAATGACTGTAGCCCTCAATAAGCTTGGTAAGGTGGACTTTGTGGGTAACTTCGGAAGCACTCAGAAAGCACTTAGAGATTTCAACGGCTATAACAGTCAGCTGTTCAGCGCTATAAATTACTACCATGTCAACCAGACTATCCACACCATTATAAACAGTATAATTGAAGTCGATAACACTTCTGCTGATTGGAGATCGACGCTTGCCACGCTGCCGCAGCTGATAGATAATAACGGTATTCTCGGATTCGGCATACGATATGATGGCGTCGGACACTCACTTGTCCTTTATGATTACGAAGCTATAGCAAACGGCTATAAGCTTTATGTGTATGACCCCAATTCTCTGAATGAGGTCGCGCTTGTACTCAATACGAGATACGCTACACTTACATATAACGGTCACGACGTAACATCAATCTCGTATTTTGAGGATATGAGCAGCAAGTCGAATGTATTTAACAAATATGATATCGACTCTCCTTATAACGATTTCGGTGCAGGTGCTTCTTCCGTGAATGACATGGATGATGCAGACGTTAAGGAGGCAATATCCGCGTTCGATTATTCTGACAAGATAATGCTGGCACTTGACTTTGCTGAGGACTTTGTCGTAACAAATGCCGAGGGCAAAACTCTTCGTTGCGTAAACGGTGTGCTTTCCGGTGATATGACCGTATACGGCAAATCCTATATGGAATCTACAGGACACTGGCTTATCCTTGTCGACGACAGTGAAAGCTTTGCGTTTAACTAATAAAAAGAAATGAGGTATTAAAAATGACAAAGAAGTTGTTAATCAGAGTAGCTTCGCTTATATTTGCAGCTGTTCTTCTTTCCTCCGCTGTATTCGCGACGGAGCTGACCTACAAGGACATAACAAGCAAGCACTGGGCATATGACGCTATAAAGTACGTGACAGACGAGGGCTTCATGCACGGAAGCGGCTCGACCGCCGGAGAGCTTTTCAATCCCGACGGAGAGGTAAATGCGGCTGAGATATACGCTACACTTTACAGAATAGCCGGTGAGCCTGAAATCCAACCTGTTATCTATGCAGACTATTCTTACAGCAAGAGCTACCGCAAATGGTCGGATCTTCCGACCAGATGGGCGATCGAAAACGGAATTGCAGAGTGCAGTGCAGGTTATGTTATGATTGGTGGTGCGGTCGATGCTCCCGCCGAGGAAATAAAAAGTGTCGGATATCGCTTATTCCGCGAAGGTGATGATGAGTTTCTCAGAGAGTGCCCTAAACCCAGTATGTTCTTCCGTATAGAAACCAAAGAGTCTGATGTATTCCGCAGCGCAACAAGAACGGATATCGTTCTCGCACTGTACTACTATGTAAGCTCATACCTCTACGGAACAGTCGATGCTTCCGCAGACCTGTCAGGTTATTCCGACTTCGCGGCATACACGAAGGCTGCGGAGACGGTCAACGAGGGTGAATATTACGAGTCCGAGATAAATTCCGGTATATATATCCCGACACAGGATGAGTTCGAGTCCGCATGGAGGTGGGCGGTCACTTCCGGTATCATCGAGGGCTATCCCGACGGAACGCTCGGTGTATCCAATGCTGAGATGTACACGATTAAGCATCACAGCGAGTTACCGCGTGTTATTTCTACAGAGGCGAAGTACGTTACACGTGCCGAGTACGCACAGATGCTCGAGAGATTCGTGAAGTATCTCAGAGACGGCAATGTCATCGATCGCACATACCTTGTAGTGACCGACGAGGTCGCAGAGGTAACGAACGCCGAGGGTGAGCGCCTCATCTGCAACGACGGCGAGTTCTCCGGAACTATGCAGGTATTCGCAAAGCAGGAGATCGTCAACGGCGGCTTCCCCGCATACAGAAAGGCATGGCTCGTTACGGTAAACAAGAGCGAAAGCTTTTCTTATAAGTATAAGGAAAACTGAACTGTCAACAAAGGGGCGCACCCGAGTCTCGGGTGCGCCCCTTTGAAGCTTTCGGCGAATGAGGAAGGGCTCACAGAACGCTAACGCTCTGTGAGCCCTTTTGTTTGTGATTTAAGAGCGCTCGCTCCTTCTGCTCGGTCTTTCGTCCTCCTCGTCCTCGTTATCCTCGGGAGGTATTACGTTGACGAGTATTTCAAGCACGCGCTTGTTATCGGTCGCGGTGACCGTGACGTCAAGATTTTCGTGTACGAAGCGGTCGCCCATGAGCGGTATTCTGCCAAGCTGCTCCATTACCCAGCCGCTTACCGTGACGGAGTCCGATTCGCTGTCGCCGTCGAGGTCGAACAGCTCGAACATTTCGTCGAGGTCTGCGCTGCATTTAATGCGGTACGAGCCCTCACCCAGCTTCGTGAATTCCTCGATGACCTCGTCGTGCTCATCCCAGATATCTCCGACAAGCTCCTCTAAGATGTCCTCCATCGTTACGATGCCGAGAGTGCCGCCGAATTCGTCGGTCACAACGGAAACGTGCGATTTCGTCCTCTGAAGAAGCTTCAATATATCGTGTATCTTCATGCCGGGCGTGACGTAGACGGGAGCCTTCATAATTGTGGAAAGTGGCTTCGACGTGACGCGCGGGCCGTCGTAGAAGTCCTTCTGATGCACGATGCCGATTATATTGTCGAGCGAGTCGCGATAGACGGGAAGGCGCGAGTAGCCCGTGTCGGTGAAGACCTGTGCGATGAATTCATTGCTGGTGTCCTCCTCGACACCGACAATGTCGACGCGGGGGGTGAGAATGTCAGCTGCCTCGCGGTCATTGAATTCGACAGCGGAGCGAAGGAGCTCGCTCTCGTCACTGTCGAGCGTTCCGCCCTCCTCGACCGAATCGATGAAGGTAATGAGCTCGTCGCTCGTGACGCTTCTGTCGCCCTTGATCTTGAAGACCCTGGCGAGCAGGCGCTTCCACGCGGAGAAGACGAAGTTTACGGGGGTGAGGAGAATTATAAGTACGCGAAGGATGGGAGCCGAGAACATTGCAAAGGTCTCGGGCGCCTCCTTGGCGAGGCTTTTCGGCGATATCTCGCCGAATATCAGAACGATAACTGTCGCAACAACGGTGGAAACTGTGGCAGCGACGTTTCCGTCTGAGATAAGACCGATAAAGAACACCGTGGAAACGGAGGACAGCGTGATGTTCACGATGTTGTTTCCGACAAGTATCGTAGAGAGAAGCTTGTCGTAATTCTCGGAGAGCCCGATGACAAGCTCGGCGCGGCGGTTGCCCTTATCGGCAAGTGTTTTAAGACGTGTGAGATTGATAGTGGAGAACGCGGTCTCCGTGGCTGAAAAGTACGCTGACAATGCGACGAGCACTATCATCAGCAATATGGTCGATATGTCGCCTTGACCCATTTTGTGTATTGATCCTTCCTTATGTTAAATGAAATTTTGTAATGCAGCTGACCGTGGTGCGCGAGGGCGCGCCGGTATCAACACCGCATAAAAACATGTTCATTCTTTGCAAGGAGCGGAAAATTCGGGCACTCGCCGACAGGCGGCGCAGGCTCTGCGGCATAGGACACGCACGGCTCGTCAAAGGGGAGCGTGCATGCCGTCATGCGGCAATATCGGGGCACTTCATCCATATATTCGGTTCAATGGCTTTCGACAGCGCCGTGTTCCCATGTATTCTTTGAAGAAAAAATCACATTGTCGTGGGGCATCGGACAGCTGACGTGGGAAACAGAGTTTGAATTTACGCTGCGGCGCACCTCTGTTACCGCGGGGGGGGTTTATTCTTATTTCAGCGCGATGGCTGCCTTTGCCTTTGCGGCAATTGCTGCGGCATCGAGACCGAAGTAGGAAACGAGTTCCTTTGCAGGGCCGCTTCTTCCAAAGACGTCGTTGACGCCGACTCGAAGCACGGGAGTCGGGCGCTTCTCGGAGAGGCACTCGGCAACTGCGGAGCCGAGACCGCCGATAACGGTGTGCTCCTCGCAGGTGACGACAGCGCCGCAAGCGGCAGCCTCAGCGAGCACAAGCTCCTCGTCGAGAGGCTTGACGGTGGAAATATTGACAACGGAGGCGCTGATACCGTCAGCGGCAAGAAGCTCGCGTGCGAGCAGAGCTTGCTCGACCTCGATACCCGTTGCGATGAGCGAAACGTCACTTCCGTCGGCAAGCTTTGTACCGCGACCGATCTCGAACTTGTAGTCGTCACCGAAGATCACCGGAACCGCCATTCTGCCGAAGCGCAGGTAAACGGGACCGTTGTAGTCGATAGCTGCTTTAACTGCAAGGCGAGCCTCAACGGCGTCTGCGGGATTGAGGATCACCATGCCGGGGATAGTTCTCATGAGAGCGATATCCTCGCAGCACTGGTGGGTCGCGCCGTCCTCGCCGACGGTAACTCCGGCGTGTGTTGCGCCGATCTTAACGTTGCAGTGGGGATAGCCGACGGAGTTTCTGACCTGCTCGAAGCTTCTGCCAGCCGCAAACATTGCAAACGACGAGGCGAAGGGGATCTTGCCGGTGAGCGAGAGACCGACGGCAACGCCGATCATATTATTCTCTGCGATACCGCAGTCAAAGAATCTTTCGGGGAATGCTTTCTTGAAAATACCGGTCTTCGTAGCCGCCGCGAGGTCGGCGTCGAGAACCACGAGGTTTTCGTATTCTGCGCCGAATTCGGCGAGAGCCTTACCGTAGGCTTCACGTGTAGCGATCTTATCTGCCATTTTTATGTTCACCTTTCTCTTTATTCAAAGCGGCTCATCTTTCGCCGAGATCCTTCATTGCGAGCTCATACTGCTCCGCGTTCGGAGCCGCACCGTGCCATGCAACGTTATTCTCCATGAAGGAAACGCCGCGACCCTTGATGCTGTGGCTGATGATCACGCTCGGGCGATCGGTGCAGGCGTCTGCTGTCGCGAATGCCGCCTCAAGAGACTCAAAGTCGTGACCGTCGGCTTCAATTACGTTCCAGCCGAAGGCAGCGAACTTATCCGTGTGCGGCATGGGGTTCATGACCTCTGCGATGGGACCGTCGATCTGAAGTCCGTTGAGGTCAACGAGCCATACGAGATTCGAAAGACCGAAGTGAGCGGCAGACATTGCAGCCTCCCATACCTGACCCTCCTCAGTCTCGCCGTCGCCGAGAATGGCGTAGACCTTGTTTGTCTTGCCGTCGAGCTTTGCGGAGAGAGCCATACCGACGGAAACCGAGGTGCCCTGACCGAGAGAGCCGGAGGACATGTCAACGCCGGGGGTGTGCTTCATGTCGGGATGTCCCTGAAGATAGCTTGAGGTCTTGCGGAAGGTCTTCAGATCCTCGCGCGGGAAGTAGCCGCGAAGCGAAAGCGCGGAGTAAAGAGCGGGAGCGCAATGACCCTTCGAGAGCACGAGTCTGTCGCGGTCTGCGTCATCGGGCTTCTCGGGGTCGATGTTCATCTTCTCAAAGTAAAGATATGCAAGCACATCCGCGATCGAGAGAGAGCCGCCCGGGTGTCCCGAGGAAGCGGAATAGACCGCGTCGATAATGCCGACACGTATCTGTCGCGCGAGCTCCTTCAGCTCGCAGATTCTTTGATTATCCATTATATGTATCCTTTCTTGACCCGTCGGGGGTCAATGGGCGTTATGCCCCGAACGTCCACGGGGCGCGAAAACATTGTCTCTTCTATTTTAATATATTTTCGCCTCAATGTCAATATAAATTAAGCGTATTTTGTCATATATCACGCTCATTTCCGAAAAAAACGGCGTTTCTCCCGCCTTTTCGTGCCGAGCGTCGGGAAACGGCTGATTTGACGTGCACTACCGTCGGAGATCTACAACGAATTTTCCGAATTTCCCGTCATGTCTTGTAAAACGCGCGCCTTTATTGTATAATAAGCTTGGAACTCAATCCTTAGATAAAGGAGTACTATATGAAAAACTGGTTGGAAAGATTCAGAGACCCCGAGGTGTCGTTCAGACCGCATCCGTTCTGGTCGTGGAACGATAAGCTCGAGGAGGAGGAGCTCAGACGTCAGATCCGCGACATGAAAAAAAGCGGGCAGGGCGGCTTCTTCATGCACGCCCGCGACGGACTTGTCACGCCTTACATGAAACAGGAGTGGTTCGAGCTCATTCGCGCCTGCAACGATGAGGCGGAGAAGTGCGGACTTGAGGCGTGGGCTTATGACGAGCTCGGCTGGCCGAGCGGAAGTGCGGGCGGCGCGATCCCTGCGCTCGGCGAGGCTTATCAGATGCGCTGGCTCCGCCTTCGCGAGTACGAGGGAAAGACAGAGGGCGACCTTATTGCGTATTACGCGGTGCGCGAGAACGGCGAATTCCGCCGCCTTCGTTCTGTTCGAGAGCGCCTTTGCGACGGCGAGCGCATAATGTACGCCACGAGCTTCTGCGAGGACTCGTATTTTGACATACTCGACCCGCAGGTCGTTCGCGCCTTCATCGACCACACCTACGAGGGCTACCTCAGGGAATGCGGCGGCGATTTCAAGAAGGCTTCGCTTTGCGGCTTCTTCACCGACGAGCCGCAGTACGCAATGTGTCGCAATCCGTGGTCTCTTGCGCTTCCCGCGCTTTTCAAAAGCGAGTACGGCTATGACATCGCAGACGTTATCCCCGCGCTGTTTATCGGTCGCGACGGGCATGAGGATGTAAGATTCGATTTCTGGTCGTTAGTCAACCGTCTGTTCACCGAGTCCTTCGGTAAGCAGATAGGCGACTGGTGCCGCGCGCACGACTGCCGTCTCACCGGTCACATAATGCTCGAGGACAATATGCTCTGCCAGATCCATTCGACCGCGGGCACGATGCCGATCTACGAGCACTTCGATATTCCGGGTGTTGACTGGCTCGGACGCCGCCCCGCATACAAAAAGGGCTCATCCTCGATAACGAATCCCGTGCTCCCGCTTCAGGTAGGCTCCGTTGCGGCACAGACGGGCAAAAAGCAGGTCATAACCGAGACCTTCGCGATAGCGGGCTGGGAGATGACGCTTGCGGATATGAGATACCTTATCGAGTGGCAGTTCCTCGGAGGCGTCAACCTCATTTGCCAGCACCTTGCCGCATATACGATAAGAGAGCGCAGAAAGGGCGATTATCCGCCGTCAATGTTCCACCAGTCGCCGTGGTTCCGCGATTACAATGTCTTTGCCGACACCGAGTCGCGCATCGGAAAGATCCTTGCGGAGGGACGCGACACAACGGATATTCTGCTCGTTCATCCGATGCACTCCGTATGGCTCAAGTATACGAACGACAACATGAACGGAGAACAGGATTTCGATACGGAATTCGCGCTCCTGGCGGCGCATCTTTCGACGGCGCACATTCTCTACCACCTCGGCGACGAGACTGTAATGCGCCTGCACGGACGTGTGGAGGGCGACAGACTTATCGTCGGCGAGTGCTCGTATCGCACGGTGCTCCTGCCGAGCCTCAACGGACTCGACCGCAGCACCTTCGAGCTTCTTTCAGAATATAAGAAAAACGGCGGACACATCGTCGTTCTCGGTCGCCGCGCGGAATTTATCGACGGGCGTCGCGCCGAGGAGGAGCTTTCCGAGCTTTACGAGGGGCTTGACAGCCTCGAGGTGTCGGACTCCAAAGTATATATGGAAAGACTGCGCGCATATTTTGTCAGACGCGGTCTTACCGACATTTCTGTAATGAGCTGCACGGGCGAGGAGGAATGCATCCAGCTTTGCCGCAGGGAATATCCCGAGGACGGCTACACCGTTTACTTCTTCCTCAACACAGACCCCGACTTCGCGCACAGCGTGAGCATCGAGCTTCCCGGCGCGGATGCCGTTGAGCTTTGTCCCGATACAATGGAGCTTTTCAGACATCCGTCCGATGTACGCGACGGAAGGGTAGTGCTTGACGTTGACTTCGCACCGATGGAGTCGCACCTTATAATTGTCGGCTCGGGTCTCCCCAAGGCAAAGCCCGTCCTCAGCGCCACCGAGTCCGAGGAGCTGAAGCTCTTCTCGGGCGCCGGACGCAGCGTGCGCTGGAGACTGGGAGAGGACAGCGACCCGAACTGCTGCACGCTTGAATATTGCAGAGTCGGCGGCGACGGGCTGTCAGATGTGCTTCACCCCTTCTACGCAAACCGCAGAGTACGTGAGCTTACCGAGCGCGGCGTGTCTCCGAGCGTGCATTACAGCTTTGTGATTTCCGATGACGCTGACCTTGAGGCAATGCGTGACATGCGTGCGGTGTGCGAGGAGGCACAGCCGTACCGCCTCACCGTAAACGGTACGGAAATTCCCGTGCTTGAGGGTGAGTGGTGGCTCGATCACGCCTTCAGCGTGTATGAGATCGGCGCGGTCCTTCGCCACGGGGAAAACGAGATAGTCTTCTCCGACTTCTGTACCGATAAGGGCGGAAGCCTTCAGCCGAACTCCGACTTCGGCTACATGTATCTTACCGGCAGCTTCGGTGTGTTCTTTGACGAGACACCCGTTCACTGCTCGAGACGCGGTATCACAATGGGAGCGAATTTCCGCCTCTCGAACCGCCCGACGGAATTCCTCGGCGGCGAGCTCGTGTCACAGGGACATCCGTTCTTTGCGGGACACATTACCCTCGAGCGTGAGATCACGGTAAATGATGCTTCGCGAGCTCGGCACATTAAGCTCGCGCGCCCCTACGCCGCGTGCGCGTCCCTTGTCATTAACGGCAAGAAGGGCAGATTGCTCGCATGGGGCGACATGAGTGAGGAGGTCACGGACAGACTCCGCGACGGCGTGAATACAGTCGGCGTCGAGCTGACTGTCGGCAACCGCAACCTGCTTGGTCCCTTCCACCTTAAGGAGGCTGAGTGCGGCGGCTGCGGCCCGTCCGATTTTGCACCCTACGAGCCGAGCAAGTGGCAGAAGCGCTACGGCTTCCTGAAGAGCGGACTTTCCGACTGACATGACGGAAAATGCTTTGTTTACACGTCACACCTTCGATGAATATTCCCGGCATTTGATATGGCTTAATGCAAGGCTCGGCATCGACGCGTCACGCACGCGCTCGGTGCTCGGGCTTTGCCGCCTGATATGCGCCGACGGTGTGCTTTTTTCGAAATTCGAGTCCTTTCGCGACAGATATTTTGCGGGAGAATACGAGCACCGCGACGAGCTCGCCGAGTGTGCGTCGAGCATCGGCGCGGACAGACGTGAATATGCGCTTGCACTGTGCGAGATGTATTCGCTCGACACGCTCGAGCTTTACAGACGTCGCGGCATCGACGTCGGGGACGTGTATCTTGACACAATGCGCGAGCTTCCCATATGGGCTGAGGCATGCCTTGACCGCTACGGCGTATACGGCATCGATAAGTACGGCTGGGTGTCGTATTCGCTGACGGGGGAGATATTCCGCCTCGGCAGACTACAGTTTCATACCGTGCCGTATACACACGGGAGTGTGACCGTGTGCGGCGTTTCGCTGACGCGGGACAGTCGCGTATTAAACGTACATATTCCGGCAGGAGAGTCGCTGACTGCCGAGGCGTGTCTGGCATCCTACAGACGCGCGTATAAATTCTTCGGGCTGTCCGGACGCGCGAGCTTTGTTTGCGACTCCTGGCTTCTTTATCCCGGGCACCGCGAAATGCTTTCGGCGTCCTCCGGCATCGTTCGCTTTGCCGAGGACTACAGGCTACTGTCCGTGCACGAGCTTCCCGCGCGCGAATCGGAGGAGCTTTGGCGTGTGTTCGGCTATCATGAAAGCTACGACCCAGAGCAGCTTCCGAGCGATACCTTGCTGCGCCGCGCATACATAAAGCGCCTTCGCGAGGACGGCGCGCTCGGTGACGCGTTCGGCGTTATGATATTTGACGGTGAAAATATTGTCAGAGAGGAGAGACAGCAATGAATACACAGTCTTCGGATACCGTGCGCGACGCGAGTGCTGCGCGCGGTGTCTCGCGTGTCGGCTGCCTTGCGGGTGCTGTGATAATCGAGCTTATCGCTGCCGCGTCAATGTCAGCCTCGCTTGCCGTGGCAAATGCGCTGCTTCTCGCATTGGCGGCGCTGTGCAATACAGCTGCGGTCGCTCTGCCGTCATTCGAGGGACGCGTGACTCGACGCGTCGGAGAGCTGTCGTGCCTGCTTGGCTCCGCGCTCGTCGCGCTTTGCGCTTTGCAGCTTGCGCTGACGAAGAACAGCGGCACCTCCTCGGCGCTTCTTGCGGTGTATGTCGCCTTAGCGGTAGTTGCCGTGATACGTCTGTGCCGGGGAAGGCGCGAGCTTTCGCACGGAGCAAGGTATACGCTGTGCGCGGCGACGACTGTTGCCTCGTTGCTGCTTTATGCCGTTCACGGAGAGGGTGTCGGACTGCCTGAAGCGGGACTTATCCTGCTTTGCCACGCGGTGGCACTGCTTGTGTGGCTTTTGCACCTTTTGAGGCTCGGCAGACCGTGGCGGACGGTAACGGCGGCTGCTGTGGCGGTGCTTTGCCCCGCGACGTCGTTTTTGCTTCTCGAGGCGTTGACGCATAACGCGTTTGCGGATATATCGCTTCCGATATTCCTCGCAAATCTGTTCCTGTTTTACGCCTTTGCGGCGACAACGCTCTTTGCCTTCGGCAGAAGCACTCCCGCGCTGCTGCTCACCGTGCTATTCCCGCTTTGCTTCGGGCTTGTGAGCTATTTCACGGTGAAGTTCCGCGGTACGCCGCTGTTCCCGTGGGATCTTGCCTCCTACGGAATTGCAGCAACGGTGCTCGGCGGCTACGACCTCACCGTAACTCCTGCGGTGGCGCTCGTGTGCTCGTGCGCGACCGCCCTTTGTACGCTGAGCTGCGCTTTCCGAATACAGATAAAATTTAAGGGCGCGGTGACCGTTCGCATTGTGGCGGCGCTGCTGTCGGCGGGGCTGCTTCTTGCGGGCGGCGCGTATCTTCAGACCGACGAGGCTGTCGAAAGGCTTGATCTGTACCCGCACCTTTTCGTGCCGCACCACCTTTACAAGATGAACGGCTTTGCCGTAAGCTTTATCATGAATTTGCGCTACACCTCGGTCGAACGCCCCGAGGGCTACGACAGCGAGAGCGTTAACGCGATTGCGGGAAGCTATTCCTCAGACAGCGTCGCGGACGCCGAGACGACGCCGAATGTTATCGTGATAATGAACGAGTCGTTTGCCGACATGAAGGCTTTGTGCGACTTTGAGGCGACGGCGGAATACCTGCCGTACATATCGTCGCTCGACGAAAACACGCAGAAGGGAATACTCCACTCCTCAGTCGTCGGAGGAAACACGCCGAATTCGGAATTTGAGTTTCTCACGGGAATGACGATGGGCTTTCTGCCGTCGGGCAGCGTCGCGTATCAGCAATTTCTGAAGGACGCGCGCCCGTCGCTCGTGTCGCAGCTTTCCTCTCTCGGCTATCACACGGTGGCAATGCACCCGTATTGGGCGGAGGGCTGGAAGCGCGAGAGCGTGTACCCGATGCTCGGCTTTGACGAGCTGCACTTCCTCGATTACGAGAAATACGGAAGCTTCAACGACTATCCGCTGCTGCGCGAGTATGTTTCCGACGCGGGAGTTTACCGCAAGATACGGCTCGCATACGAAGCGAAGGCGGACGGAGAGCCTCTGTTCGTGTTTGCCGTAACGATGCAAAATCACGGCGGCTATGATCAGCGGTACGATAATTTCACGCCGTCGGTCGGCGTCGTGGGGCTCGAAGACAATTTCGAGCTGTCGACGTATATGTCGCTCATTAGGGAGTCGGACTCGGCGTTCGGCGAGCTTGTCGAGTATTTCAAAGGTGCCGACGAGCCGACGGTGATCTTAATGTTCGGCGACCATCAGCCGAACGACAGCGTCGCCGAGGTGCTGCTCGACGCGGCGGGTGCCTCTTACAGCGACAGCGACATTGCCGCCTCCGAGGCAAGGTATAAGGTGCCGTACATAATTTGGGCAAATTACAGCCTCGCAGATACCGAGTCGCACGAGCTCAGCATAAATTATCTTTCGTCGCTGCTCGCAAGCAGCGCAGGTCTGCCAATGACCGCGGCGCAGAAATACGCACTCGAGCTGAGCGGTGAGTATCCCGTGATCAATTCGCGCTGCATTATAGATTCCGCCGGAGAGCTCTGCCCCGTATCGGACTTCGAAAGCATACAAAAGCTCCGCGAGTATTCGTATTTGCAGTACGCATACCTCTTCGACGGAGAAAACCTCCCGCAGACCTTCTGGACACTTGCGGGGGAGTGAAAACATCGCGGGAGACGGCATGCTCATGTCGTCTCCCGTTATATTTTGTTATTGTCTCTCCACACCCCACTTGCCGCGTCAGCTAAAAGCTAAAATTGGTATGGCGCATATTTCCTGAATTTCGGCAGCCGGTCGATCAGGGCATTTATCTCCGGGTCTTCAAGCTTGCAGTCGACGAAAATTGCCATTTTTGTGACCTCGCTGCAATGGGGAGCGCTTTTTCTGAGACCGCCGAGCGAGTCACAGATATAATATTCGTCGGCGCTCGCTTCGGCGATGAGCTCTGCATTGTATTTTATCCCGAATTCCAGTATGTCCTTTGCCCTTGACCTGTATTTGTCCAAGTGACGCAATGCGTGTCGCAGGCAGCTGTTGATTATCGGGTTTATCGAAGGGTATTCTATCGACTCGATGTTTTTTTCGCGCTTGACACGGTTCGATATGGCGGTGAAAATATACAGCTTTAGCTCAAACAAATCGTCGAACAGGCTGTCGCTGTCCAATATTATTTCCAAATACTCCTCATTGCAAAAAAACGAGCTGTCTCCGCCGTAATGACCGTTTGAAAAGAACATACTGAACGAATCGAAAATATCATAGAACAGCTCTGCGTCGTCCATGCTTGCAACAAGCCGGGCAAAATCGATGCAGTTATCGAAGTCTATCCATATAAAGCCTGAAGCCTTAGCGAGCTCAAAATGGTTATTAGCCCATTTGAGCCTGATCCCGTACTCCTCATGAAGATATCTGACGGCGTTTGTCGAACCGTACTCAACCACATAATCGAGAAAGGTCTTCCCAAATTCATCCGAACGGGTCAGTATTGACTTGCCGTCCCGCGTCAGCAGAAGATCGAATTCATTTCTGTAGAGCTCCGCATCATCTAAATATGCGTAGTATCTGAAGCCCTTGTTGAACGGCACGTTTGCTTTTTCGACAGGCAATTTATAGGCGTCTTCATCAGTCAGCCTCGCAAGCGAAACACCGAATATTTTTTCGAGCGGAATAATGAATTCATGCTTGAGAGGGCGCTCGCCCTTAAGCATTTTCGAGTAATTGGATTTTTCTCTGCTTGCAAATTTGTATGCCTCCTGCCCGCGTATCCCCAATTCGTGCGCGATATCTACCAGCAAATGGCTGTACTTTTTTATGCCCTTCAGGCGCATGTAGTGATCGATGTTGTCTTTTAGGCTTTTCATAGGCTTACCTCCTTCTTATTCTGTAATTATTATAACACAAATCGCACCATATTTGTAGTCAAATACGACAACTTTTGTTGTCATGTTTGATGCAGCTGAAAAACAGTCGAAAAAATGCAGCGTCAAATATGACAACTGCTTGCCGACGGAGGAGGCGCGCTGCTTATCGATTGCCCTGCATCATCTATAAATTCGATGGTCTCGTTCGAAAACATTTATGCTTCTGATGCTTGACAACTTTACGGCAAAGGAGTATAATATAGCAAAATTAAATATCCTTCAAAGGCGTCGATGAAGACGGAAACTGCAACGAATTTCTCAGAGAGCCGGGGATGGTGCGATCCCGGTAAAGAACTGTAGATTTCCCATCCCTTCTGAGCCGGAAGCCCCAAAGGTATAAGCACCCAGTAGGCGTTTCCCGTGTATGCTACGTCAGTGCATAGAGGTTGCTTGACCTCGAAGAGGTGGCGGATTTTCATATCCGCAATTTGAGTGGTACCGCGAGTGCTGAATTTATAATTTACACCCGTCTCAAAGCAATTATAAGCTTTGAGGCGGGCTTTTGTTTTGCCTTAAAGCGCAAGACAGCATAAGCTTAAAAGAGAAAGGCGGAATGAAAATGTTAACTCTCGACAAGGTATTCAACGCACAGACGGTGCTCAAAAGCATTATTCGCGAAACGAATGTCGTCCGAGCCTACGGTATCGCTCCCGACTGCGAGCTGTATCTGAAGCCCGAAAACCTGCAAATTACGGGCTCCTTCAAGGTTAGAGGCTCTGCGTATAAAATCGCGATGCTCTCCGAGGAGGAAAAGCAAAGGGGCGTTATCGCCTGCTCGGCCGGAAATCACGCACAGGGTGTGGCGCTTGCGGCATCAAAAAACGGGATAAGGTCTCTGATCTGCTTGCCTGACACAGCTCCTATCTCCAAGGTTGAAGCAACAAAGGCCTTCGGCGCTGAGGTTCGCCTGGCGGAGGGCTGCTATGACGATGCTTACAGACTGGCGTTGGAGCTTCGCGACAGCGAAGGCTACACCTTTGTGCATCCCTTTGATGACGAAAATGTTATCGCAGGTCAGGGCACGATCGCTCTTGAAATTCTAAGCGACCTTGACAATGTAGATGCTATCGTAGTTCCGATCGGTGGCGGCGGACTGGCTTCGGGCATTGCCTATACAGCAAAGCAGATCAGACCCTCGGTCAAGGTGTACGGTGTTCAGGTGGCAGGCGCGCCGAGCATGTATAACTCGGTAAAAAACGGCGAGCTCGAATGTCTATCCTCCGTTTCCACTATCGCCGACGGCATCGCCGTAAAGCAGCCCGGCGAAAACACCTTCCGCTATGTCAGCGAATACGTAGATGAAATCGCGCTTGTCACCGACGACGAGGTCGCGAGCGCCATACTCGCTCTTATCGAGAAGCAAAAGATGATCGCGGAAGGCGCCGGCGCCGCTGCAGTTGCAGCCGTTATGACAGGCAAATTCGATCTGAAGGGCAAGCAGGTGGTTTCCGTTGTTTCCGGCGGTAATATCGACGTTACGAGCCTGTCCCGTGTCATTGACCGCGGACTGCTTAATTCCGGCAGATCTTCAAGCTTGCTCATCGAGCTGATAGACAAGCCCGGTCAGCTCAAGGATATTTCCCGCATTATCGCCGACTGCGGCGGTAACGTGACTGGTGTCCACTACGAAAAGGGCAACACCGAGAGCGTCAACGGATGCTTCTTGCGTATTGAAATGGAAACGAGAGATTTTGAACACGTAAGGCTCATCACGAAAACGCTGCGTGATGAAGGCTTCAAATTAGTGTGATTTTGAAAGGAGCTAAAGCTATGAGCAGTAAAGTTCAAACAAGCAAAGCACCGGCGGCGATCGGACCTTACTCACAGGCGGCAGTCGTGGGTAATCTCGTATTTACCTCTGGTCAGATTTCGCTGGATCCGGAAAGCGGAGCCTTAGTGGGCGAAAATATTACCGAGCAGACCCACAGAGTTTGCAAGAATTTGGAGGCGGTCCTGTCTGCCGCAGGCGCCTCGCTGCAAAGCACGGTCAAAACGGTATGCTTCCTTGCAAGCATGGCGGATTTCGCCGCATTTAACGAGGTATATTCACAGTATTTTACCGAGAAGCCCGCAAGGAGCTGCGTGGCGGTGAAGGAGCTTCCCCGGGGTGCTTTGGTCGAGGTGGAAGCGATAGCTGAAAAGGAGTAAAGAGGTATGATGGATTCAAGCAAATACCGAGTGGGATATTTCCCGGTCGATAAAAAGTATAACAAATGGGTAGAGCGTGAGCGCATCGAAAAGCCGCCCGTATGGTGCAGTGTGGATATGCGCGACGGCAACCAAAGCCTTATCATTCCGATGAGCCTCGAGGAAAAGCTCGAATATTATAAGGTTCTGCTTCAGGTGGGCTTTAAGGAGATCGAGGTCGGCTTTCCCGCAGCAAGCGAGACTGAGTACGAGTTTTTGCGAACGCTGATCGATAACAATATGATCCCCCGGGACGTCACGGTGCAGGTGCTCACTCAATGCCGTGAGCATATTATTCGCAAGACCTTCGACGCCTGCAAGGGCGCGCCGAGCGCGATCATTCATTTCTATAATTCCGTAAGCGTGGCACAGCGCGAGCAGGTTTTCAAAAAGAGCAGGGAGGAGATCAAGCGTATTGCAGTCGACGGCGCAAGGCTTGTAAAGAAGCTTGCGGCGGAATACGAAGGCAATTTCCGATTTGAATATTCTCCCGAATCCTTCACGGGGACGGAGCCCGAATACGCTCTCGAGGTCTGCAATGCGGTGCTTGACGTGCTGGAGCCGAGCGCGGACAACAACGTTATTATTAATCTGCCCGTAACGGTGGAGATGAGCCTGCCGCACGTGTACGCTTCGCAGGTGGAATATATGAGCGAAAATCTGAAATACCGTGAGTTTGTCACTCTTTCTTT
The DNA here is from genome assembly GCA_964441695.1 of uncultured Ruminococcus sp. Lineage (GTDB taxonomy): Bacteria > Bacillota > Clostridia > Oscillospirales > CAG-272 > RUG11130. The sequence continues at coordinate 11,317 of CAYYKO010000011.1, read as the reverse complement.
GCATCCTCACAATGACAGAGGCACGGGCGTTGCCGATACGGAATTGGCGCTGCTTGCGGGTGCCGACCGAGTGGAGGGTACATTGTTCGGTAACGGCGAGCGCACAGGTAACGTTGACATAATCACTCTGGCGATGAATATGTACTCTCACGGTGTAGACCCGAAGCTCGACTTCTCCGACATGAATTATCTGGTCGAGAAATACGAGAGCTGTACCCGTATGCATGTGTATGAGCGGGCACCCTATGCCGGGGCACTTGTGTTTGCTGCCTTCTCGGGCTCTCATCAGGATGCCATTGCCAAGGGCATGAAATACAGAAAAAAGAATAAGCTTCACGAATGGAGCGTTCCGTATATTCCGATCGACCCGAAGGACATCGGACGCACCTACGACGCGGACGTGATCCGTGTGAACTCACAGTCGGGCAAGGGAGGCATCGGCTATCTGCTCGAGCAGAGCTTCGGCTATAACCTGCCGGCGAAAATGCGTGAGCACCTCAGCTACATGTGCAAGAGCGTTTCGGACCGTGAGCACAAGGAGCTGAAGGCAGAGGAGGTGCTGGATATTTTCACCTCCAATTACCTGAATCTGAACAGCGGCATTGACGTGACAGACTTCGACTTTGTGCGTGAAAACGATGCGGTGAAAATTAATATTACCTTCAGGCGAAACGGGGAAGAAACCGAGCTTGAGGCGGAAGGCAACGGTACGCTCAGTGCCGTCAACAATGCGCTTTGCGAATTTACCGGTGAAAAATACACCTTGCAGGTGTTTACTCAGCACAGCATGCAGGGCGACGGCTCTCACAGTGTTGCCGCCTCGTATATCGGTCTTGAGCGTGACGATGGTGAAATGTATTGGGGTGCGGGCACGGATACCGACGTGATAACCGCCAGCACAAACGCACTGCTCAGTGCTTTTTATAATATGACAAAAGGAGATGCGAAGTAATGGGAATGACTATGACTCAAAAGATCCTTGCCGCCCATGCGGGGCTTGACAAGGTCGTTGCAGGTCAGCTTATCAGCGCAAGAGTTGATATTGTACTCGGTAACGATATTACAACACCGGTTGCTCTTAATGAATTCAAGAAGGCGGGCTTTGATTCCGTGTTCGATAAGGACAGGGTCGTCATCGTGCTCGACCACTTTGTTCCGAACAAGGACATTAAGGCTGCCGAGCAGTCAAAGACCTGCCGTGAATTTGCCTGTGCTCACTCGGTAAGCCACTTTTACGATGTGGGAAAAATGGGTATTGAGCATGCCTTGCTTCCCGAGCAGGGTGTAGTTACCGCCGGCGACTGCATTATCGGTGCCGACAGCCACACCTGCACCTACGGTGCAGTCGGCGCATTCTCAACCGGTGTCGGCTCGACCGATATGGCGGCAGGAATGGCAACTGGTGTGGCATGGTTCAGAGTTCCCTCCGCGATAAAATTCAATTTAAGCGGAAGGCTCCCCTCAAATTGTAGCGGCAAGGACGTGATCCTCACCATTATCGGCATGATCGGTGTGGACGGTGCTCTTTATAAGAGCATGGAATTCTCGGGCGACGGCGCTCACGGACTTTCGATGGACGACCGCCTTTGCATTTGCAACATGGCGATCGAGGCGGGAGCGAAAAACGGTATTTTTCCCGTAGATGACGTAACGCTGGAGTACTTAAACGGAAGAAGCGAAAGACCGCCCGTGCTTTACGAAGCAGATGACGACGCGGAGTATGAAAGGGTCATAGATATTGACCTCGGCGCCATCGTTCCCACCGTTGCCTGCCCGCATCTTCCCGAAAACACCCGCCCCGCAAGCGAGCTTCACGACATTAAGCTCGACCAGGTAGTGATCGGCTCCTGCACCAACGGCAGAATGGAGGATATGGAAGCAGCCTACGGTATTTTGAAGGATAAAAGGGTTGCCGACGGTGTTCGTGTAATTATTATTCCGGGCACAATGCAGATCTACCGCGAATGCGTCGAGCGCGGCTTTGTTACCGCCTTCATTGATGCGGGAGCTATCGTTTCTACCCCGACCTGCGGACCCTGCCTCGGCGGATATATGGGCATTCTTGCCGCGGGCGAGAGGTGCATTGCCACCACAAACCGCAACTTTGTCGGTCGCATGGGACATGTGGACAGCGAGGTGTATCTCGCCTCGCCTCATACTGCCGCCGCAAGTGCGCTGACAGGCTATATTACCGAATATAAGGAGGCGTAAAGGATGGACACACAAGGAAAGGCTTTCAAATATCCCGATAACGTGGACACAGATGTTATCATCCCCGCACGCTATTTGAATACGCCCGATGCCAAGGAGCTCAGTCTTCACTGCATGGAGGATATCGACTCCGAGTTTGTTAAAAACGTTAGGGAAGGCGATGTGATGGTCGCAGGGCGCAACTTCGGCTGCGGCTCCTCACGCGAGCACGCGCCGCTTGTGATCAAAACCTGCGGCACGGGCTGCGTTATTGCAAAGAGCTTTGCAAGAATTTTCTACCGCAACGCCATAAACATCGGACTTCCGATTCTCGAATGCGAGCAGGCAGCTGAGGAGATCAACGCAGGCGACGAGGTAAGGGTGAATTTTGATACCGGTGAAATCAGCGACCTTACCACCGGAAAAGCCTACAGGGCACAGCCCTTTCCGCCGTTTATTCAGAGCATTATCAAAAGCGGCGGACTCTTAAAATCCCTGAAGGAGGGCGAAAGCAATGATTAAGAATATTGCGGTCATCCGCGGTGACGGCATCGGCCCCGAAATCGTAAACGAGGCGCTGAAGGTGCTTGACAGGGTTGCCGAGCTGTACGGACACAGCTTTCACTACACTGACGTGGACATGGGCGGCTGTGCAATTGATAAATACGGCGATCCTCTGCCGGAAAGCGAGCTGAACAAGTGCATAGCCTCGGACAGCGTGCTTCTCGGTGCGGTTGGCGGCAGCAAATGGAACGACGTTCCCGGCAATATGCGCCCCGAGAGGGGACTGCTCAGACTCCGTGAGGGAATGGGCGTTTACTCCAACAACCGTCCCGCGAAAATTTGGCGCCAGCTCAGCGAGGCTTCTCCCTTGAAGCGCTCCATCGTAGAGGAGGGCATTGACTTCATCATCGTTCGCGAGCTGACCGGCGGAATTTATTTCGGAGAGCATAAAACAGAGGGAGACACCGCCACGGATGTTCTGAAATACAGCGAGGCTGAGATCGAGCGCATCGGAAGGATAGGCTTCGAAAGTGCAAGAAAGAGAAATAAAAGGCTCTGCTCGGTGGAAAAGAGCAACGTTATGGATTCCAGTCGTCTTTGGAAGAAGGTCATGCACAGGCTTGCAGAGGAATACCCCGACGTGGAGCTTTCCGACATGCTCGTTGATAACTGCGCGATGCAGATCGTAAAGAAGCCCTCGCAGTTTGACGTTATCGTTACCGAGAATATGTTCGGCGATATTTTGTCGGATGAAGCCTCTATGATCACGGGCTCCATCGGCATGATCCCATCCTCAAGCTTGGGTGCGACCTCCTGCGGACTGTATGAGCCAATTCACGGCTCTGCTCCCGACATTGCGGGAAAGGACATCGCCAATCCCATCGGCACCGTTCTCTCGGCGGCGATGATGCTGCGCTACAGCTTCGATATGAAGGAAGAGGCGGACGCTGTCGAAGACGCCGTTTCAAAATTTCTTGATGCAAATTACCGTACAGCCGATATTATGAGCGAAGGAATGACACTCGTCGGCTGCAAAAAATGCGGCGAGCTGATTGCAGACTTCTTAACAAAGGAGTGACGATATGCTTCTTTCAGGTTCAGATATATTGGTAAAAGCCCTGATCGAGCAGGGCGCAGACACCGTATTCGGCTATCCCGGAGGACAGATACTCAACGTATACGACAGCCTCTATAAATATCGGGATGAGATATCTCACGTGCTGACGGCGCACGAGCAGGGCGCGGCACACGCCGCCGACGGCTATGCACGTACAACGGGCAAGGTCGGTGTTGTGATCTCCACCTCGGGTCCCGGGGCGACAAACCTTGTCACAGGTATCGCCACCGCCTATCTTGATTCGGTTCCCATGGTGGCGATATGCGGCAACGTGCCGACAACTCAGATCGGTACGGACAGCTTCCAGGAGGTCGATATTACCGGCGTTACCTTGCCGATCACAAAGCACAATTACTTCGTGAGTGACGTGTCCGCATTAGCCGATACTGTCCGCGAGGCGTTCAGGCTCGCCAAATCCGGAAGACCGGGCCCTGTTCTCATCGACGTTCCGAAGGACGTTCAAATTGCGAAATGCGAATATGAGCCGAAGGCTCCCGTCGAAAAGGAGGAGCTGTTTGCCGCAAAGGACGTGCGTATCGAGGAAGCGGCAAGAATCATCAACTCGGCAAAACGCCCCTTTATCTACTTCGGCGGCGGTGTGATAACGGCAGAGGCGCAGGACGAGCTTCTCGCGCTTGCCGAAAAGCTTGATGCGCCGCTCGGCTGCTCCCTGATGGGGCTGTCCGCAATTCCGACCGAGCATCCGAGATTTCTGGGCATGCAAGGTATGCACGGGCACTTCGCCTCCTCAATGTCGATGCACAAGGCAGACGTGATAGTTTCGCTCGGTGTTCGCTTTAATGACCGTGTTACAGGCAACCGCGCCAAATTTGCCCTCGGCGCCAAGATCGTTCACGTGGATGTGGACGGCTCGGAGCTCAATAAGACCGTAAGCTCGGTGTGCGGGCTCAGAGGCGATGTGAAGCTAACCCTGCAAAAGCTCCTTCCTCTCGTGAAGGAAGCGGCAAGACCCGAGTGGTGGGAAAGGATCAATGCCTTACGCCGTGAAGAGGAAGCATATCTTGATAACAGAGAAGGACTGACTCCCCGCAAAGCTATCCTTACACTTAATAAGCACCTTGGCAAAGGCACCGCCGTTTGCACCGATGTCGGTCAGCATCAGATGTGGGCGGCACAGAATCTGAGCTTCAAGACTGCAAGGCGGTTCGTATCAAGCGGCGGGCTCGGCACTATGGGCTACGGCCTCGGTGCGGCGATCGGCGCGTCATACGGTACGGGTGAGCGCAGCGTTCTGGTTACGGGCGACGGCAGCTTCGGTATGAACCTTAATGAGCTGGCAACCGCTGTCAGCTACAAGGTTCCCGTTGCCATCATCATTATGAACAACGGCGTGCTCGGTATGGTTCGTCAGTGGCAAACGCTATTCTACGATAAGCACTATTCCAATTCTGTTTTAGAGCGTAAAACCGATTTTGCCGCCCTTGCGGGAGCCTTCGGCGCGCAGGGCGAAGCGGTAAGCACGCCCGAGGAGCTGGACAGGGCGCTTGGCAGAGCCTTCAGTGTCGATGGACCGTATGTCATCGATTGCAAAATTGATAAGGACGAATTCGTTCTTCCCATGCTGCCGCCAAACGGAAGCATGGATGACATCATTACAAGACCGGAGGTGGAATTATGAAGCGATATACATTAGCGGTGCTTGTGCGTAATCAGTTCGGCGTGCTGAACAGACTGACAAGCATGTTCAGGAGAAGACAGTTCAATATCAGCTCCATTACCGCCAGCGAGACCGAAGCGGAGGAATATTCACGTATCACCTTTACCTTTGACGGGGAGGAAAACGGGAAGCAGCAGCTTATCAATCAGCTCTACAAGCTGCCCGATGTGTGCTCGATCAAGGAGCTTACCGCAAGCAATTCCATAAGCTGTGAGCTTATGCTCATCAAGCTGAAAAACGACCCCGCCACCCGTGACGAGATACGCGCGGCAGCCGAAGCGTTCAAGGCGGAAACCATTGATTACTCAAAGGATTCCATCGTGCTTCGGATCATCGGAAGCAGCACAAGGACGGATGATTTTATTTCGCTCATGCGGGAGCACACCATTCTTGAAATTTGCCGTACCGGTACGGCATCCATAGAAAAGGGAAATTCCATACTGCGTCAAAACCTAAATTTATGATCAAAAAGAGGTAATTATCATGGCAAACAGAATTTTTTATCAGCAGGACTGCGATCTGAGTAAATTAAACGGCAAGACCGTTGCGATCATCGGCTACGGCTCTCAGGGACACGCTCACGCCCTTAACCTGAAGGATAGCGGCGTTGATGTCGTTGTCGGTCTTTACGAGGGCTCGAAAAGCTGGGCGAAAGCGGAGGCACAGGGACTTCGCGTTATGAACTCCGCCGACGCCGCAAGGCTTGCCGATATCATCATGATCCTTATCAATGATGAAAAGCAGGCGGCTCTCTACAAGGAAAGCATAGAGCCCAACCTCACGGAGGGCAAGACCCTGGCATTCGCACACGGCTTTAATATTCATTTCGGCTGCATCAAGCCTCCGAAGAATGTCAACGTCATTATGATAGCACCGAAGGGTCCCGGTCACACCGTCCGCAGTGAGTATCAGGCGGGAAAGGGTGTTCCCTGCCTGATAGCTGTCGAGCAGGACGCCACCGGCGATGCGTGGGATTTGGGTCTTGCCTATGCGCTCGGCATCGGCGGCGCACGCGCGGGTGTGCTTGAGACGACCTTCCGTACCGAGACCGAAACCGACCTGTTCGGCGAGCAGGCTGTTCTTTGCGGCGGCGTTTGCGCGCTGATGCAGGCAGGCTATGAAACTTTGGTGGAGGCAGGCTACGACCCGAGAAATGCTTACTTTGAGTGCATACATGAAATGAAGCTGATCGTCGACCTCATCTATCAAAGCGGCTTTGCCGGTATGAGATATTCCATCTCCAACACCGCTGAATACGGCGATTATATCACCGGTCCCAAGATCATCACCGAGGACACCAAAAAGACCATGAAGAAGATACTTTCCGATATTCAGGACGGCAGCTTTGCAAAGGACTTCCTTCTCGATATGTCTTCAGTCGGCTCGCAGGTACACTTTAATGCAATGAGGAAGAAGGCAAGCGAGCATCCTAGCGAAGCGGTAGGTGCGGATATTCGCAGGCTTTACAGCTGGAGCGATGAGGACAAGCTCATCAACAACTAATGGAGGCGCCGTTATGCACAAGGAAAATGTAGTTGAGGGCGTCCGGAATGCGCCGCACCGCAGCCTGTTTCACGCCCTTGGTCTGACGGAGGAGGAACAAAAACGTCCGCTTATAGGTATCGTCAGCTCCTATAACGAGATAGTGCCGGGACATATGAATCTCGATAAGCTCGTAGAAGCCGTAAAGCTCGGCGTGGCAATGGCGGGCGGTACACCGATCGTCTTTCCCGCCATTGCAGTATGCGACGGTATCGCTATGGGACATACGGGAATGAAATATTCTCTTGTGACGCGAGACCTGATTGCCGATTCCACCGAGGCAATGGCTCTCGCACACGGCTTCGACGGGCTTGTGATGGTGCCAAACTGCGACAAGAACGTGCCGGGACTTTTGATGGCGGCGGCAAGGGTGAATATTCCCACCGTATTTGTCAGCGGCGGACCTATGCTTGCAGGCAGAGTGGAAGGCAAAAAGACAAGCCTCTCGTCGATGTTTGAAGCGGTTGGTGCTTACAATGCGGGCAAAATAGACGGCGAAAGACTCTACGAATACGAGTGCAAGACCTGCCCGACCTGCGGCTCCTGCAGCGGCATGTACACCGCAAATTCGATGAACTGCCTGACCGAAGCGCTCGGTATGGGTCTGAGGGGCAACGGCACGATCCCCGCCGTTTACTCTGCCCGTATAGAGTTAGCCAAGCACGCCGGGATGGCAGTCATGGAGCTGCTTCGTCGCAATATCCGTCCGCGCGATATTATGACAAGAGAGGCACTGATGAACGCTTTGACTGTGGATATGGCGCTCGGCTGCTCTACCAACAGCATGCTGCATCTTCCCGCCATTGCTCACGAGTGCGGCGTGGAGCTGAATTTGGATATCGCCAATGAGATCAGTGCCGTAACGCCGAACCTCTGCCATTTGGCTCCCGCCGGACGAACCTATATGGAGGACTTGAATGAGGCGGGCGGTGTTTATGCCGTTATGAACGAGCTGACCAAAAAGGGCTTGCTCAATACAGAATGCATGACCGTCACCGGCAAGACGGTCGGCGAAAACATCAAAGGCTGCATTAATCTCGATCACGATATAATCCGTCCTATCGACTCTCCGTACAGTGAAACGGGCGGCATTGCTGTGCTGAAGGGAAATCTTGCTCCCGAAGGCAGCGTTGTCAAGCGCTCTGCCGTCCTGCCCGAAATGCTGGTACACGAAGGTCCCGCCAGGGTGTTTGATTCCGAGGAGGAAGCACAGGCTGCGATCAACGGCGGAAGGATCGTTGCGGGCGACGTGGTTGTCATTCGCTACGAGGGTCCAAAGGGCGGTCCCGGCATGCGTGAAATGCTGAACCCCACCTCTGCGATTATGGGAATGGGACTCGGAAGCAGCGTGGCACTGATAACCGACGGTCGTTTCAGCGGCGCGACCCGCGGTGCCTGTATCGGACACGTGACTCCCGAGGCTGCCTCGTGAGGCATGATCGGTGTAGTTGAGGACGGCGATATCATTTCCATCATTATCCCGGAAGGCACCCTTGAGCTGAAGGTGGATGAAGCAGTTCTTACCGAACGGATGAGAAGCTTTGTGCCGCGGAAAAAGGAGCTTTCCGGCTATCTCAAGCGCTATGCGGCTATGGTTTCCGGCGGCGCGACAGGAGCTGTCTTAGATCAATGAAGGAATTAAAGGAAAAGCTGAATACGTTATGCGTTTTCAGAGAATTATTGAAGGACTCTGTGATTTCCTCCTTATGTGCATATATGGAGAAGCCCACAGTCTCGGCTTACGCCGAGTTTGTGGCGGCCTTATACGGTGCTAACGGCGGAAATTTGGGCGAGCATGTAAAGGAGCTTTGCATGGGCTGCGAGAATGTCTATGTGAGGCTGGTGGGCGCGGGAAAAGCTGTTCCGAGCTTTCTGTACAGCTCTCTTGTATCGGAGCTTGAAAGCTTGCAGGAGCTTGCCGAGCTTAACAGGGAAAGGCTGACGGAGTGCCTTGATTACAAGGGCTTTTTGCCGGAGTTTACAACCACAAAGCTCAGGCTGAAGGAGATATATCTTCACCGGGCGGAGAATATCGGCAAATACGGCTACGGTATTTATGCTAAGTATAACATGTTCGGCGTGGATGAGACAGGTAATATCGTTCCCGTTCGCCATCCCGATAAGACGGAGCTTTCCGACCTTGTGGATTACGAGAGCGAAAGACGGATAATTCTCGATAATACCGTGGCTCTGCTTTGCGGTAAGCCGGCCGCCGATATTCTTATCACGGGCGATGCCGGCACAGGGAAGTCCTCCACCGTCAAGGCGGTCGCCAATGCACTTTGGAAGGACGGACTTCGTATTGTGGAGCTGAGGAAGGAGCAGCTTCGCAGCATCCCGAAAATTCTTGATGAGCTGTCTGCCAACCCGCTTAAATTCGTGCTCTTTATCGACGACCTTTCCTTCCTGAAGGATGACGACAGCTTCAATGCGCTCAAGGCGGTGCTGGAGGGCTCGGTCACTGCTAAATCAAGTAACGTGGTCATTTATGCCACGAGCAATCGCCGTCACATTATCAAGGAGAATTTCTCCGACCGCGAGGGCGATGAGGTACACCGCAATGATACAATGCAGGAGCTCATTTCACTGTCCGAGCGCTTCGGTATCCACGTGACCTTTTCAAAGCCCAACAAGGAAACCTTTCTCCATATCGTTCACCATTTGGCGGAGGAAAATGAAATCGACATGCCGAAGGCTGAGCTCGAGCTTCTTGCCGAGCGATTTGCGTTAGAGCGCGGCGGAAGAAGCGCCCGCCTTGCAAGGCAGCTTATTGACGGGCTGCTTTCAAAGTAAAAAACGAGGGAATCTCTGTGCCTTGAGATTCTCTCGTTTTCTTATTCAATTTGAAAACTCGTGCTTCTTAACGTAGTCGATAAAGATTCGGAGGCTTTTTGACATCCATTTGCTTTTGTGGTAAATAAGTTGCTTCCATATTTCGACATTCATATCGACTACATCGAGGCAGCAAAGCCTGCCGCTGTCGATTGAAGACCTTGTTACAAAATCCGGGAGGAAGGAGATCATGTCTCCCTGCGATATGAGCGAGGTTATCATATCGGTTCTGCCGATCTCAAGAACGGGAGTTATTTCCAATGACCTTTTGGCGAGCTCCTTGTCGAAAACACGTCGGTAGCCCTGACCGTTCTCTGTCAGAATGAAGGGCTCGTTTATAATATCCTTAATAGAGAGCGCCTCCTTGCCCGCAAATTTCGAGCTCGTGCTTGCGACAAAGTGCATCGGCACGGGTTCTTCCTTGGCAATAATGTAGTCCTTGTTGTATAGGTGCCCGTCCAAGGTTATGATAAAGTCTGCCTCGTTGTGATCCAGCATGCTGAGCATTACACCGGAATCGCCCGTGGTAAAGCAGATCGAAACATCCGGATATCTTTTGTGGAAATCAAGATAGTTTGAGTGGATCATCTCATCACAAACGGAATCGGGCGTTACGATATGTATATGACCGGCGGGCGGCTCCTCCTTGGTCAGGCTTTCCTTGAATTCATCCGTAAGCGCACGGACACGGTGTGCATAAGATACAAGCTCGTGCCCGCGGCCGGTAAGAGCGATGGTGTGGTTGATCCTTTCGAACAAAAGACAGCCGAGCTCGTCCTCCAGCTGCTTTATCTGGAAGGAAACGGTTGACTGTGAATATCCGAGCTGTTCAGCCGCCCGGGTAAAGCTGCCGAGCTCGGCAACGTGGATAAAGGTAATTAAATTCCGCAATTCCATTATACATCCTCCGACATCGAAAAATGTGACGGCAAGCATTAAGGCTGCTTGAATGACGTTCAAGTGTATTATATACCATACCCGCCTAAATTGCAAGGCAAAATATTTCATTCGAAAAAGCCGTGGGGAGCTATCTCGCGTGAGTGAAAAAATCGAAAGCGACATGAGGGGTATGAGCGTACACGAAAAATGACCGAAATTTGAGACGAAGCTCAAAATTCGGTCAAACTTTATTCGGAGTGACAGGATTCGAACCTGCGGTATCGACGTCCCAAATAGTCAATAGAATATTTTTTGCGGCATTTCAGGCGGATTTTAGCCCTTTCGTCCGGGAATCACTTGCTATTTGGGCATCTTATATCAGCAGGCACAGCAAAAGCAGACGTCGAAGAAAAACAGAGATAGCCCGGAATGGTAAAATTTGGGTGGGAACGCTGATTTATGCGGTTCTCAATTGTGGGTGAGCGTAAAAAAAGATCGCTTTCTCAAAATATTAACAAAGCAGGAACGCTTTTGGAACGATTAAGCATCTTTTGGGGAACGCTTGGTCAGTATAA
>CAYYKO010000010.1:6388-35597 GCA_964441695.1 uncultured Ruminococcus sp. | reverse complement strand
TTTATTCCGTCCGTCAGCTTCTTTATCGCCTGCGGCTGATCTCCCGTCGGCTTATAGGGAGAAACAAGCTCAAAGTGATCCACAGTGCCGCCTCCTTTGTTTACTTAGATCGCACTCAAGATTATATCATATTTTCGTCGGGAATTAAAGGGGCGGGCAGATAATTTCGCATGTAATCGAGGCTGTGCCGCCTGATGAAGCCTTCGACCCAATATTTCGTGTAGGTGTAAAGACTGTCGAGCGTGACGGTGGAGTAGCCTCTGCAATATTTCACGTATTCGCAGAGAATGCCCTCAAGGAATATCTGTATCTCGAGCTCAAGGTGAGTCGTGTCGACTATGCGTAGGTCGCAGTGCGCCAGCTCGACGAGCTTCGGCGCGGCTATCGACGTCAGCTTCTTCGCCGCAAACAGAAATTCGTTCGAGCTGCACAGCTGGCGGTAGCTCTCGTCGTTCTCGCGAATGAACTCGAAAAGAGAATCGATAAACTGCATGATATTCGTCGACTCGAGCATTCGTGCGGTGTCGAAGAAGGTGTCGATCATTTCGTTCTCGTATTCCTCTGCGACGCCGTATATGTCATCGTAATGGGAGTAAAACGAGCCGCGGCTGATGTCCGCTCGGCGGCACAGCTCGCTGACTGATATATTGCCGAGCTCCTTCTGCTCCGACAGCATCTCCGCGAACACCTTCTTGATGAGACGCTTTGTTTTTTTCGATGAATTATTGAGTTCTCGTGCTTTCACTGTGTTCCTCCACGGTTTAATTTGAACACTTTTTGCCGATGTGTTCAAATTTTAACAACGGCGGTAAAATTGTTCTTCCATCTCCGCCGCAATAGTATTATAATACAACACAGTTCAAATGTCAACAGTGTACAAATTATAAAAGGAGCGAAAGCAATGGAAAAGAAAAAGACCTCGGCACGTGAGGGCACGTGCGTTATTGAGGCTGAACACCTTACCAAGGACTACGGTTTCGGACGCGGCATATTTGATGTCAGCATCAGCGTGGAGCGCGGAGAGGTGTTCGGTTTTCTCGGACCGAACGGCGCGGGAAAATCCACAACTATCAGACATTTGATGGGATTTTCGAAAGCGGACTCGGGCTCGGCGAGAATACTCGGGCAGGACACCTTCGCAAAATACTACCGTGTTTTGTCGAGGGTCGGCTATATTCCCGGAGAGATAGCACTCCCCACAGGGCTTACCGGATGGGAATTTATCCGAATGATGCAGTCAATGCAGAGGATACACAACGAAGAGCGCCTTTCCGAGATGCTCGAGAGATTCGAGCTTGAGGACAACGTGCTTCGCGGCGAGACCAAGCGAATGAGCCTCGGCGTCAAGCGGAAGCTTGCGGTGGTGGCGGCATTCATGTCTGACCCCGAGGTGCTGATCCTCGACGAGCCGACAAGCGGACTTGACCCCGTGATGCAGGAAAGCTTCATTGATTTTATCCATCAGGAAAAGGCGCGCGGCAAGACGATACTTCTCTCGAGCCACATCTTCTCCGAAATAGACTCGACCTGCGACCGCATTGCGATAATCAAGGACGGAAGGATAGTGTCCGAATTTATCGCGGACGAGCTGAAGCACGCCTCACGCAAGTACTACACGGTCGTCTTCGAGAGCGCGGAGGAGAAAAACAGCTTCAAGCAGCAGTGCGAGCGCTTTGATACGCTGTGTCTTATCGGAGAGGGCGAGCGTGATGTGTACCTTTCGGTCGAGGACCGCGAGCTCAACGAGCTTATCGCGTGCCTTGCAAGGCTCGGTGTTCACTCCTTTAGCAACCGCAAGGAGACGCTTGAGGATTACTTTATGAAGTTCTATAAGGAAGAACGTGATTTCGGAGGTGCGCTTAAATGAAGGTAATTGAGTGTAGTCATCTGACGAAGGATTACGGAATGGGGCGCGGCGTGTTTGACCTTGAGCTTGCGATAGAGCGCGGCGAGATGGTCGGCTACGTCGGCACGAACGGCAGCGGAAAAACGACGACGATACGTCATATTCTCGGCTTTTTGAAGCCGAGCTCGGGCTCTGCCTCCGTCATGGGCATGAGCTCATGGGAAAACTCGAGCGAGATCATGAAAAAGATCGGCTACGTGCCCGGAGAGATAGCGTTTCCCGACCTTAAAACGGGCATCGATTTTCTGAAGTGTCAGGCGGATTTTCTTTCGCTCCGCGATATGCACTATGCGAACGAGCTCATCGAGCGCCTACAGCTTGACCCGAGGGCAAATCTCAAGCGCATGAGCAAGGGAATGAAGCAGAAGACTGCGCTCGTCGCGGCGCTTATGAACGATTCGCCGATAATCATTCTCGACGAGCCGACAACGGGACTTGACCCGCTCATGCGCGCGACCTTACTTGACATAATCAAGGAGGAGCACAGCCGCGGAAAGACGATATTCATGAGCTCGCACAGCTTTGACGAGCTCGAGAAGACCTGCGACAGGGTAGCGCTTATAAACGACGGGCAGATCGTTGACGTGTGCTGCATGAACGACATTCGCAACCGAGCCGTCAAGGAATTCAAGATCGAATTTGCATCCCGCGAGGCGTATGAGCGCTTCCTCGGCGAGGGCTACGATATTATTCGCCTCCAGGAGCAGTACGACCAGGTCACGATAAGAATAAGCTCCGACGAGACCGCACGTCTTCTCGGAGTGCTGAAAAATTATAATGTGAAATTCATATCCGAGCTTCCGTACACGCTCGAGATGCACTTCAAAAATATTTTGCTTGCTAATGCAAAGAAAGGTTAAGGAAAAAGACTATTATGTTCAGTAAAGCTTTATTCAAACAGTCCTGCAAGGCAAACGGTACGATGTGGGCGATAATCACCTTTGCGCTGTGCTTTATGCTTGCATGCGTGATGCTGATATCGGGTAACGGCAACATCGGCGAGGTGAAAAACGCGATAGAGGATACGATAATCACGAAGGAGGTAGACGCGCAGCTGCAAAAGCGCGCTCTCTCCTATTACGACAGCGCCCGAGACGGTCTTGCGCTTTTCGACGAGCTGTTCACCGAAAGAGCAGCTGACACGCTTTCCGTTCTCAAATGGTGCTCTGCAATTCCGAGCTCTGCCGAGCTGACCGACGAGGCAGCGCTTGCCGCGGCGATGAGCGAATGGCAGAAGGCAAAGCCCGAGCCGACGACCGAGGTCGGACGCGAGTTTTCCGACAGCGTCACCGAGTGGCTTGAGAAAATGCCGGCGCTTTCCGACGCGTCCTCAGTCGACTCCTACGCGCAGAAGCTGACGGAATGGAAGGAGAGCACTCCCGCCACCGCGGAAAACGCCGTAAGCGCCGCATACACCGATGCCTGTGACGCACTTGTCGAGAGCATAGAGTCGCTTGCGTCGACTCTCGGCTACGGCGAGGATTCCGCAGAGGCAAAGGAGCTTCTCGGAAGCGTAATGTATTCGCTGAACCCCGGCGGAAGCTTTAACGATTTCTATACCGAGCACGGAGAGGACGTGCCGGAGGACTACGACTGCATGTCGCTTGTCGAGCACCTTTCGGGCGGGGATCTTGACGAATATATTGATTCCTCTGAGCGTGCGGAATACATCTCCAGCAGAAGCGAGCTTTCCTCAAGCGTGTTCCTTGCCGGAAACATGACCTCCGACGAAAGCGTCGACGCGCTCCTTGACGCGCTCGGCTCCTACGGAGTTACCCGTGAAAAATACGATTCCTTCGGCTACACCTACGATAACGTGCGCCACATGGCGGAGACCGCTATTGTCACCTACGAGGGAAGGCTCGGCTATGAGCTCGGTCTTCTGCACGACAGCTACGAGGACGGTGCTTTTGAAAGCGAGGAGGAATACATCAGGGCTGTAGCCGAAAAGCGTGAGGCGCTTGCCGCAGACGTGTCTACAAGCTTCCTGTCGACGCTGCCCTCCGAGGTTTCCGAGGCGCTTGAGGAGATAGGACAGGCGGATCTGTACACGCTGATCGTCGGCTCGATATTCTACAAGCTCGCAGGACTTCTGCTTCCCATAATTTACATGATAATGGCGTCGAACAACCTTATATCCGGTCAGGTAGACAGCGGCTCGATGGCGTATGTCCTTTCAACGTCGATAAAGCGAAGCACCGTTGTATTCACGCAGGCGGTATACCTTATCGGCTCGCTTCTTGCAATGTTCGGTCTGTCGACGGCAACGGGCTGCGTTTGCCTCGGCTTTGTAACGGAGAACGTTGAGCTCACGTATTCGAAGCTTGTGCTTCTCAATGTCGGAGCATTCCTTGTGCTGTTCGCGCTGTCGGGACTTTGCTTCTTCACGTCCTGCGTATTCGACAGAAGCCGCCGCTCGATGGCGATAGGCGGAGGACTTTCGATATTCTCGCTCGTTGCGGCAATGCTCGGACTGTTCGGAAGCCCGGTCATCCCCTCCGTGGTGCGGCTTGATTCACTGAATAACTTCAACTACGCGACGGTAATATCGTTCTTCGATGTTGTATCGATAATTGACGGCACCGAGGTGTTCGTATGGAAATTCGCGATACTTGCCGTGCTCGGCGTGCTCGGCTACATAGTCGGCTCGCTTCGCTTCACAAAGAAGGATCTCCCGCTTTAATATAAGGATCGTGACACGGAGTCGTCGGATGCATGGCTGTATCGGGCGGCTCCGCTGTCGTTATTATGTGGCAAAAAACCGTAAAAACGCCGAAATTGCCGCCGCCCCCTTTCTATTCACGGTCGTTTGTGGTATAATATTGCATGAGGTGTATTCATCGCAGACGCGACAAATACACGCGGCGCGCAGGAGCACGCCTTTTCGCGACGGGGTCGCGACTCATGCTATTGACGTCCTCGAAAAAATGTCCTTGCAAGCAAACATTTTTTCTTCGTGGTATAATATTGCATGAGGTGTATTTATCGCAGGACGCGACAAACACACGCGGCGCGCAGGAGCACGCCTTTTTGCGACGTGGTCGCATCGTGCGCCTTTGGCACGCGCATTCGGTGTGCCGAAGCATAACACAAATGAAGTATAATCCGAAGGAGCATATATAGATGAAGGAAGTAATTCTTTGCAAATACGGCGAGATAATCCTGAAGGGTGCGAATAAGTCGACCTTCGAGAGCATTCTCTTAAAGGAGGTTCGCCGCCGCGCAAAGGCGTTCGGAAATTTCTCCGTTCGCTGCATGCAGAGCACGGTATATGTCGAGCCGCTTGACTGTGACGCGGACGAGGCAATAAACGACGTGTACGAATCCCTAAAGCACGTGTTCGGCTTTGCGGGAATTTGCCGCGCTGCCGTTTGCGATAAGGAGATGGAGCAGATAATAGCCACCGCTGTTGAGTATCTTCGCGACACGCTACCGAGAAGCATTTCATTTCGCGCGGAGGCGCGCCGAAGCGACAAGCGCTTCCCGCTCACCTCTCCGCAGATCGCAGCGGAGGTCGGAGGCGCGCTTCTTGAGGCAAGAGACGACCTGAGAGTCGACCTCAATTCTCCCGATGTGACCGTTCGGATCGAGGTTCGCGACCGCGCGGCGTATATTCACGCAGGTCAGGAGAGCGGCGCGGGCGGAATTCCCGTCGGCTGTGCCGGACGCGGTCTGCTGCTGCTTTCGGGCGGAATAGATTCCCCCGTTGCGGGACACATGATGATGAAGCGGGGACTTGCGCTCGACGCGCTTCATTTCGAGAGCTATCCGTACACGGGAGAGCTCGCACGCGAAAAGGTGCTGACGCTCGCGCACGAGCTGACGGAGTACTGCGGCCGCATGAGAGTTCACGTGATATCTCTTACGAAGATTCAGGAAGCGATACGCGACAACTGCAATGAGGATTACTTTACGCTCATACTTCGCCGCTTCATGATGCGCCTTGCATCGATGTGTGCCGCCGAGAACGACTGCTCCGTGCTCGTCACGGGCGAAAGCCTCGGTCAGGTCGCGAGCCAGACGCTTCAGGCAATGGCGGCAACCGAGAACGCGGCGTCGCTTCCGGTATTCCGCCCGTGCATCGGACTCGACAAGGACGAGATCGTCCGCATTTCGCGCGCCATCGGCACATTTGAAACATCAATTCTCCCCTATGAGGACTGCTGCACCGTATTCACCCCACGCCACCCGAAGACTCGCCCGGAGCTTGAGAAGATAGTCGCCGAGGAGGCAAAGCTCGACTGCGAGGCGCTTATAAAGGAAGCGTGGGAGACGCGCTACGCTGTCACAAAGCATCAGTTTGAATATTGACCGAGACGGTTTGAAAGGACACATAAAATGATCAGAGACGACTACAACCTCGCACTGCTGTGCGACTTTTACGAGATAACGATGAGCCGCGGCTACTTCCATTCGGAGGTAAAGAACAAGATCGCGTACTTCGACGCGTTTTACAGACGCGTTCCGGATGACGGAGGCTATGCAATCGCCGCGGGACTCGAGCAGATCGCGGATTATATCAGAAATCTTCGCTTCAACGACGACGATATCGACTACCTCCGCTCGAAGGGCATATTCGATGAGGAGTTTCTTGCCTACCTCAGAGGCTTCCGCTTCACGGGCGACATCTGGGGCGTTCCCGAGGGAACCGTTGTATTCCCCTACGAGCCGATAATCACCGTTCGCGCTCCCGTTATCGAGGCGCAGCTCATCGAAACGTACCTGCTTCTCGCAATTAACCACCAGTCACTCATCGCGACGAAGGCGTCCCGCATGGTTCGCTCCGCGAAGGGAAGACCCATATCCGAATTCGGCTCTCGCCGTGCTCACGGAGAGGGTGCGGCGGTCTACGGCGCGCGTGCGGCGTACATCGGCGGCTGCGCGGGAACGGCCTGCGCTCTGTCCGATAAGCTTTTCGGCGTTCCCGCAGGCGGAACCATGGCTCACTCGTGGGTGCAGATGTTTGATTCCGAGTACGACGCGTTTGTCGCGTACTGCAAGCTTTATCCGAACAATCCCACGCTTCTCGTCGACACCTACAGCGTCTTCGGCTCGGGTATTCCGAACGCGATAAAGGCGATCAAGGAGGTCCTCTGGCCGATGGGTCTGAAGAAGTGCGCCATCCGCGTTGACTCCGGCGACATAACCTATATCAGCTGCAAGGCAAGACGCATTCTCGACGAGGCCGGGCTGACGGACTGCAAGATCACCATCTCGAACTCGCTCGACGAGTATATAATTCGCGACCTTCTCATGCAGGGCGCGCAGATCGACGCGTTCGGCATCGGCGAGAGACTTATTACCGCAAAGAGCGCACCTGTCTTCGGTGCGGTATACAAGCTTGCGGCGACCGAGGAGAACGGCGTGATCACGCCCAAGATCAAGATCAGCGAGAATATCGAAAAGATCACAAACCCCGGCTTTAAGAAGACCTACCGCTTCTACTCCAACGAGACCGGAAAGGCGATCGCAGACCTTATTTGCCTTGACGGAGAGACGGTAGACCACGACGGTCCGATGGAGATATTCGACCCCGAATACACATGGAAGCGTAAGAAGCTCGAAAATTACACCGCGCGTGAGCTTTCCGTGCCGATATTCAAAAACGGTGAGCAGGTCTACACCTTCCCCGAGCTCTCCGAGGTGCAGGAGCACTGCAAGAGAGAGCTTGCCACAATGTGGGATGAGGTGCTTCGCTTCGAGAATCCCCACAGCTATTATGTCGACCTCTCCGAGAAGCTGTGGCAGCTCAAGCACGACATGATAAACAACAGATGAACTGCACTTCCTGCCCGCGCGCCTGCGACGTCGACCGACACCGCCGCGCAGGCGCGTGCGGATGCACGGATGAGATAAAAATTTCGCGAATAATGCTCCACCGCTTCGAGGAGCCCTGCATATGTACGGGAGAGGGAAGCGGAGCCGTGTTTTTTTGCGGCTGCCCGCTCGGATGCGTCTACTGCCAAAACGGCGCGATATCGAAGAAGGGCGACGACGGACGCTTTGTCGGTGAGAGAACATTTACAGTCGACGAGCTTGCACGTGAATACATTCGCCTCGAGCAGCACGGCGCGTGCTGTATCGACCTGGTGTCTCCGACTCAGTACATCGACGCCGTGATAGCCTCTGTCGCCGTTGCGCGCGACGGAGGGCTTACGCTTCCCGTCGTCTGGAACACGGGCGGCTACGAGAGTGCGGAAAGCATACGCCGCCTTGACGGCACGGTCGATATATTCCTCACGGATATGAAATACTTTTCGCCGGAGCTGTCGGGCAAGCTTTCGGCTGCTCCCGATTATTTTGAAGCCGCGTTTTCGGCGCTGCTTGAAATGGTGCGCCTCGTCGGTGAGCCCGAGCTTGACGGAGAAAGGCTGCGCCGCGGCGTTATCGTGAGGCACATGGTGCTGCCCGGCTGCCGTCGTGACACCGAAGCGGTGCTTCGAGCGCTGGCTGAGGCGGGACTTGCACGACGCGTGCTGCTTTCGCTCATGAGCCAGTACACGCCCGAATTCTTTACCTCCTGCGCCGACGAGAGGCTGTCACGCTCGCTTCGCCGAAGACTCACGAGCTTTGAATACGATAGCGTGGCGTCGCTTGCCGACTCGCTCGGCTTTACCGGCTACGGACAGGAGCGCAGCTCCGCTGCGACCGAATACACGCCGAGCTGGGGCTGCTTTGATTATTGAGGACACAACAAATGATATCGGAGGGGAAAATGAAAACAGATATGAGCCCATCGGAGGCAAAGACTCGCGTAAGTGAGCTTCGCGAAAGCCTCCGCTATCATTCGGACAGATATTATAACCTCGACTCACCCGAGATCGAGGACTTCGAATACGATATGCTTTTCGAGGAGCTGCGGCAGCTTGAGGCAGCCTTCCCGGAGCTTGACGCGTCGGATTCACCGACGCACAGGGTCGGCGGACGCGCCTCCGAAAAATTCGCAAAGGTGCGCCACGCGGTGAAAATGGGAAGCTTAACGGATGTATTCGATTTCGACGAGCTTCGCGCCTTTATCGAGCGCGTTACGGTAGCTCTTGTCGAGGACGGCTGCAAGCGGGACGAGATCGAGTTTTCCGTAGAGCCGAAGATCGACGGGCTTTCGCTTTCACTTGAATACGTGCGCGGCGTGCTGTCCGTCGGCGCAACGCGAGGAGACGGTGCCGTCGGAGAAAACGTGACGGACAACGTGCGCGTCATCGACGACGTGCCGAAGCGCCTTGCGGCACCTGTTGACCTTACGGTGCGCGGTGAGGTGTATATGCCGCGCGACAGCTTCGAGCGACTGAACGCGGAGCGCGAGCTTCTCGGCGAGAAGCTGTGGGCAAATCCGCGAAACGCCGCTGCGGGCAGCCTCAGAAGGCTCGACAGCGCTGAGAGTGCGGGTCGCGGGCTTTCGATATTTGTATTTAACTATCAGACCGGCTCACTTTACGAGGACGGGCATCTGCCCGAGACGCACGGAGAAACGGTGCGCCGTATGGGTGAGCTCGGCTTTAAGGTGATACCCGCCGAGCTGTGCGCGGCAAGTGCCGACGACGTGATCTCCGTTATCGAGAGAATAGGAGCCGAGCGCGACAGCCTCCCCTACGGCATCGACGGCGCAGTCGTGAAGGTAAATTCACTTGAAATGAGACGAATCCTCGGCGAGGGCACGAGCACGCCGAGGTGGGCTGTCGCCTTCAAGTATCCACCCGAGGAAAAGACGACACGCCTTGTCGATATTGAGCTTCAGATCGGCAGGACGGGCGTGCTCACGCCGACTGCGGTGCTTGAGCCGGTGCGCCTTGCGGGAACTACGGTGTCGCGTGCGACGCTTCACAATATCGATATCATACGCCGGCTCGGAATAATGCTCGGCGACACGGTGACGGTGAGAAAGGCGGGAGATATAATTCCCGAGATCACCTCCGTCGTTTCGTCCGAGCGCGACGGCACGCAGCGTGTGTTTTCCTTCCCGACGAGCTGCCCCTCGTGCGGCGAGCTCCTTGTCACAGACAGCGACGACGAGGACGGAGACGTTTGCGGTGCGGTAAGGTGCATCAACCCGACCTGCCCGGCACAGAGGGAGAGACGCCTTATCCACTTCGCGTCGAAGGGCGCCATGAATATCGAGGGAATGGGTCCGTCCGTCGTGAAGCTGCTGCTTGACGCGGGGCTCATTTCGGACGCGGCAGACATTTATTCGCTCCGCGCAGAGGACATCGAGACGCTGCCGAGAATGGGAAAGAGATCCGCCGAAAAGCTTATCGGCGCGATAGAGAGCTCAAAGACGGCTGGCGCTGCTCGGCTGCTTTGCGCGCTCGGTATCAGACATACCGGCGAGGCTGCGGCGGAGAATATCGTGTCGCACTTCGGCGGCATCATGCCGCTGTTCGATGCGGATGTCGAGGCACTGTCGGCTCTTGACGATATCGGTGAGATAACCGCAAGAGCGGTCACGGAATTTTTCGCACTTGACGAGACACGCGAGCTTGTCGAGAGGCTTCGCGAAAGCGGAGTTGTCACGGAAATCGGCAAGGCTGCCGACGAGACTCCGTTGAGATTTTCCGGTGAGAGCTTTGTCCTTACGGGAACGCTACCGAATATGACACGCGACGAGGCGTCGGCGCTCATCAAGGCGGCGGGAGGTAAGGTTACCTCATCCGTTTCGAAGAAGACAGATTACGTTGTCGCTGGTGAGGCTGCGGGAAGCAAGCTGACTAAGGCGGAAGGTCTCGGTATCAAGGTTATCGGCGAAGCGGAGCTTTTGCAGCTGCTCGGCCGTGAGGGATGAAATGACGGCGATCATTCTTCTGTCGGTGCTTGCGGCAGCGGCACTTGTTGTGCTTGTGCCCTCGTACCTGCTGTACAGGCTGTCCGCCAAAAGACACGGCAGCCCCTGCGTTTGGGACGTGCCGCTTCCAGAGGAGCCGTCACGCGCCGAGATAAAATTCGGCTCGCGCCTGACAGACGGCAGGCGCTGGCTGCACAGTGCCGCAGGCGGCTCTCGCGCGGAGCACCTTTTCGTCACCTCGCACGACGGGCTGTGCCTTTCGGCGAGGCTTATCCAGTGTGAAAGCGGTGTGCGTGAGCGAGGTGTGTTGCTTATGCTGCACGGCTACCGCTCCGACCCGATACATGAATTCGGCTCGTGCGCCGAGACTTTTTCGAAAATGGGCTTTGTGCTTTGCATGCCGAGCCAGCGCGCGCACGGCGACAGCGAGGGACGGCATCTCAGCTACGGCATAAACGAAAGGCTCGACGTGTGCGCGTGGGCGCGCCTTCTTGCCGAGCGGTATCCGAGCATGCCGATAATCCTTTTCGGCGTGTCGATGGGCGCGTCGAGCGTGCTTATGGCGTCATCGCTCGAGCTGCCCGAAAGCGTCGTCGGCGTTGTCGCGGACTGCGGCTTTACCTCGCCGGACGAGGTATGCAAAAAGGTGATGCACGACATGCATCTGCCGACATTTCCGCTTTATTACACCGCGAGTCTGCTTGTGCGGGCACGTGCGGGATATTTCTTCACCGACGCGTCGGCTCTCGACTCTGTGTCAAGCTGCCGCATACCGATAATGCTCGTCCACGGAACGGACGACGCCTTCGTGCCGTATGAGATGGGAGTCCGCCTGCACGAGGCGGCAGCATCTCCGTGCCTGTTTTTCTCGGGAAAGGGCGCGGGACACGGCGAAAGCTTCCTTATGCATACCGAAGGTTATCTTCACACCTTCGAGAGCTTCCTCAAGCTGTGCGGCGTTGAGTGATGATGCGAAATATTAATTATTTGATTCAAAGAGAGGTACCAGGCGATGAAAATTAAAAATTGGCTTCGGAAACGCTTTTGCGAGCGTTCCTTCGGCGAAGCGCTTTTTGCCTTTGTGATGCTGCTTCTCCTTTTCCTCAAGTCAATAAACTTTTACGACTTAATAAAGCTCGGCCCATACCGCGTCGTGCTTGCAAGCGTAACGGTGCTGCTTTGCGCGGCAGTGCATCTTGTGCTGCTGCTTGTTGCACCGCGCGCGGCCAATAAGGTGCTTGCGGTGCTGTATTTTGTCATCTCGGTGCTGCTTTGCGCCGACAGCGTATATTTCGGTGACCGAGGCAGGCTTATCTCCGCTGCCGTAATAAAGCTTGCGGGGCAGCTGACGCATGTCACGGGAAGCGTCGGTCAGCTGCTGACCTTCAGACGTGTTCTGCCGCTGCTCGACCTGCCGTTCTGGATCGTGTTTTTCATAATCCGCGAGGGTGCGCGCAGAATTAAGTCAAAGCGCTCGGACTGCCCGCTCGGCAGACGCCCGAAGACGCTTCTTTCCGCTGTGCTTTCGAATGTCTCCTTCACGGCAGTCCTCGCCGTAATATTCGTCGTGAGCATCCTTTTCGGCTCGTTTAAGGCGGCATTCCTGCCGAATGAGCTGCTTATCTATCACGCGCAGGATATATACAGCGCCCTGTTTGGGGGCGGCGGCTCGGTTAATAAGAGCATTTATACAAATGTCGGAAACGACGAGAGCCCGTACTACGGCATTGCCGAGGGCAGAAATCTCTTCGTGATACAGGTCGAGGCGCTTCAGGATTTCTTTATCGGAGAGAGCTACAAGGGCGATGAGGTAACTCCCTTTATCAACTCACTTCTCGAAGAGGATACGCTGTATTTTGAGAATTACTACTACCAGATCGGAGCCGGGAATACCTCGGACGCCGAATTCACGGTGAATAATTCGCTTTACGCGCGCGACGACGCGTCATCGTACCTCGAGTACTGCGACAACGACTACTACGGACTTCCGTGGCTTCTCAAGGACGCGGGCTACTCCACGGCTACTGCATTCCACGGCTATATTGCCGACTTCTGGAACCGCGAGGCAGCGTATGAAAAGCAGGGCTTTGACGACTTTATTTCTCTTGAGGACTTCCGTGCCCGTGATGACTTTGATCCGGCTGAGATGTGGTCGATGGACGGCACGGGACTTTCGGACCGCGGAATGTTCACTCAGACCGCAAATATCGTATCTTCCTTCAAGGAGCCGTTTTATTCGTTCATTATAACGCTTTCCTCACACTCTCCGTTCGGAATTCCGCTTGCGGACAGACAGGTGGACGCCGGGAATACGAGCCCCGATACCTTCGAGCTGTATTTGCAGTCGGTAAACTATTTCGACCGCACGCTCGGCGAGTTTTTCGACGAGCTGAAGCTTAACGGGCTCTACGATAACTCGATCTTCGTGATCTACGGCGACCATTTCGCCATAAGTGACAATGACGAGAAGATGCGAGCTCACGTTGCAGAGATGACCGGTCACGAATATGACGTGTTCGACCGCTACAGCGTCCCGCTTATAGTACACATCCCCGGGCTCGGAGAGGCAAAAACGCTCGACACCGTCGGCGGTCACGTTGACGTGCTTCCGACCGTCCTTTGTCTGCTCGGTATCGAAAACAACAAGTCGATAATGTTCGGTCACAATCTGCTGGCGACGGGCTACGAGGGCATCGCATTTGAGCTGACGCACCTCGAGAAGGGAAGCTTCTTTACGAAGGATACCCTTTATAAGTACACCAAGGGCGGTATAAGCTCGGTCGTATATAATCGCGACGGAACGCTCGGTGATCCGCAGAACGCCGAATACCTGAAGCTTGTCGAACAGGCAAAGCAGGCAGTCGAGGACAGCCGACGTCTGCTTGACAGCAATGATATACTGAAAAAAGAGTGAAAATGGGGCACATCGCGTGCCCTTTTTTTCGCCGGTATGAGCGGTAGCACTTCTTTCGTTCTTGACAATTCGTGCAATATCTGCTATACTGAATGAAGTATAACGCTTGCAAAGCTTATCGGGAGGATGAATTATGCGATTTTCCGCGGGCTGCTTTTTTGATGCAGATTTTAATGAAAATATACGCCTTGCCGCGCAGCACGGCTTTCGTGCTATAGAGCGTCTTTCGTGGCGCGAGCTCGAGTTAGAGTCGACGCGCGACGTTTTGCGTGAGAACGGTGTTGAGCTTTCCGCTATAATGCTTGAATCCGAGGACGAGGGCGTCCGTGAGGCGATAGGCTGGAATCACGGCATTGTTTGGGAGGATGCTGCGGAGCCGTTTGTCCGTGCATTTCACGAGACGCTTCACGCAGCTGTAACGCTCGGCGCGAAGAATATTGTAGTTATAACGGGCGCAGAAAGGGAAGACGTGTCGAGAGCCGTTCAGAGAGATAACTGCATTGCGGCGCTTCGCAGTGTTGCGGACGAGGCGCAAGCGGCGGGCGTGACGGTAGCGCTCGAGCCCCTCAACCGCCTGGTCGATCATAAGAATTACTTTTTGAATACGAGCGCCGAGGCGTTTGATATCATCCGCGCGGTGAACAGTCCCGCCGTTCGCGTGCTGTTCGATATTTATCATCAGCAGATAACCGAGGGCAATCTGATACGCAATATTCGCGAGAATATCGAGCTTATCGGACATTTCCACATCGCGGACAACCCGGGAAGAAACGAGCCCGGCACGGGTGAGATAAATTATCCGCGCGTGTTTGAGGCGATTCGCGAGAGCTCCTACGACGGCTATCTTGCCTTCGAATGCGGAAGCACCGTTCCTCCGGAGCGCCTTGCCGAAGCGATGAGAGCGCTGACTCTGCCCTACGAGGACTGACGGCTATTTAATATTTTAATGCATTACGGCGGGAAGACCACCATGTGTCCTCCCGCCATAGCTGCGACTGCGAGGAGAAACCAATGAAGAAAAAACAAACTGTGGACATGTGCGAGGGACCGCTTCTCGGCAGCATATTGCTGTATGCCCTGCCGCTGGTGGCGTCGGGACTGCTTCAGCTGCTCTACAATGCCGCCGACATGATAGTCGTTGCGCGCTTTGCGGGCGGAACGGCGCTTGCAGCCGTCGGCTCGAACGGTCCGCTTGTCAACCTGATTGTGAATGTTTTCGTCGGACTGTCGGTCGGCGCGTCCGTCGTAATTTCGCGAAGCTACGGTGCCGCAGACAAAAAGAATCTGCATGAGGCAGTACATACGGCGATGGGACTGTCGGTCATTTGCGGGCTGATAACGATGGTTATCGGCGTGCTCGTTTCGCGCGGCGCACTCGAGCTCATGTCGACGCCTTACGACGTTATCGATCAGGCGGATCTGTATCTGAAGATATACTTTATCGGCATGCCGTCGCTAATGGTGTATAACTTCGGCTCGGCAATACTCCGCGCCGTCGGTGATACAAAGCGTCCGCTTTATATTCTCTTTGCCTCCGGTATTATCAATATCGCGCTGAACCTTGTGCTCGTTATCGGCTTCCGCCTTGACGTTGCGGGTGTTGCAATAGCTACAACAGTGTCGCAGACAGTGTCCGCCGCGTGCGTTGTGGCTTGCCTTATGAGAACTCATGACGCGTATAAGCTCGAGCTCCGTCGGATACACATCTACCGCGACAAGTTTGCGGCAATGCTCCGCCACGGTATCCCCGCGGGAGTGCAGGGCTCGATATTCTCGCTTTCGAATATCATAATCCAGTCGTCGATAAATTCCTTCGGCTCGCCGGTCATGTCCGGAAACTCGGCTGCCGCCAATGCGGAGGGCTTTGTGTACGTCGCGATGAACGCCATGCATCACACCTGCCTTTCCTTCACCTCGCAGAATATCGGCGCGGGAAAGTACGAGCGTCTGCCTAAGATATTCCGCACCTGCATGGTGCTCGTTATCATAATCGGACTTGTGCTCGGCGGACTTCTGTATATCTTCGGCGAGGAGATCCTGACGCTTTACACCGCAAGCTCGTCTGTCGAGAGCACGGTAACTCCGCAGCAGATTATCGATAACGGCACGCGACGGCTTGCCGTTATAAGCACAACGTATTTCCTGTGCGGAATGATGGATGTGCTCGTCGGCGCGCTTCGCGGGATGGGCTCGCCCTGGATGCCGATGATAGTGTCGATCGTCGGCGTGTGCGGCGTCAGACTTATCTGGATATTTACGGTGTTCCGCTTTGTTTACCATTCGCCTGAGTCGCTTTATCTGTCGTATACCGTGTCGTGGATAATAACGGCGTCGGTGCATTACATCTGCTACAGAAGGGTCAGAAGAAGGTATTTGCCGAAGAAGCGGACGGCGGAGGAAACGTGAAATACAAGAATTGGACGGGCGTCATAATCGGGCGCCCGTGCCGTGCTTGTTTTGCTTTTTTTGACGAATGTAGTTGCAGGGGCAAGCTTTGCTTGACTTGAGCAGGAAATTTTGGTATAATTATCTGTAAAACTATAACATGGAAGGAATGGTGATAACCTTGATAAAGACACTGAAAAACTGTGTGCGCGAGTTTAAGCGAGCGACAATAGCTACGCCGTTACTTGTGTCGGGAGAGGTCGTTCTTGAATGTATCATACCGTTTATCGTAGCCGAGCTTGTCAATAACATCTCGAAGGGCTGCGAACTTTCGGTCATACTGAAGTACGGAGGGCTTCTCGTCGTAATGGCGATATTCTCGCTCACCTTCGGTATGCTTGCCGGAATGACCTGTGCAAAGGCGTCCTGCGGCTTTGCGCGCAATATGAGACACGATATGTTCGACAGCATCCAGAATTTCTCGTTTGAAAACATCGATAAATTCTCGACCTCGTCGCTCGTAACGCGACTCACGACCGACGTAATGAATGTTCAGCAGGCGTTTATGATGCTCATCCGTACAGCGATCAGAGCACCGTTCATGCTGATCTTCGCATTCTTTATGGCATTCAGAATGGGCGGAAAAATGGCGTTCATCTTTGTATTCGTCATCCCCGTGCTCGGCTGCGGACTTTATCTTGTCATAAGAAAGACAATGCCGCTGTTTCGCAAGGTGTTTAAGAAGTACGACGCGCTCAACAACTCGATACAGGAGAATATCAAGGGTATCCGTGTTGTCAAGTCCTTCGTTCGCGAGCAGCATGAGTCGGAGAAATTCGGCTATGCCGCGGGAGACGTTTGCCGTGACTTCACTCGCGCAGAGCGCATTCTCGCCTTCAATAACCCGCTTATGCAGTTCTGTATGTACTGCGTAATGGTATTCGTGCTGACCTTTGGCTCGTACCTTGTAATTACAACCTCGGGCACCGCGCTCAATGTCGGAAAGATGTCGGCGCTGCTTACCTACAGCTTCATGATGCTCTCGAGCCTTATGATGCTCAGCATGATATTCGTTATGATAACAATGGCTGCCGAGTCCTCAAAGCGTATTGCCGAGGTCATCGAGGAGCGTCCCACCATCGTTTCACCCGAGAATGCGGTAACGCAGGTCGCAGACGGCTCCATCGAATTCGATAACGTAAGCTTCCGCTATTCCGAGAAGGCGGAGCGCATGGCGCTGTCGAATATCAACCTTAAGATAAAGTCAGGCGAGACTATCGGTATCATCGGCGGCACAGGCTCGTCAAAGTCCACGCTCATTCAGCTTATCTCGCGCCTTTACGACGCAACGGAGGGCACGGTAAGGGTCGGCGGACGCGATGTTCGTGAGTACGACCTTGAGGTGCTGCGTGACAACGTTGCCGTCGTGCTTCAGAAGAACATACTATTCTCCGGAACGATAAAGGACAACCTCCGTTGGGGCGACAAGGACGCCACCGACGAGCAGATGCGAGAGGCATGTCATCTTTCTCACGCCGACGAGTTTATCGACACCTTCCCGCAGGGCTACGATACCTATATCGAGCAGGCGGGCGCCAACCTCTCCGGCGGTCAGAAGCAGAGACTGTGTATCGCACGTGCGCTTCTCAAGAGACCGAAGATACTTATCCTCGACGACTCCACGAGTGCCGTCGATACCCGAACAGACGCATCCATCCGCAGTGCGATGCGTAAGTATATTCCTTCAACGACCAAGATAATTATCGCACAGCGCACAGCCTCCGTTGAGGATGCTGACAAGATACTTATCATGGACGGTGGACGCATCGTCAGTGCGGGAACTCACGAGGAGCTCCTCCGCGACAGCGATATTTACCGCGAGATATATACATCTCAGAATAAGGCAGGTGCTGACAATGAATAAGAAAATGCCGAATGCACCGCACGGAGCACCCGTTAAAGCAAGAAAGGGCACGATCACACGCCTACTTAAAATGCTCCGTTCGTTCTACCCTATAATGCTCCCCGTGACGCTCATCTGCGTTGTGCTCAATGCACTTGTAAGCGCTGTGCCCTCTGTTTTCATGCAGAAGGTGATCGAGGTCATCGAGCAGGCGGCTGACGGCGCACTTGAGTGGTCGTCGGTCTCCGGACGCATATTTTCCCTTGTCGGCGTTCTTATAGTGTTCTACGTGATCTCACTGTCGTCGGGTATAATTTATAACCAGCTTATGGCGATAATCACGCAGGGAACGCTCGAGAAGCTTCGCCGCAGAATGTTCGACCGCATGCAGACGCTCCCCGTCAAGTTCTTCGATACAAACAACCACGGCGATATCATGAGTACCTACACCAATGATATCGATACTCTCCGTCAGTTTATATCGCAGTGTCTGCCGCAGCTGCTTATTTCCGGCATCACCGTGGTCACGCTGCTTGCAATCATGATATACTTCAGCGTGTGGATGACGCTTGTCGTTGTCTGCGGAGTTGCCGTCATGACCGTCGTCACAAAGAAGATCGGCGGAGGCTCGGCGAAGTATTTCGTTCGTCAGCAGAGAGCTGTCGGTAAGGCAGAGGGCTTTGCCGAAGAGATGATGAACGGTCAGAAGGTCATTAAGGTGTTCTGTCACGAGGACGCCAGCCGCGCGGATTTCGACGCGATAAACGACGAGCTCTACCGCGAGAGCGAGCGTGCGAACAGATACGCAAACATTCTCGGTCCCATACTTAATAACATCGGTAACGTGCTGTACGTTATAGTTGCCATTGCGGGCGGCGTGCTCATGGTCTCGAAGGTCCCGAATGTCGGACTGAGCTCCATCCCCTTCGGCATCAGCATTGTCGTGCCGTTCCTCAATATCACAAAGCAGTTCTCCGGAAGCATCAGCCAGGTCTCTCACCAGATCAACGCCGTTGTTATGGGTGTTGCGGGAGCAAACAGAATATTCGATCTGCTTGACGAGGAAAGCGAGCAGGACGAGGGCTACGTTACTCTTGTAAACGTTAAGCACGAAAACGGCAAGCTTGTGGAGTGCGAGGAGAAGACCCACGAGTGGGCATGGAAGCATCCTCATTCCGCTGACGGAAGCGTGACCTACACGCCCCTTACGGGAGATGTCGTCCTTGATTCGGTCGACTTCGCCTACGTCGAGGGCAAGACTGTGCTTCACGACGTGTCGATCTACGCAAAGCCCGGTCAGAAGGTCGCATTCGTCGGCGCAACGGGCGCGGGAAAGACCACCATCACAAACCTGCTTAACCGCTTTTACGATATTGCCGACGGTAAGATACGCTATGACGGTATCAACGTAAACAAGATAAAGAAGAGCGATCTGAGACGTGCGCTCGGCATCGTCCTTCAGGATACAAACCTCTTTACGGGCACCGTAATGGACAATATCCGCTACGGAAAGCTCGATGCGAGCGACGAGGAGTGCATTGCGGCAGCGCAGCTTGCGGGAGCGGATGATTTTATCACCCGCCTGCCCGAGGGCTACAACACGATGCTTACGGATAACGGTGCAAACCTCTCGCAGGGACAGCGCCAGCTTCTTTCCATCGCTCGCGCCGCGGTCGCAGACCCGCCCGTAATGATCCTCGACGAGGCTACCTCCTCCATCGACACACGTACCGAGGCGATAGTCGCGCGCGGCATGGACGCACTTATGAAGGGCAGAACGGTATTCGTTATCGCGCACAGACTTTCGACGGTCAAAAACTCCGATGTTATCATCGTGCTTGACCACGGACGTATAATCGAGCGCGGAAGCCACGACGACCTTATCGCAAAGCGCGGTCAGTACTACAGCCTGTATACCGGAGCCTTCGAGCTTGAATAAAAGCCATGACGACCTGTCTCTGTGACGGGTCGTCATTTTTCACTCACGGCTGCGGCGGCTCGTTAATTTTTGCCTGCGGATGAAAACAGTAATATATTTGTCATTTATTCGGCAAAAGCACTTGCGCTGTAGCGAAAAAAATTGTATAATAAAGGGACAACATCCCAAGGACTGCGAAGACCTTTAATGCGACACGTGCCGTACCGCTTTGATCTGCGTTCCGGCATTTCTTTTCTTAATTACAATATATTTGACGGAACGGGGAGAGGTCATCATGCTGTCACAAGATACTCACGAAAAGCAGAGATATGCATTAATGGAGGCTGCCGTAAAGGCGGCTGTGGAGGGCGGACTTACGAGCATCACCGCGCGTAAGATCGGCGCGCTCAGCGGTGTTAACGAGGTTTACATATACCGCTATTTTTCCAATAAAAACGATCTGATCTCGAAGACCTTCGAGTTTGCCGACGAGCGCATACTCGGCTTTATACTCGACAACTTTGATGTCATGAATTATGCTGACGAGAACTACATAGATCGCTGCCGTGAGCTGTTCAGCCGCTGCTGGGACTTTATAATGCTGCGTCCCGACTGGCTCGTTTTTTACGTAAGATATTACTACTCGTCGACCTTCCAGAAGCTCTCCTACGACGCCCACATGCGTCGCTATGCGGTGCTTATCGATAAGATGCGTCCCGCATGCCATCCGGGTGCCGAGGTCGCAACGGTGTTACATCATATTCTCGACACGACGCTCGGTCAGGCGAGAAAGCAGATAATGCACCCGCAGGAGCCGGAGACGGCAAAGGATAACGCGTTTTGGCTCGTATTCAGCGTGCTGAAATGCGGCAAGGGCATTTAACGGATGCCGGGGAACGTATATTTGTTGATTTTCGGAGGTACAATATGAAGACGTCCGCTTTTGCGAAGATAAATCTCTACCTTGATGTGCTCGCGCGTCGAGCAGACGGCTTTCACGATATCAAGAGCGTCATGCAGAGCGTGTCGCTTTGCGACATTGTGTCATGCGAGCAAACGGCACATGCCGGTAAGCTCTCGCTTGAATGCAGCGACAGCTCGCTTTCCTGCGGCGAGGATAACCTCGCGTATCGCGCGGCAAGACTGTTTTTTGAGCACTACGGCATAGACGCGGGAGTCGAGCTGTATATTGAAAAGAATATTCCGATATCGGCAGGACTTGCCGGCGGAAGCTCGGACGCTGCCGCGACGCTTGTTATCCTGAACGAAATGTTCGGCTGCGATGCTTCAACGCATGAGCTTTGCATGCTCGGCGCTCGGCTCGGCTCGGATGTGCCGTTCTGCATTGTCGGCGGTACCTGTGCCGCGCTCGGTCGCGGAGAGGAGCTTGACGTGCTGTTTTCCGAGCTTGTGCTTGAGCTTGTCATCGCGAAGGCAGGGGATGGCATTTCAACGCCTGCGGCTTACGGAATGCTCGACGAGCGCTTCGGTGCGAGCCTCGCACAGGATTTCGGCAGCCTTGAAGCGGTCGCCTCGGCAATGTGCCTTGAGGACGAGCTCGCACTTTCGCGCTCACTGCACAATACCTTTGAGTCCGTAATACTTGAGCGACACGAGCCGGCGCGCCTTGCCAAGGAATATATGCTTTCCTCCGACGGCTGCCGCGCCGCACTTCTCAGCGGAAGCGGACCGGCTGTGTTCGGAATATACGCCGACAGAAGCAGTGCGCGCCGTGCGGCAGATGAGCTGACACGTCGCGGCTACACGGCTCTTGCCTGTACGAGCGTGTCGGCTAAGGCTCGAGAATTGACACAAATATAAAATAAGCTCCGATAAGCAGAAGCGACAGCTCGGCGCCATGCGTGAAATATATGTACACGCCGAGCATCCAGAATATTACGGCGAAGACAAGCGACACCGTGCGGCACAGCACTGCCGCATGCTGCGGAAGCATAAAGTGCTCCGCAAGCAGTTCAAGCAGCGCGCCGCCGTCGAGAGTTCTTATCGGGAGCAGATTGACAAGCGATAGCGTGAGCGATGCCAGGGAAAAGCCGAGCCACTCGGTGCGCTCCGACAGCGGGCAGAGAAGCACTGCAAGACCCGCAAGTGCGCCGACGACACTTCCCGCAGCGCATACCGCACAGCTTTTTGCCGTGCCGAGCGCGAAGGACGTGTAGCTTATTCGCAGACCCAGGAGTCCCACGGTAAAGCTGCCCTGCGTGTCGAACAGGCGAAGCAGTGCAAGATGCCCCGCCTCGTGAAGCGCTGCCGCAATTAAAAACGCTCCGACACGCGGGTGGTATACGACTGACAGCGCGAGCATCGCGACGGTCGCGATGCCGCCCGCGGTTATATTCCCGAAAGCAGAGCGGCGATGCTGTCGCCGATAAATTCCCACAGATTCCACTCTCCCATAAAATATCCGAAGGGCTCCGCCGAGGTAAGGCGCTCGTCGACGGAGGCTGAGACCTCGACCCTCAACGGCTGATCGGTAAGGCGAGACGCCTTTTGAAAAATTACCGTCGAGAGAAAAAGCACAGCCGACAGAACAAGCAGCGCGCAAAAGGCACGAAGCACTTTCTGCGAGTCACGCGATGCTTTTTTCATATTATCACCTCACGAAGGGAAGAAATGCTATGACGGAAAACGAATATATTGAGCTTATTTCGTGCATGTGCCTCGCAGCGCGGCGCGGTGCGCGTGAAATAATGAAGCGCTACCGCGGTGAATACACCGTTCGGCAAAAGGCTGACTTCACGCCCGTCAGCGATGCGGATACAGCGTCCTCCGAGGCGATAACGGCAGTCCTGCGGGAGCGCTACCCTCGCGCGTATCTGCTGTGCGAGGAAAGCTACGACGGTGACTCTCATTACAGCGAGCGCTGCCGTGAGGACGGCGTGTTTATAATCGATCCGCTTGACGGCACACGCCCGTTTATTGAGGGACGCGATGAATTTGCGGTGTCAGTCGCTTACGCCGTACAGCACGTGAGCGAGGCTGCCGTAATACTTGCACCGGCGCGAGGCGTGCTTTATTACGCTGCACGCGGGCACGGTGCGTGGCGCACGAACGTGAGCGACAGCGAAACGCAGCAGCCCTTTGACGCGCGCTTTTCACGGAGGCTGTCGGTGTCCGAGCGCGACAGCGAGCTTGTTGTGCTTATCGGCAACCGAGATGACGAGTCGGAGCTCTTTAAGCGCTCCGCGACCGCCTCTCGACGCGTCGGTCGGGTGCAGCGCATGTCAAGCTGCCTTAAGGGCTGCATGATAGCCGAGGGCACGGCTGACGTGCATTATAAATTCGCGTCCTACACCAAGGAGTGGGACACCGCGGGCGAGGAGCTGATATGCCGCGAGGCGGGAGGCTGTGTGACCGACACCTTGGGCGGAGAGCTTCGTGCAAATCGCGAGGATATTGTAAACCGACGCGGAATATGCATGCTCAACAAGGCTTCCTCGGCACTTGTCTGAGCTATCGCCCAAATATATTCGCAAAGTTCTGTACGCAGTACCCAAATTTAACTTTTTTATAAAAAACCTCTTTTCAATTGACCTCGGTTTTGCTATAATATAAGCTGTATTTATCTAATGTTAGAAAGGCACGGTGTGTCTCAATGTACACCATAACTTATAAAAAACGACTTAATCCGACAGTGACACTCATTAAGGTCAACGCACCCCGCGTTGCCGCCAAGGCGCAGCCCGGGCAATTCATCATTCTCAGAGTCAGCTCCGAGGGAGAGCGGATCCCGCTGACGGTTGCCGACTGCGACCGAAGCGAAGGAAGCGTCACGGTGATTTATCAGACGGTCGGCGCAACCACCGCGAAGCTCGACGCGATGAACGAGGGCGACGCCCTTTGTGATTTCGTCGGACCGCTCGGCAGACCGACTGAGCTTGACGGACTTAAGAAGGTAGCAATTATCGGCGGAGGCGTCGGCTGCGCGATAGCATACCCGATAGCCAAGGCGCTTTTCGCGCGCGGCTGTGAGGTTCACGGGATCGTCGGCTTCAGAAGCCGCGAGCTCGTTATCCTTGAGGACGAGCTTCGTGCGGTCAGCTCACGCTTTACTCTCATGACCGACGACGGAAGCGCGGGAGAGTGCGGGCTCGTTACCGATGCACTCCGCAACATGATCGAGAGCGGAGAAAAGTACGACCGCGTTATCGCGATCGGTCCGCTTCCGATGATGAAGTTCGTGAGCCGGCTTACGAAGGAATATTCGATACCGACCGTTGTCAGCATGAATCCCATTATGATAGACGGCACGGGAATGTGCGGCGGCTGCCGCCTTACGGTCGGCGGCGAGACAAAATTCGCATGCGTCGACGGTCCGGACTTCGACGGACATGCGGTCGATTTCGACGAGGTCATGAAGCGCGCGGCAATGTACAAGGCCTTCGAGCGTCATGCCTACGAGCAGACCTGCAATCTCTTCAAAAGTGTGAATTAACGGCAAGCAAGCTTCATTTTTCGGCGCTGTAGTGCCTTGAAAGGATACTCAAAATGGCAAACATGACTCCCAATAAGCAGCCTATGCCGTCTCAGGACGCACAGGTCAGAAATAAAAACTTTGACGAGGTAGCGCTCGGCTATACCGTTGAGATGGCTCTCGACGAGGCGGCGCGCTGTCTCAATTGCAAGAACAGCCCCTGCGTCAGCGGATGTCCGGTGAGAATAGACATTCCCGCATTTATCGCAAATATCGCGCGCGGCGAGTTTGACGGCGCGTATGACGTGATCTCCCGCTCGAGCTCCTTTCCCGCAGTCTGCGGCAGAGTGTGCCCGCAGGAATCTCAGTGCGAGTCGAAGTGCGTTCGCGGAATAAAGGGAGAGCCTGTCGGAATCGGCAGACTCGAGCGCTTTGTCGCCGACCGCCACAACGAGAGCACGCGTGTTTCGGCGCAGATGGCTCCCGCGAACGGACACCGCGTCGCTGTTGCTGGCTCGGGTCCTGCGGGACTTTCCTGTGCCGGAGACCTTGCAAAGCTTGGCTACGACGTCACGGTCTTTGAAGCACTACACACGCCCGGCGGCGTGCTCGTTTACGGCATTCCCGAATTCCGTCTGCCGAAGTCCATAGTCGCTCGCGAGATCGACAACCTTCGCGCACTCGGAGTCGATTTCGAATGCAATACCGTTATCGGAAAGACGCTGTCGATAGATGAGCTCATCGAGGACGGCTACGAGGCGGTATTTATCGGAACGGGTGCGGGTCTGCCGCGCTTTATGAATATCCCCGGCGAGAACCTGTGCGGCGTATATTCCGCAAACGAATTCCTGACGAGGATCAACCTCATGAAGGCGTACAGAGACGACAGCGACACCCCCGTAATGCACGCGCGCCGCATTGCCGTCGTCGGCGGCGGCAACGTCGCAATGGACGCCGCAAGATGTGCAAAGCGTCTCGGAGCCGAGGAGGTCTACATTGTGTACCGCCGCTCCGAGAAGGAGCTTCCCGCGCGCGCCGAGGAGGTCGAGCACGCACGCGAGGAGGGCATCAACTTCATGCTCCTGACGAACCCCGTCGAGATACTTGAGGGCGAAAACAACTTCGTTGGCGGAATGCGTTGCGTTAAGATGGGGCTCGGAGAGCCCGACGCGTCTGGCAGACGCCGTCCTGTCGAGCTTGAGGGCTCGGAATTCGTGCTCGATGTAGACGCTGTCATAATGTCGATAGGAACCTCGCCGAATCCGCTTATCCGCGACACGACGCAGGGACTCGATACGGAGAGATGGGGCGGTATCAAGACCGACGGCAACGGACGCACCTCCAGAATTGCCGTGTATGCGGGCGGAGATGCCGTCACGGGTGCTGCGACCGTAATTCTCGCAATGGGAGCGGGCAAGACAGCCGCTGCCGCAATTGATGAGTACATAAAAAACAAGGCATGAGCCACCGCTCGCCCCGTGAAAGCGCGGCGAGCGCGGCTTTTATATACGGAAGGGAGAGCTATGCTTACCACGGAAAGACTTTTGCTCAGAGGCTGGACGGACGCCGATGCCGAAGGCTTGTATAATTACGCAAGTGACCCCGACGTCGGCCCCGCTGCCGGCTGGCGTCCGCACAGCTCGGTCGAGGAGAGCCTTCACATAATACGTAATGTGCTGTGCTCTGCGGAGTGCTACGCGATATGCGAGAAGGGAACACAGCGAGCGATAGGCGCAATCGAGCTCAGGCTGAACGGGCATACGGACATGACACAGCGCGACGACGAGTGCGAGCTTGGCTTCTGGCTCGGCAAGCCGTTTTGGGGGCGTGCCTACGTGGTAGAGGTGGCGCGCGAGCTGCTTCGCCACGCGTTCGAGGATATCGGCATGAATACCGTGTGGTGCGGATATTACGACGGCAACAAAAAATCGAAAAGAGTGCAGGAAAAGCTCGGCTTTGTATATCACCACACCTGCAACGACGTGCCGGTGCCGCTGATGGGCGAGACACGCGTCGGTCACACGAACGTGATGACGCGAGAGCGGTATGAGGAGCTGTACGGTACAAAGAGATGACGCCTCCGAAGGCAGGCAAGGCGATTTGCGTGCCGCACGACAATTTTCGCCGCCCGGTCGCAGCTTTTTGTATTGACATCGGCTCGCCGCAGAGGTATAATATTATTCAGTAAACTAAAGTGAGGAAATATAATGAAGGTATCAAAGCTTCTCGGTCAGAGATTCAAAAATGCCCCGTCCGACTGCGTTATCGAGAGCCACGCGCTCATGATCCGCGGCGGCTACATGAAGTATGTGGCGAACGGCATATATTCGCTGTTCATGCCCACAAAGCGTATTACAAAAAAGATAGAAGCCATCATCCGCGATGAGATGGATCGCGCAGACGGTCAGGAGGTTATGTTCCCCGTCGCAATGCCCGCATCCCTTTGGGAGGAGTCTGGAAGATACGACTCCATCGGCAGCGAGCTTGCACGCTGGAAGGATCGCTCCGGCAATAAGATGGTGCTCGGCATGACGCACGAGGAGGCAGCTGTTCAGCTCGCTCGCGACACCGCGTCGTCCTACGCCGACTACCCCTTTATGATATATCAGATACAGACAAAGTTCCGTGACGAGCCCCGCGCTCGCGGCGGACTTATCCGCGTTCGTGAGTTCACAATGAAGGACGCATACTCCTTCCACACGAGCGAGGAGGATCTTGACAGATACTACGACATTCAGTTTAAGGCATATGAGAACATCTTCCGCCGCGCGGGCGCGAAGAACGTCGTTGCCGTAAAGAGCGACTCGGGAATGATGGGCGGTAATGTATCGCATGAGTTCATGCTCATTACCGAGATCGGCGAGGACACGATAGCTATCTGCCCCGACTGCGGCTACAGCGCAAATATGGAGGCGGCAGACGTTAAGCTTTGCAATGAGCCCGGACAGCTCGCAGAGCTCGCACGTGTTCACACACCCGACGTCAAGACTATCGACGCACTTACCGAGGCTCTCGGCACATCCCCCGCTTCGTTCTGCAAGGCGGTAGTATATCAGCGCAATTCCGACGACAGCTATGTCATCGTATTCATTCGCGGAGACCTCGAGGTCAACGAGACAAAGCTTCGCAATTACCTGAAGTATGAGATCCACCCCGGAACCATTACCGAGGACTCCGGAATCGTTGCGGGCTTTATAGGTCCCGTCGACGCTCCGAAGAACGTAAAGCTCGTCTTTGACGCGTCCCTGTGCGGCATAGAGTCGCTTGTATGCGGCGCGAATGAGGCTGACTACCACCTCACAGGAATGAACATCGCTCGCGATGTAGGAGAGGTTGAGTACGCTGATGTTGCAAAGATATTCGAGGGCGCTGTCTGCCCCGTATGCGGTAAGCCTCATATCACGATAAACCGCGGTATCGAGGTCGGAAATATATTCAAGCTCGGTACGAAGTACACAAAGAGCATGGGAATGACCTACCTTGACTCGGACGGTGAGGCGAAGAACCCGATCATGGGCTGCTATGGCATCGGAGTCGGCAGACTTGCCGCTTCCATCTGTCAGGAGAGCCACGATGACTACGGTCCGATCTGGCCGATGTCCATTGCTCCGTGGCAGGTCGAGATATGCAATCTCCGCTCGGACGACGAGACGGTCAACAGCACGGCTGCCGCTCTTTACGAGAGCTTGCAGGACGCGGGAGTTGAGGTGCTTTACGACGACAGAAACATTCGCCCCGGCGCAATGTTCGCGGACGCCGACCTGTTCGGTATTCCCGTCCGCGCGGTCGTTTCACCGAAGACCTGCGAGAGAGGTGTCGTTGAGCTTTCCTTCCGCGATAAGTCCTGGAAGGGCGAGGTCGCACTCGAGGACGCAACACGCGAGATACGCCGCATAGTCGACGAGCAGCTCGCACTTTATAAGTAAAACAGGAAGCGTGGGTGCCGAAGCATCCACGCTTTTCTCATGCGAGCGAGCCCTCAAAGGGTGACAGCTCGACTCTGATAAAATATCCGCGGTCATGCTCGCATACCGGGCATTTCGGCGGAACGGCGGTGCCGGAGTAGATGTGCCCGCAGTTGAGGCATATCCACGACGCCTTGACGTCGGAGACGTAAAGCTTTCCGCTCTCGAGAAATTCCGCAAAGCGTCCGAAGCGGTCGCCGTGGGTCTTTTCTATTTTCGAAATGAGCTCGAAGCTTGCGGCAACTGCGGCGAAGCCCTCCTTTTTTGCGACCTCGGCGAAGGCGGGATAGGCGTCGCTGTATTCCTCGTACTCATTGTGCTGTGCCATTCTCAGCAGAGCGGCTGTTGTCGGCGCAATGTCGACGGGATAGCCGCCGCCAATTACGATGCTCTCGGCGGCGAGCGGCGCCAGATGGCGGTAGAATATTTCGGCATGCTCCTTCTCCTGTCCCGCCGTGTAATTGAAGATCGCCTCGAGGGCGTAGTGCCCCTCCGCCTTTGCCTGTGCGGCGGCAATGGTGTATCGGTTTCTCGCCTGGCTCTCTCCCGCGAATGCGCGCATAAGATTTACCGCGCTCTCACTGCTTTTGAAGTCCATATTTCTCACTCCTTTGTGATTTTGTCAAGTAAATTATAGCCGTACAGGCGGCGCTTCATACGCTTCGGTAAAATTTTTGCAACATCGTCCGCAAAGGTAGACAAATGCTCCGCTTTGTGGTAAAATATAATGCATAAAAGGTCGAAAGACAAAAACTGTAAAGGTCAAATCGTTATGAGCACAAGTAAGATATTCATACCCGAGGGCTATAAGCCCAGACTCAGCATCTACGACACGCAGTGCGCCATTGATTTCATCAAGCGCACCTTCAGCCGAAGCCTCAGAGGCGCGCTCGCGCTGAAGCGCGTTTCGGCGCCGCTCTTCGTTCTCGAGGCGTCCGGTCTCAATGATAACCTCAGCGGCGTGGAGCGCCCCGTTGAAGTCGATATTCCCGCAGTCGGCGAAAACGCGC
>CAYYKO010000010.1:0-6378 GCA_964441695.1 uncultured Ruminococcus sp. | reverse complement strand
GGCGAGAGAGTGAAATGGGTAAAAAGGGAATATACAAAGGAAATGAGGCAGGACCTTCCATGGCTAAGCGAAAATGCACGTCAGCCCCGTTGAATTCGATATTCCCGCAGTCGGCGAAAACGCGCAGATAGTTCACTCGCTCGCGAAGTGGAAGCGCCTTGCTCTCGCTCGTTACGGCTTTCCCATCGGTGTCGGTCTTTATACGGATATGAACGCAGTGCGTCGCGACGAGAGCCTTGACAATATACATTCGATATACGTTGACCAGTGGGACTGGGAGAAGGTAATTTCGCGCGAGCAGCGCTGCCGTGCGTATCTTGAGGAGACCGTTCAGCGCATCGTTGACGCGCTTTGCGATACGAATGAGGCGGTCATCGACGAATTCCCCACGCTGAATTGCAGAATACAGCGCGAGGTCGCGTTTGTAACCTCGCAGGAGCTTGAGAATATGTACCCCGAGCTTGACGCCCACGGACGCGAGGACGCTTTTGTGCGCGAGCATAAGACGGCGTTCATCATGCAGATCGGCGGCAAGCTGAGATCCGGCAAGCCTCATGACCTTCGTGCACCCGACTACGACGACTGGGAGCTCAACGGCGATATTATGATATGGAACGAGCTTCTCGGACGCTCCTTTGAGATATCGTCAATGGGAATTCGCGTTGACGAGGAATCGCTCGCGCGTCAGCTCGAGCTCGCGGGCTGCACCGAAAGACGCGAGATGGAATTCCACCGCATGCTCCTCGAGGGAAAGCTTCCGCTCACAATGGGCGGCGGTATCGGT
Organism: uncultured Ruminococcus sp.; assembly: GCA_964441695.1. Lineage (GTDB taxonomy): Bacteria > Bacillota > Clostridia > Oscillospirales > CAG-272 > RUG11130. The sequence goes on along the minus strand of CAYYKO010000010.1, from coordinate 5,594 downwards.
CAGTCGCGAATTTGCATGCTGATGATGCAGACGGCTCACATCGGCGAGGTTCAGGCGTCCGTCTGGGACGACGACACGGTACGCGCATGTGCCGAGGCTGGAATCACGCTGCTTTGATTTGATAATGAATACAAAAAATCCCACGGTCCTGTCCATTTATGACCGTGGGTGAATATGAGAAAAGCGGTGTAAGCTCGAGGTGTGCTTACACCGCTTCTTTTTCGTAGGAAGCTTATGATTTGTGTTTACGAGCCTTGGCAATTCTCAGCCAGACTTCGTTTTCACGGTCCAAGAGCAGCTTTCCATCCTCTTTGATGCAGCCGTCAATTGCCTCCTTCACGCTTTTATAGGTCTCCTCGTCGGGAATTTGACTCCAGGTTATTTCATCAGCTTCTTTAACGATTCTGTATGTAGTGCCGTCCCTGCGAAGCTTAATATTTTCGCGGTCCTTGAGGGTTGTACTCTTGCTATCGGTCTTGGTGCTTTTTTCATCATCCCACACCGCCTGTAAAATATAATTATCAACGGGAGCGTGGAATTCGGACGCCTTTTCCAAAAGCTTCTCCCATTTCTCGCTGTCCTTGAGGTCGACAAGCCCGTGCAGAGAGCCGATAATGTACAGGTTTTTGAGTGTCATATTGACCCACTTCTGAGCATTGCCGTAGGTGAATTTCGAGATCCCTTTTTTCGCATATATCTCGCATATTTCTTTGCAGGCGTTGCAATGCCAATTAGCTTCGAGAGCTTTCTCATCGAAGCATTGGTCGACAAGCACTTTCAGAACGTCAGCAGCGCATTTCTTACAATCATCCTTTACTTCTTTTTCATCATTCTCAAGCTGCGTGTTGAAGGCTCCCTGATTGGTTGCGTCTCGGTATGCTTTCTCAATTGCAGCATCGATAATTGTTATGCTGTCATCCTCCGACGTAATTCCGAAATAACTGAACAGCAAAAATTTGATCGCGCCTTTTTCGGCTACACTTAACATGCTCCCTCTCCTTTTCATTTGCTTTATTTTTTCCGTCCGCCCGTCACGTAGCATTCCAGCGATCTTTTAAGATTGTCGATCAGCCTTTCTCTGAGTGACTGCGGCTCTAAGAGCTCAATATCCGGACTGTAGTTCTTGGCGAACTGCTCCATTGCCATTTCGTTTGTATAGGTGCTCACAGTAACATGACTGTCACTTTCATCGGAAAAGGTAACATCCTTTCCGAAGGTATCGATGATATCGCTTATCATCGCACGGCTTACACGGAATTTCACACGCACATTTTCCGATGAATACATATACGGATGCTCCTTCATATATTCGGCAAGGTCGAGCGCTCTGTTGTGCGCCCACGGAAGGCTTTCAAAGGGCTTTGCCGGCTCGTCCAAAAGCTTGATATCGGCAATTCTGTCTATGCGGTAGTTTGAGATGTCACCGTATTTATCGTAATTGCAGATAAGATAATATTTACCCTCCTTAGCCGCCATTTGGTAGGGATTTATAATATACTCGCGAAGTGTTCCGTCGGCACGAAGCCGCGGGTGCAGCTTTTTATCGGTGCCGTATTCCATATAACGGAACGAAACCTTTCTCTTGCGGCTTATCGCCTCGTCAAGCTGCTCGATGTTAAGAAAAAGCTGCCTGTTGTTGCCCCCATCCTCAGGCATTTTTGCGATGTGTCGAACGCGGGAACGGAAATATATGTTCGAAAGAGCCTCAAGCTTTTCCACCAGCTCCTTGCATTGACTGTGCGGAATATGCCTTGAAAAGAGCAGACTGTCAATTAACAGACGCAGCTCTCCGTCGGTGAAATCTCTCTCAAGATAGAAGTCCGACCATACATAGCTTTCCTCCGCTTTGCCTGTTTTGGTGTTCGGCACCATACGAAGCGTTTCACTGTATTCGATATTGTAGCCGCACTCCATCAGGCTGATCAAATTTCGCCTGATAGCCTTGCGGTCGGCGGTCATGCCGTATTCTTTTCTCAGTATTTCGGCAATTTCCCTTTGGCTCAGGCGGTGATTCTCATCGGAATACCGCTTTAGAATATCCAAAATGTTGATTATTAACAGCTTCTTGGGTTGCTCTGCGGCCATAGCTTCCTCCCGTATGTGTTGATGCTTATATTATAACAGGTTTTTCCCTGTATTTCAACAAAGCATGCGTCAAAAGGAACGGCATTCTGCTTTGTTCGCGGCTGAATGTATTATACAACATGTGATGTACCGAAAATGTCCCATTTGAAGTGATATCATATATCTGCAAGACAAAAGCGCTGAAAACACAGCCACACGGAGGATTTTGTATGCTGTTCTACAAAACGGAAGTCAGTCTGAAAAGCGAAGGCACGGTTTCGAAAAGGGATAATCCCGAGGAATATTATATGTTTGTTTCCGAAATGAAGGAAAACAGCGAGGGCTTCTTCAAGAAAAGCGGGGAAAGCAGCTTTTTCTTTGCTTCGAAGCTGATAAAAAAACGCCTTACGGTGGGCGTGATCCTGAAAAAGGCGTGCGACCTTGAGCAGGAGCTGAGCAGCTATTTGAAATCGGCTTCGGCGCATAAAGCCGTTGGAAACGGTGACTGCATTCAGCGCAAGCTCTCCGACAAAGGAAACAGGCCTTGACCCTTGAGGTCAAAGCCTGTTTTTCTCCGGAAGGCGGCTGCATTAAGCCTTTGCAATTTTGCAGCTGCACCTTTTACAGCTGTGCGGAAGCTGCGGAGCCGTTTCTCGCGAGGTCTGCGAGCGTTATTCCGTCAAAGTAATCGTTAACAAGTCGGTAGAGCTGCTGCCACATCGGGCGCGTCATACAGCTGTCCGAGCGCTCACACGGCTCGGCGGAGCATTCAAGACACGCGACGGGCGCGAGATCTCCCTCGGCAAGTCGCAGTATGTCACCGACGCGGTATTCATCGAGCGGGCGCGAGAGGCGGTAGCCGCCGCCCTTGCCGTGTACTCCTTCAACGAAGCCGTTCTTCGACAGCTGAGGCATTATTTTCTCAATATACTTGAGCGACAGCCCCTGACGGGTCGCCACCTCCTTCATCGGAACGTAGGTGTCCCCCTGATACTGTGCAAGGTCGAGCATTATGCGAAGCGCATACCGTCCCTTTGTTGAAACAAGCATCACGTGCCTCCGTTATTCGCCGCAGTGCGGGCAGGAGCTTTCGTCGTCAAAAAGCGAGTGATCGTATTCGATGCCTTTTTTCTCATAGTAATCGCGGATCGCGGACTTGATCGCCTCCTCGGCGAGCACAGAGCAGTGGAGCTTGTGCGCGGGGAGTCCGTCGAGCGCTTCGGCTACCGCACGGTTTGTGAGGGTGAGAGCTTCACTGAGCGTGCGACCCTTGATAAGCTCGGTTGCCATCGAGCTCGATGCAATAGCCGAGCCGCAGCCGAAGGTTTCAAATTTTACGTCGGTGACGGTATCGTTATCTATTTTAAGATATATTTTCATAATGTCGCCGCATTTTGCGTTGCCGACCTCCCCCACACCGTCAGCATTTTCAATTACGCCGACATTGCGGGGATTTCTGAAGTGATCCATTACCTTTTCACTGTAAAGTGCCATCTCTGCTCCTTATTTTATTATAAATTCGCGACGGTTCTCAAGCAGGTCGCGCCATATCGGCGAGAAGCTTCTCAGGTAGCCGACGACCTCCTTGACCGTGCTTACGGTCTGTTCGATTTCTTCTTCTGTGTTTTCGCTGTCAAGCGTGAGGCGCAGCGAGCCGTGCGCTATGTCGTGAACTCTGCCGATTGCCAGGAGAACGTGACTCGGGTCAAGTGAGCCCGAGGTGCACGCCGAGCCCGATGAGGCGCACACGCCGCGGTCATCGAGCAGCAGAAGCAGGGACTCTCCCTCAATGCCCTCAAAGCAGAAGCTTACGTTACCGGGAAGGCGAAGCCTTGCGTCACCGTTCAATACAGAATGCGGGATTTCACTGAGCCCATCGATGAGTCTGTCGCGAAGGCGCTCAAGCTTTACACGACTTTCGTCAATTTTGTCGCATGCCTCGTCGAGCGCCGCCGCCATGCCCATGATAGCCGGAAGATTTTCTGTGCCCGCACGGCGGTGCTTTTCCTGTGCGCCGCCCTCAATGAGCACCGATGCGCGTATGCCGCGTCTTATATAAAGCGCGCCCACGCCCTTCGGACCGTGGAATTTGTGAGCCGACAGCGACAGCATGTCGACGCCGAGCTCGCTTACGTTGATATGTACGTGACCGACAGCCTGAACCGCGTCGGTGTGAAAGAGCACGCCGCGCTCGCGGCAAAGCCTTGCTATCTCGGCAATGGGCTGAAGCGTGCCGATCTCGTTGTTTGCGTACATTACCGTGACAAGGCAGGTGTCGTCGCGAATACTGTCGCGCACAGCTTCGGCGCTCACTATGCCGCATTCGGGAACGGGCAGAAGCGTCACCTCAAAGCCCTCGTCCTCGAGCCTTTTTAGCGTGTGAAGCACTGCGTGATGCTCGATTGCTGTTGAAATAATGTGCTTTTTATTGTGTCGGCGACCGAGCGCAGCTGCTGTGAGCAGCGCCTGGTTGTCCGCCTCGCTGCCGCCGGAGGTGAATATTATCTCGTCGGGCTTGCAGCCGAGACGCGCTGCCACGCGTCCCCGTGCATCGGCGAGCGCTTCGGCGGCACGCTGTCCAGCTGAATGAAGGCTCGACGGATTTCCGTATATTTCGTCGTAATACGGCAGCATGGCTTCGATCGCCGTGCGGCTTGTTTTCGTTGTCGCCGCATTATCAAGGTATATTTGCATATTGCTCTCCGTTGTTTACTGTTCTGCGTAAAGTGCGGTCGAGAGGTATCTGTCGCCTCCGTCGGGGAAGAGAACAACTATCGTCCGCCCTGTGTTTTCCTCGCGTCGCGCAAGGCTGATAGCCGCTGCAAGTGCGCCGCCCGAGGATATGCCGACAAGGAAGCCCTCGCGGCGTCCGAGAGTGCGTGCCGCCTCAAAGGCGTCATCATCCGAGACCTTTATTATCTCGTCGTACACCTTCGTGTTCAGCACCTCGGGGACAAAGCCTGCGCCGATACCCTGTATTTTGTGAGCGCCTGCTCGACCCTCGCTCAGAACGGGGGAGGAGGCGGGCTCGACCGCGATCACCTTAACGCTCGGCTTCTTTCCCTTCAGATATTCGCCGACACCGGTCACGGTGCCTCCCGTGCCGACGCCCGAGACGAAGATATCGACCTCTCCGTCGGTATCTGCGAATATTTCGGGACCCGTCGTTAAGCGGTGCGCCTTCGGATTCGAGGGATTTACGAACTGTCCCGCGATAATGCTGTTCGGTATTTCCGCGGCAAGTTCCTCTGCGCGTGCTATCGCGCCCGACATGCCCTTCGCGCCCTCGCTGAGCACGACCTCGGCGCCGTAAGCAGCCATAAGTCGACGGCGCTCGACGGACATAGTCTCGGGCATTACGATGATCGCCCTGTAGCCGCGAGCAGCGGCGACTGCGGCAATTCCGATGCCGGTGTTGCCGGAGGTAGGCTCGATTATTACAGAATCTGACGAAAGCCTGCCGTCCGCCTCATAGTCGTCGAGCATCTGAAGTGCGACGCGATCCTTAACGGAGCCCGCGGGATTGAAGT
>CAYYKO010000009.1:25863-41355 GCA_964441695.1 uncultured Ruminococcus sp. | reverse complement strand
TGCAAGGCATAAAAGCAATGCAAATAGTCTTTTTTTCATTGGTCGTTCTCCTTATTCAAAGTCGAATTTGTTGTCAGGTCTATTATTGCACATTTATTGTTTATTGTCAATAGCTTTTGTTCAATATTCGGATAAAATCAATTAATAAAAAGTTGATGACATGTAAAAAAGCTCCCCGCCCTCATCGAGGGCGGGGAGCAGAGTCAGCGAGTTATCCGCGGCAGCCGCAGGAACAGCCGTTGTTTGTGCAGACGATGAGAATGGCAAGGATAAGGAACCAGATGAAGTCATCGCTTTCGAAAAGATTGCATAAGCAGTTCATAGTTGTATTCCTTTGTGTTTGATTTCGAGCGTTTCGGACGCTCTGATATCATTCTATGCGGCGCGTGCGGATCGGTTACTGTCAAACAAGTGTTATCGAGTCGGCATTGAGAAAGGCGTATGCCGCGTCTATGCTTCCGCTCGGGACAGACAGCTCGGCGCCGCATTTCTTGCACACGATAAATACGCGTCCGTCGCCGAACTGGAGCTCATAGTCTCCGCCGTCCGTGCAACGGCAGTGAATATTTCCTTCCTCCTCAAGCTCGCAAAGCACGTAGCGCAGCACATCGATCACGTGGGGATCGGGGATGTCCTCATCCCTGTCGATGCTTTTGCGTGCTCCGGCAAGCAGCTCGATGCCGTTCTCTCCCGCAAGCTCGGCAAGCTCCGCTTCGTTTTCCTCGACGGCGCGGTCGATTGCCTCCTCGCTTCCGATAAAGCAGATGTCGATGCCGGAGTAGGTGCAGGCGAGGGTGAATATTTCGTTGTTGAAAAATACGGCGGAGGAGATAAGATACGTGTGCGGGGCGGGGCAGACAAAGCACGGTACGGTCAGACGGAGCTTTCTGTCCTTGGTGTATGCGATCTCAAGAGCGGAGCCTCCGCAGGGGCACTTCAGACGAAGCATGTCGGCGGTAAGCGAAAACATTCCGACGGCACCGCGGACGACAGCACCGCACTCGGGGCAGCGATAGGCAACAGTCGTTTGCTTGGGGTCGAGTATCATATCAAGGGATGTCCTTTCTGTGTGATGACGCTTTTACGCTTCGTAGATGGGGAAGCGTGTGCAAAGCTCGGAGACCTCGCGGGTAATGCGCACGCGATTTGCTTCAAAATCGCGTGCCGTATCACCGATGAAGCGAGCGATCTGCTTCATTTCAGCCGTGCCGAAGCCGCGCGTCGTAACGGCGGGTGTGCCGATGCGGATTCCGCTTGTGACAAACGGGCTTTCGGGGTCGTTCGGGATGGTGTTCTTGTTTACGGTGATGTGGAGCTCGTCAAGCATGCGCTCCATGTCGCGACCTGTGAGCTTGAAGGGGCGAAGGTCGACGAGCATGAGGTGATTGTCGGTACCGCCGGAAACAAGTCTGAAGCCCTCTGCAAGCATGGAGTCGGCGAGCGTTGCTGCGTTTTCGACAATGCGTCTCTGATAATCGCGGAATTCGTCGGTCAGCGCCTCGCCGAAGGCAACTGCCTTTGCGGCGATGATGTGCTCAAGCGGACCGCCCTGTGTTCCGGGGAATACAGCCTTGTCTATCTGACGTGCAAGCTCCTCCTTGCAGAGGATAAGTCCGCCGCGAGGACCGCGGAGCGTCTTGTGAGTAGTTGTGGTAACCACATGAGCGTGAGGAACGGGGCTCGGATGGAGTCCTGCCGCGACAAGTCCCGCAATGTGAGCCATATCTACCATGAGATAAGCACCGACCTCGTCTGCAATGGCGCGGATGCGCGCGAAATCGATAATGCGCGAGTACGCGGATGCGCCCGCGACGATGAGCTTCGGGCGGCACTCGAGAGCCGTGCGTCTCATAGCGTCGTAATCGAGCATTTCAGTATCGTCGTCGACGCTGTAGGGAACGATATTGAAGTATTTTCCGGAAATATTGACGGGCGAGCCGTGGGACAGGTGACCGCCGTGCGCGAGATTAAGTCCCATTACGGTGTCGCCGGGATTAACGAGTGCGAAGAAAACGGCGAGATTGGCGTTGGCGCCGCTGTGGGGCTGAACGTTTGCGTGCTCTGCGCCGAAAAGCTTCTTCGCGCGCTCGCGGGCGATGTTCTCGACAACGTCCACGTACTCGCAGCCGCCGTAATAGCGCTTTGCGGGCAGACCCTCGGCATATTTGTTCGTAAGGGGAGTGCCTGCCGCAAGAAGCACGGCGCGCGAGACGATATTCTCAGATGCGATAAGCTCGATATTATTCTGCTGACGCTTCAGCTCGGAGTCACAGGCCGCAGCGACCTCGGGGTCGTAATTTTTGAGTTCGTCAAAAAAGTTCATGTGAATATCCTTTCGATGTCGGCATCCCTGCCGAGTATGTAATATATTATATTGTACCATATTTCGCCGACATTATAAAGGCTTCTTTCAAAAAAATCTCGCGCAACGCGCTTTAATTCGCTAAAGTGATGCAGTGGCGTGAAAAAGCCCGCGGGGCAGGGCGCGCCGCGAGCTTTGCAGTGTTAAACTGTTCGAGTGCCGCGGCACCATACGCCGCACACGTTGATATCGCTGTCGAAGAGCACGAGGTCTGCGTCGTAGCCGGCGACCACCTTACCCTTGCGTGCGTCGACACCGAGCTCGCGGGCGGGGTTTTCCGTCAGCATTACGACAGCGTCGGAAAGCGAGACGCCCGCCTTTTTTGTCATCGTGCGGATGAGTCGGTCTGCCGTACAAACGCTTCCCGCGAAGGAAATGCCGTCGGGCATGTGGGCGATACCGTCGAATACCGATACCTCCTGACCGCGCTTGAGGCTCCCGAGGAGGTATTTACCATCGGGCATTGCCGCGCCGCGCATTGCGTCCGTCACGAGCACTATGCGCTCCTTGCCCTTTGTCTTGACTATGAGTCGAAGAAGCTCGGGCGGCAGGTGGAGACCGTCTGCAATCACCTCTGCGGCGAGCTCGTCGTGCAGAAGCGCTGCCTCCAGGAGTCCGGGAACGCGATAGCCGTTTTCGCGGATTATCGTCGACATGCTGCTGTAAAGGTGAGTTGCCATTGTGTATCCCGCGTCTATCGCGCGAACGACATCGGAATAGCGCGCGCTGCTGTGTCCGGCGGAGAATATTATCCCGCTGTCGCGCAGTGCCGCACACATTTCGTCCGCACCGTCGAGCTCGGGTGCAACAGTCCAGATTCGAAGCTCTCCGTCCGCCTCGCGCACGATATCGCGCCATGTGCCGTCGCTCGGAACGCGGATGTATTTCGGATCCTGCGCTCCCGCCTGCTCGGGCGCGACAAACGGTCCCTCGAGATGAAGACCGAGAATTTCGGGCAGCTGCGCGGCGGCGCTTGACGCCTTGACTCGGCGCGAGGTGTCGAACACCTCACACAGCTCGCTTTGCTCGGCAGTGAGCGTTGTCGGAACGCACGAGGTCGTGCCGTGCTTCATATGCGCTGCGAGCGCACCGCGGAAGGCTTCCTCGGTCGCGTCCATGAAGTCATGACCGCCGCCGCCGTGTACGTGTATGTCGATAAAGCCCGCGGAAAGATAATTTCCGCCTCCGTCGACTGTCTCGTCGCACGCCTTGTCGCGAGGCTCATCAGGAGAGAGCACTCGCTCGACGGTGCTGCCTGAAATAATTACGGCGGCGCCGTCCGTCACGCCGTCACGCGTCACAAGGCGCACGTTATCAATAAGTGTTCTCATTGCCTTAAAGTGTAACTCCGTCCTTAAATATGGAGATGCCCTTCATACCCTGCTTTTCGTTGTTCGTGTACGTTTCGCCCGATGCAAGGGAGATAACGTAATCAAACAGCTCCGAGCCGCACGAGGCGATGTCGCCGCTTTCGCAGACGATGCCCGCGTCGAAGTCTATCCACGTAGGCTTCTTCTCGGCAAGGGGAGTGTTCGAGGAGATCTTGACGGTCGGCACGGGGCAGCCGAAGGGTGTTCCGCGTCCTGTCGTAAAGAGCACAAGGTGTGCGCCCGATACTGCGAGGGCAGTGGAGGCTACAAGGTCATTGCCGGGTGCGGAAAGAAGATTCAGTCCCTTGACGCTTGCGCGCTCGCCGTAGCTCATGACCGCGCGTACAGCGGCGCTGCCGCACTTCTGCGTGCAGCCGAGCGACTTATCCTCGAGCGTTGTGATGCCGCCCTTCTTGTTTCCCGGAGAGGGGTTTTCGTAAACCACCTGACCGTAGCGCATGAAGTATTCCTTGAAGTTGTTTATAAGCTCGACCGTGCGGTCAAATACCTCGCGGGACTCTGCGCGCTCCATAAGAAGCGTCTCCGCACCGAACATTTCGGGAACCTCGGTGAGAATCGCCGTTCCGCCGCCGTATACGAGCATGTCGGAGAAAACGCCGACGGCAGGATTTGCGGTAATTCCGGAAAAGCCGTCGGAGCCGCCGCACTTTAGACCGACTACAAGCTCGGACGAGGGAACGTCGCTTCTCTCGTCGAGCGCCGCACGCTCACAGAGCTCGCGGACTATCTCAAGTCCATCCTCGATCTCGTCGGACACGTCCTGACAGTTGAGGAATTTGACTCTTTCGGGGTCAACGTCGCCGAGCACGCGGCAGAATTCCTCGAGGTTGTTGTTCTCGCAGCCGAGACCGAGCACGAGCACGCCGCCAGCGTTCGGGTGATGAACGAGTCCCGCAAGCGCGAGCTGTGTGTTTCGGTGGTCGCCTCCGAGCTGAGAGCAGCCGAAGGGATGAGTCAGCGCGAATACTCCGTCAACGGAGCCCGAGACGAACGCGCGCGCTTTCTCGGCGATGATCTCGGCGGGTGAGTTAACGCAGCCGACGGTGGGGATTATCCAGATCTCGTTACGGATTCCGACCTTACCGTTCTTGCGGCGGAAGCCCTTGAAGCTTACGCACCTTCCTTCCTTCTCGGGGATCTCGCAGGGCTCGTATTTGTACTCGAGGATTCCGTCGAGACCTGTTTTAACATTGTGCGTGTGAACCCAGTCTCCGGGGGCGATATCGCACGTTGCGCTGCCGATCGGTGCGCCGTACTTCATAACGCGCTCGCCACATTTGATCTCGGTCAGCGCAAATTTGTGTCCTGCGGGAATGTCGCTTTTCAGCGTTACGCCGAGAGCCTCCTCGCTCGCGTTGAGCGGGAGGAGAGCGACGGCTACGTTGTCCGCGGGTGATATTTTAACGAATTTCATTGTGTTCTCCAAAGGTTGTTTCAGCCGAGAGGCCTTTAATTTTTTCTGACTTGTCGACTGCGAGCTTCATTGCTGCGAGCGTGCCATCACGCCTGATGAGCGCGAGCATTTCCTCTGACGCTTCGACAAAGCCCGGAAGAGCCGTAAGGTCGCGTCCCCAGAACTCCTCCTTTGCCGCAAAGAGTCTCACGATATCGTCGCACTCTGCGTTTTCGGCAAAGAAATCTATAACGGTGCGGTCGTCGGAGATCCTGTAGCTTGCTTCGCAGCTGCCCGACACGCGTGTGCCGCAGAAGCCGTCATCGGTCATTCTGCCGCGGGAATAAAATTCGCACAGGGCGGCAAACGACATTGTAAGGCACGGCGGGAGCTTGCCGTTGGCGTTGAGACTGTCGAGAAGGCTCGGCAGAACTCTCGCCTTCCATTTTGAGACGGAATTGAGGCAGATCGAGATGAGCTCGTGGTCGATGAACGGATTTTCAAATCTCTCGCATACGGATGCCGCAAAGTGCTCAAGCTCCTCGCGGGGCAGGGTGAGCGTCGGAATTATCTCGCCGTAGATGCAGCGGTCGATAAACGCACGAACGGTGGGCTCTGCCATGCAGTCGCGAACGATGCTCTCGCCCGCAAGGAATGCCGCGGGCACGAACGAGGTGTGCGCTCCGTTGAGAATGCGAACCTTTCTCTCACGGTACGGGCGCTGGTCGCAGGTGAATATCACGGGAAGTCCCGCGCGGTCGAGAGGAAGCGCCTTTCGCGCTCTTTCGATGTCCTCTGCCTCAATTACCCAAAGCGCGAACGGCTCACATATGTCGAGCAGCCCGTCGTCGTAGCCGAGGCTGTCGCAAATGCGGGCAGCGTCTCCGTTGCCTCTCGGGTATCCCGTGACGATGCGGTCGACGAGCGTGCTGCAAAACATGCATGCCTTATCGACCCATTCGGCGAAGGCGGGCTCAAGTGACCAGAGACGGCAAAGCGAAAGCACGCACTCGCGAAGGCGGCGTCCGTTATTCTCGATAAGCTCGACGGGGAAAATCACAAGTCCGCGCGACATGTCGCCGTCGAAGGCACGGTATCTCTCGTAGAGGAATTTCGTGAGCTTTCCGGGATAGCTCTGAGGAGGCGTGAGCTCGAAGCGGTCGCTCTCGTCAAGGACGATGCCCGCCTCGGTCGTGTTCGATATCACGCACTCAAGAGTCTCGAGCGAGGCGAGGCTCATGAAGCTGTCGTAATCGGCATAGGAGGAGATCACGCGGTCGACGCAGGTCACCGTGTACGGCTCGTTTACGGTCTCGCCGTTCTCCTTGCCGCGAAGCAGCACCGTATAAACGGAGTCCTGCTCGGCAAAGGCGGGCAGAAGCGGTGCGTTTATCGGTTGGACTACGGCGACCGAGCCGTCAAATACGCCGGCAGACACGGCGCGGTCTATCATGTAATCGGCAAAGGCGCGAAGAAAGTTGCCCTCTCCGAACTGAAGCACGCGAACGGGGCGTGCCTTCTTTTCACAGGTCTGTTTGATGTTCTTCATATTTCAAAAACTGTCAAACGGCACCCTCATCAGAGGGATGAGAGTGCCGCCTTTCCTTATTTTATGCGCGTGTGAGAGTGTAGCTCTTGCCCTCTGCGGGACGGATGAGCGACTCATCTACCTTGGAGAAGCTGTCCTCGTCAACGAAGAGAGCGAAGTCGTCATGACCCTTCATAATGGTTGCGGGGATGAGGTTCGTCTTATCGTTCTCGAGAGTCTTCTTAACGGCGTCAGCCTTAACTGCGTAGGGAACGCAGGAGACGATCTTCTCGCACTTGAGTATCTGGTAGACCGTCATGGAAACAGCCTGCTTCGGCACGTCGTCAACGGTTGCGAACCAGCCCTCGCCGACCTGCTGCTGCTTGCAGGTGTCGTTGAGGTTAACGATTATATAAGCCTCCTCGGTGTCGAAGTCTGCCGGCGGATCGTTGAATGCGATGTGTGCGTTCTCGCCGATGCCGATGAGGCCGACGTCGATGGGTGCGCGTCGAAGCTCCTCTGTCAGACCCTTGATGCACTCGGGAGTGCCGTCAACGAGGTAAGCTGCCTTGAGGTTGATCTTGCTGATGAATCTCTCCTTGAGATACTTGCGGAAGCTTGCGATATGTGTCTCGGGAAGGTCGACATACTCGTCGAGGTGGAACATTGTTACCTTAGACCAGTCGATGTCGCGCTCGATGAGCGGCTCGAGAGTTGTGAGCTGAGATGCACCTGTGGAGAGAATGATTCTCGCCTCACCCTTCTTTGCGATAGCATCGTTGATGAGCTCCGCGATATAGTCGGCGGCGTTTGCGCCGAGCGCCTTAGCGTCCTTGCTTACTACGATTTTCATTGTAATATTTCCTTTCAGAATGATGAATTTTTATTATAGGTTGTTTTTGAAGAAGTCGAATGCGACATTTCCCGAGAAGGCGTGACCGTGTGGATGAATATCCGTAAACAGCTTGCCCTCTGCGCCTGCCGCGCGGTATATTTCGAGCGTGCCCTCGTAGCCGCGGTAAAGATCCTCAAACGGGAAGCACGCGTCGTAAATGCCCATTTCCATAAGGCACGGGCGGGGCGCTATAAGTCCCGCGATGTCGAAGGTGTCGAAATATCTGTATATTCCGGGCACGACCTGCGAGCCGCAGAAGTTGCCGTCACGAATGCCGAACGCGGCAAAGGGGTTGACGTAGCTTATAATGTCGCACGCCTTTATGCGAGGCTCGACAGCCGTTGTAAAGGTCGTCATCGTGCCGCCCTGAGACATTCCCATCATGCCGATGCGAGACGGATCGACCTCATCCATCGTCTCGAGATAGTCAATGCAGCGCGTCATGTCGAAAATGTTGAGCGTCAGCGGATACACGCCGAATATCGAGCCCTTGACATAATTGAGGTTGCACGGGTCGCGCGGTATGTCGATTGGGTCGTAGCGGTCGCGTCGCTCGCCGAAGCCGCGAAGGTCGGGAGCTATCGTGACAAAGCCCGCGCGCGCCATCTGCTCGGCGTAATTGTAATTTGCCGCGGCAACGTCAGCCGCACGCTCCGCGCTGCCGGTCATTCCGACGACGGAGTCCTTGCCGAACGGACCGTGTCCGTGGCTGCACAAAATTGCGGGGGTGCTCCTGTCCTTTTTCGCGCTCTTCGGAATGAGCACGACGGCTGTTATCGTCATGTATTTGTCCGCATTCAGAAGGACTCGCTGCCTGATATAGTCACCCTGGTCGACACTGTACTCGATCACAGGCTCGAGAGGGACCCTTTCCGGGAACGGACCGAGCAGGTCTGAAAGCTTTTCCGAGGCGCGCTCGTGCCACTCGTCAAACGGCATTCCCGCATTCGCATAGGAAAGACTCGGACGGTGCTCCTCAGCCATTTGCATCCAATATTCCTGAAGTGTTAGTGTACGTTTCAACTCTTACCTCCGATGAAGTATACGTCGCTCATTTAATGATACCACATATATCGGACTTCGTCAAGATTTTGCGCCGATTTTCTTGCCGCGCGGCTGTTTTTTTGCTCAAAGAGGGGCGCATTTTGCGAAAAAAGCGATTATATCCCGAGCGCGCGGCACATATTAATACAGCTATATAACACATTGCGTACAGAGCTGTGTCGGACGCCGGGACTTTGGCTGTAACGGGAAAAGGAGGGGGTATGGACAACGACAGACTGGCAAGACTGTCTCGGCTGTGCATTGTCGCATTCGGAGGTGCGGCGGTGATATATATATTCATGCGCTACCTGCTTGCGGCGGCGGCTCCGTTCCTTGCGGCGCTGCTGATCTCCTCCGTAACGCGCCGTGTGGCAGCGTGGGCTGCCGAAAAAAGCGGCATGCCGAAGAAGGTGTGTGGGGCTGTGACAGCGGCGCTTCTGCTTTTCTTTTCAGCGTATGCGGCGGTGCTTCTCGGCGGAAGAATAGCGCGCGAGGCTGCACAGACCGCACGTGCCCTGGCAGCCGCTCTCGAGAGCGAGGACAATATAGTGCGCCGTGCGCTTGCCCTTGTGACGGAAAAGCTCGAGAAGCTGCCGCACAAAATGGGTAATATAAGCTGTGACGAGCTGTATGCCTTTTTGTCGGAGCGTGCGCTTGAGCTGCTGAGCTCGTTCGGCACACGTGCGGGAGAGAAGGTGACAGCCTTTGTCGCCGCGCTGCCTCGAACGCTCTTTTCGACGAGTGTGTGCGTGATCGCCGTGTTCTACCTCACTGCAGATCCGGATAATGCGACGCGCGCCGTGGTTCAGCTGCTGCCGAAGCACATGTCGCACTCCCGCGGCAGGGTGATGCTTCGCCTCGGCGCGGCTGCGAGCGGGTATATCAAGGCGTACAGCGCGCTCATGGGGATAATATTCGGTGAACTGTTCATCGGGCTGCTACTGCTTCGGGTAAGATATTCCTTTCTCGCTGCACTGCTGATCGCCGCGGTCGATATTCTGCCGGTGCTCGGAGTCGGCACGGTGCTTGTTCCGTGGGCAGTGCTACTGATCGTCGGCGGTGAATGCGGAAGGGGCGTCGGAATGCTCGTGCTGTTTGCGCTGATATATATCACGCGGCAGCTTGTCGAGGTGCGCCTTGTCGGGCGCTTTATGGGAATACATCCGCTGCTCACGCTGTGCGGCGCGTTTGCGGGCTATTCTCTGTTCGGACTGTGGGGGCTTGTGCTCTCGCCGATGCTGATCTACCTTACAAAAACCGCGCTCGGGCTGTCGGAGGGGGACGGTAAGGGGTGAAAAAGGAGCACCGCGGTGCTCCTTTCGTATATGTTTGCCGTGAAAGCAAATTGTGCTCAGTCCTCGGGGGTTATAAGACCGTAGGTGTTGTCGTGGCGTCTGTAGACTGTGGACATTTTGCTCGTGTCCGCGTCGTAGAACATGTAGAAGTCATGACCGACAAGGTTCATCTGGAGGATAGCATCCTCAAGTGTCATGGGTCTTATCGGGAAGGTCTTGCGGCGTATGTCGAACATGACCTCCTCGTCGATGTTGTCATCCTCAAGCTGAGGCGCGGGAACGACAATGTCGGACTTCATACGCTTCTCGAGGCGGGTCTTGTTCTTGCGAATCTGGCGCTCGATCGAGTCGATGCAGCCGTCAAGAGCCGTCTTGAAGGTGTCGCTTTCCTCCTCCGCTCTGAATATCGTACCGCCGACCGTGATGGTGATCTCGATTATCTTAGCTCCGTGCTCGTGCTTGCACGTCACGGAGGCATCAGCACTGCCGGGGAAGAATTTGTCGAACTTGGAAAGCTTCTTTGCAATGAGATCTCTCAGATCCTGCCGTACCGTAAGATGACGTCCGTTGATTGAAATGTTCATAAATTCAACCGCCTTTGCATTAATTTGCTTTGGAGAGCCGTGCTTTCCTTTTGCAAGTCTATTATACCACATAATTGCTCCGTTGTACAGCCCTTTTGTGAAATTTTGTTGTTTTCGGAGCAAAAAAAACGCGCCTTTTATGCACAGCACCGATGAGGGACAGTGCGGACAGCTTACAAAATTGCCGAAAAACAGAAAATCCCCCCGAGAATCGGGGGGGATTTTCTGTTTACGGAAGGTGTGGGATTCGAACCCACGTGGGTTACCCCAAACGGTTTTCAAGACCGCCTCGTTATGACCGCTTCGATAACCTTCCGTGCTGTGCTTACCGATTTATTATACTACAAAGCAGCCCCGATGTCAAGACCTTTTTCAAAAGCCGAGTGCTGTGAAAAAGCAAAGCTTCCCGAAAGTGAGTCACGGCTTGCCCTTCGGCAAGCCGTGACTGCGGTCAATTTACTTTGTGTAGGGAATATAGAGCGACTTCGGCAGCTCCTTTGTGCCTTCCTGGTGGTCTTTCAGCGTGAGAAGGGTCTCGACGAGCAGCTTTGCACCCTCGGCTCTCGTTATGGAGCGTGCGGGCTCGAAATAGTAGCTTGTCGTGTCCGTGAGAGCACCGCTTTCGTCGAATTCAGCGGGTCTTACGTATACAGCGCCAACAGCGGCGCAAAGCTCGAAGGCGTCTCTTGCCCAGCTTGATATCTCAGCATCATCGGCGTGCGGGACATACCTTACACTGCCGTCGTTTACCGTCGGGAGATATTCTGCGTTGAGCTTATAGTAGCGTGCGAAAACTGTTATAGCCTCTTCGCGAGTAACGGGAGCATCGGGACGGAAGCTTCCGTCCCGATAGCCGTTGACGATACCGAGCGCTGACGCCCAGTTGACAGCGGCAGTGTACCATGTGTCGGCGGGAACGTCCGAGAAGCCGGAGCTTTCGTAGCCGTACATATCCTTTTTATTAAGATCCTCCGAGATGTCAAAGCCATAGCGGAGGAACGGGGAATAGTTTGCTCTGAAGAGTATCGTGACGAGCATTCCGCGCGTGAGAGACGAATTCGGCTCAAATGTGGTCTCCGAGCTTCCGTTCATTACCTCGCCGGTGCATACGGAGCTAATGTAGCTTATGTACCACGCGTCGCGATCGATATCCGTGAATTTCAAGAAGTTGTTAACATACGGTAGGCTTCGCCGTGTACAGACAAGGCAGGCGCGCCGATGCAGAACAGACATGCCGAAAATGTGAGAGATAAAAGCAGCGATATAAAGCGTTTCATTGCAGTTCTCCTTTACTTGACTGTGTAAGCTAATGATATGACGTCTCCTTCGATGGCGTCTGCCATATCAGAGTTTAACATAACTGTAATTTCGTACTCGCCTGCATGTTGTACCGTATATCTGATAAGTTCAACATTTCCGAAGGAAAGGTCGGACTGTGCAACGACTTCTCCGGCTTGTGTATCACACAGGGCTAATTTATAAGGTGCAAGATTGGCAATTACCGAAACAACATCGGTTGCATGCTCTGAAATGGGCGAACTGCTATTCTGAATTGTAATGTTTCTTGCACTCAGAAATTCATCTGAGCGGTCACAGACTCCGCCGACCTCAAGAACTCCGACGTTAATACCCTTGCCTTTATATTTGCTCGAGTTAACAATAGATGTTGCATTGATGTGATCTAATGTATCTTCCCAGGATGCATCTTCTGCATACTCGGGAGACGTGTCAATTACGATATTTTCTGTGCTGTCATTGAAAGCTAATTCTGTAAGACAGTCTTTGTCAATATCACGAGAGGAGGTGTTGATGAAAATGAAAGGTGAGTAGTCAATGTGCGTATAATCAGAGCCGTTTAATGCCGGTGTGTCATTAATTCCTTCGTATACTGGGGCGTCATGGTATTCCTTGGAAAAACGGTTGAGCCGACTTCTCCATTCGTCGGTTTCTTCTAAGGATGTCAAAGTGTGGCGTTCAGCAAGTAATTCTTTGTATTCGGGGTTATCTGATATACTGCTCTTAAATTGAATAAACAATCGGATGTCTTGGCTTGCTGCATTACGTGAGTTAGAAGGCGACGTGGGAGATAATTCATTAACGTCGTTCACAGCGTCATCCAACTCACCGGCGCTGTCGATGGTTGCGTAATCATCACTGCCTACATAAAAATGAATTTTGTTGTAGACATTGTCGGAAACCGTTTCCCACGGCATTATCTCATCAGGAGACAATGCCGTGTCCGAAGCAGCGTCGGCTGTTACCGGGCTTCCGGCGGGGAACATCGCTAAGAGCGATACGGCAAGTAGTGCTGACAGAGTTCGTTTCATGGCGAAACCTCCAATATAAGATTTTTTGAAGGGAATATTCCCTCCGCTTATATAATAGCACACCGCGTATCGTGTGTCAGGAAGCTTTTTGCAAAAAAACGAATTTTCTTCAAAAAACAAAAAACATGAAGTTTGCCTATTGACAAATCCGGAAGAACACATTCCAATATTTTACCCAAAAAGCGGAGAGGGCAGTGCTCTCTCCGCTTTTGGCGGTTTTATATTATCCTTGCAAGCTCGTCGACGGTCTCGGAGAATACCTCGAGCGCGCGTCGCACGGGCTCGGGGGTCGTGAGGTCTATCCCCGCGAGGCGGAGCTCGTTTATGGGATAGTCCGATGCGCCCGTTTTCAGAAATTCTCTGTAGCCGTCCGCGCTGCCGCTGTCGAGTATATTTTGAGCGATGGCAACGGCGGAGCAGAAGCCCGTCGCATACTGATAAACATAGTACGCTCTGTAGAAGTGCGGTATGCGTGCCCATTCGGAGGCGTGGAGCTCCCCAACATGAACGCCGCTGTAATAGAGTCGGTTCAGCTCGCGGTACATTTCATTCATGCTGTCTGCGGTGAGTGGAGTGCCCGACGAGTGCGCGTCATGCGCCTGCCGCTCAAACTCGGCAAAGAGCGTCTGGCGGAACACCGTCGTGCGGAAGCCCTCGAGAAAATGATTGAGCACGAAAGCGCGGCGCTTCGGGTCGCTCTCGGAGGCGAGCAGGTATTTTGTCAGCAGCACCTCGTTGACGGTGGAGGCGACCTCTGCCGCGAATATCGTATAATTGTGGTTCGCGAAGCTCTGCGTCTCGCTTGAGAAGTACGAGTGCATTGCGTGACCGAGCTCGTGTGCGAGCGTGAAGACGTCGTCTATCGTGCCGGTGTAATTGAGCAGCACGTATGGGTGTACGCCGTAAACTCCGCAGGAGAAGGCACCGGTCGTTTTTCCCGCGTTCTCATACACGTCGATCCACCTTTCGCGCGCGGCACGCTCGACAAGGGCTGTATAATCCTCGCCGAGGGGTGCTGTCGCAAGCTTTACAAGCTCGAGCGCTTCCTCAAAGGTGTAGCTGTCGCGCACACCGCCGACCATCGGGCAGTACAGGTCGTACATTTCAAGCGTGTCGAGACCGAGCGCACGGCGGCGCAGCTCTGTGTATTTTTCCATCGCGGGCAGTGCGTCGTGTACCGCCTCGCACAGGCTGTCGTACACGCTGGCGGGGATATTTCCCGAAAACAGCGACGACTCGAGCACGCTGTCGAAGCCTCTCGCCTCGGCAAAGAAGCTGTCAAGCTTCACGCTTCCGGAGTACAGCGCAGCGAAGGTGTTGATATAGCGTGCGAATTCTCCGAAATACGTCTCGTATGCTTCGCGGCGTACGCGGCGGTCGGGGCTTGTCATATAAACCGAGAAATTGCCGTGTGTCAGCGCGGCGCTCTGTCCGTTCTCGTCCGTGATGTCCGGGAATTTCATGTCTACGCTTTCAAGCATGCCGAAGGCGTCGGAAGGTGTTTCGGCGGCATCTCCGAGGAGCGCGAGAAGGTGCTCTCCCTTCTCGTCGAGCGTGTGCGCCTCGCTTCGGAGAATATCTCTCAGAATATGACGGTAGCCTGCCAGGCAGTCGGCGCTCATCATTTCGTCAAGGCGCTCGTGACCTGCCGAAAGTATCTCCGGATTCATAAACGATACAGCGGAGCTGAAATCGACAAGAAGCTTTGTCGCACGCCCCGCAAGCTGCTGATATTCGGGGTCGGAGTTGTCCGACTCCTTGTGAAGATATGCGTAAAGATAGACCTTCTCGACTCTCTGCGCCAGGTCGTAGATTCTGTCAAGAGAGGCGGCGAGCACCTCGGCGCTTTCCGTCAGATGACCGTGCAGAGCAGCGATATTCGGTATTTCGTCCGAGGCCGCCGAAAACGCAGCCTCAAAATCCTCGCGGCTTTCGAAAATGTGGGACAGCTCCCACATGTAATTTTTGTCCGCGTCCCTTCGTGCTACAGCTTCCATAGCCGAGCTCCTTTCACAGCTGAGAATAATTTTTGCCGAGCGGCATATATTAGCCTGTGCGGCGCTTACTTTGTAAGCGAGTTGAGCTTTTCGGCGCAGCTCTTGCAGATCTTCTTACCACTGTATTCGATAATATCGTCCGTGCTGCCGCAGAATATGCAGGAGGTCTCGTGCTTTCTGAGAATTATGGTGTTGCCCTCCGTGAATATCTCGGCGCCGTCTCCGGCATTCAGTCCGAGCGCCCTTCTTGTTTCAATGGGGAGAACGATTCTGCCGAGCTCGTCGACCTTTCTTACTATACCGAGTGATTTCATTTTGATTTACCTCATTTTTTTCGCGTGATTTCAAGATTATTCGAGGCGGAAGCCGAAGGTTATGCAGCTTCCTGCCGCATATTACATATATTACCTTGTATCGAGCTTTTTGTCAATGAATTTTCGGTTAATATTCTGTAAATGTGGAATTCCGCACGCGCTCTGCGCGGGATGGAGGTGCTATGTTAGGCGAGTGCTTTTTCTGGCTTTGTGCGGTGGCGGGGGCGGACAGCCCTGCGGCACTTTGCGGCGCGGTCATGATGGGCAGCTCGGACACTCTGCTTTACGTGATGAGCGTTTATTTCTCGCCCACGCACGTAAAGAGTGCGCCGCGTGCGCTTGCGATAGGGGGCGCGAGCTCC
>CAYYKO010000009.1:1132-25853 GCA_964441695.1 uncultured Ruminococcus sp. | reverse complement strand
TACGAATATTTTTGACTTAGCGCGTGAATACCCTTCGCTGCCTTGGGAAAAGATGGAGGAGAAATACGTAAAAGGAAGCGTGAAGGAATGATACGTGGCTGCGAGAAGAGAATATATTACGTGAAGAACACCGACAGCGAGCTGTTTGACGAGGCATATCTCATATTGCGCCGCGGGCTGTCCTCCTCATGTGCGACGCCGCGTGAGCTCGAGCGCGAGGCAATGCGTATCGTCAGAGGCGGTGCGGAGGGCGGACGTGCCGAAGACAGGCGCTCGCACGGGCGCCTTCGTGCCTTTGTGCTAGGAGCCGCGCTTTCGGCGCTTTTGTGCGCGGCGGTGCTAACATTATACCTGCTTGTGTGATGGATGTAGGATTGTTCATAAATTAGCACTTGACCGCAGCGCGTAAATGCTGTATAATATATTTAAGTAATGTTCTGACCGATGCCGCACTTGACCGTTTGTGTGCAGCTGTTTACGGAAGGATCGCTCGGGAGCCGTCTCCGCCGCCTTCGGAGAGCTTGTGGCTCACGAAACATCGGATACTGTGCCGATCACACATCAAACGCGCCGAAATCGGGGCTCTTTTTGTAGTGCAGCGATTTTCTCGGCGAAGCGCGACATTTTCAGAGCAGAACGACATACGTAATTATGAATACGCCGGCACGACCGTTTTTTCAGCCGGTAGAGCCTAAGAAAGGAAAATTAAATTGGCAAAGAAAAATAAGAGCGGTGCTGTACAGAACGCGCAGAACGCCGCACAGAAGCCCCGCCACAAGCTCCGCGTCATGATGCTCGGAGGACTCAACGAGATCGGTAAGAATATCGCGGTAATCGAGTACGGCGACAGCATGATAATCATTGACTGCGGCGTCGCATTTCCCGATGAGGATATGCCCGGCATCGACCTTGTAATTCCGGATTTCGCATATCTCGAGAAGAACGTCGACAAGATCAAGGGTATCCTTATAACGCACGGACACGAGGACCATATCGGAGCGATACCGTATCTGCTCAGACAGATCGACGTTCCCGTGTACGGCACGCGCCTCACGCTCGGAATCCTCGAGAACAAGCTCGCGGAGCATAAGCTCCTCGGAAGCCGCACGCTCGTCACCGTCGAGGCGGGCACGATACTTACCCTCGGCGCCTTCAAGGCGGAGTTTATCCGTGTCAACCACTCGATAGCCGATGCGTGCTGCATTGCGGTCACGACTCCGGTCGGCGTCATAATGCACTCGGGCGACTTCAAGCTCGACGTGTCCCCCATCGGCGGCGAAATGATGGATCTCACCCGAATCGGCGAGTACGGCAGACAGGGTGTGCTGCTGCTCATGTGCGAGTCGACGAACGTTGACCGTGCCGGGTATACGCCGTCCGAGCGAAACGTCGGCTCGGCTCTCGACGGAATATTCATGCAGAACCCGCACAAGAGAATAATTATCGCGACCTTCTCGTCGAACGTTCACCGCGTTCAGCAGATCATCAACGCAAGCGTTAAGTTCGGCCGCAAGGTCGCAGTCACCGGTCGCAGCATGATAAACGTTATCGGCGCGGCAGTCCGCCTCGGCTACATGGACGTGCCGGACGGAGTACTTATTGACATTGCCGATATCGGACGCTATCCCGGTGAGATGATAACGATAGTCACAACGGGCTCTCAGGGCGAGCCGATGTCCGCGCTTTACAGAATGGCGTTCTCCGACCACAATCAGGTCTCCCTCTCGAGCGAGGACCTGGTCGTGCTCTCGTCCCACGCCATCCCCGGAAACGAAAAGCTCGTCGGACGCATCATCAACGAGATGTACCGCCGCGGCGTAAACGTTTATCACGACGACGCCGAGGTGCATGTTTCGGGTCACGCCTGCCAGGAGGAGCTGAAGCTCATGCACGCTCTGACAAAGCCGAAATTCTTCATGCCCATCCACGGTGAGTACCGTCACCTCATGCAGCATAAGGAGCTTGCGGAATTCATGGGCATGGATCCGAAGGACATCTTCGTATGTGATATCGGACAGGTTCTCGAGCTCGACGGCAAGACCTGTAAGCGTGCAGCCCCAGTTCCCGCCGGCAAGACGCTTGTCGACGGCTACGGCGTCGGCGATGTCGGAAATATCGTGCTTCGCGACAGACGTCATCTCGCGCAGGACGGACTTATTGTCGTTGTCGCAACGGTCGATATGGATCAGCGCGTGCTGATATCGGGTCCCGATATTATATCCCGCGGCTTTGTATACGTTCGCGAGAGCGAGGAGCTGATGGAGAAGGCGCGTGAGCTGACGCGCGAGCTTCTTACAGAGCTGCTTGACTCGGGCGTCACCGAATGGACACGCCTCAAGCAGCAGACGAAGGACACGCTTTCGAAATTCCTCTATTCGAAGACGAAGAGAAAGCCGATGATCCTTCCCGTTATAATGAATGTATAAGGAAAAGGATATCAACTTGAACGGACATAAAAAAGCAGAGCTTCTTTCACCTGCGGGAAACCCCGAAAAGCTTTGCGCGGCTGTGATGTACGGTGCGGACGCGGTCTACCTTTCGGGAAAGGCGTTCGGAATGCGCGCGGCGTCCGGCAATTTCACAAACGACGAGCTGTCGTGGGCGGTCGAATATTGCCACACCCGCGGCGTGCGAGTGTATGTTACGCTCAACGTAATGCCGCGCACTGCGGAGTATCCCGCGCTCACCGAATATGTTGATTTTCTCGCGACAGTCGGCGTCGACGCCGTGATCGTCGGAGATATCGGAGTGTTCTCTCTCGTTCGCGAGAGGGCGCCGCAGCTCGATATACATATTTCAACACAGGCCTCCGCAGTATCTGCGGCGTCGTGCAATGCATGGCACCGCCTTGGCGCAAAGCGTATCGTCCTCGCGCGCGAGCTCACGCTTCGCGAGATACGCGATATTCGCGAGAATATTCCCGACGAGCTTGAGCTTGAGGCGTTCGTACACGGTGCGATGTGTATCTCCTACAGCGGACGCTGCCTGCTTTCGAATTACTTCACCGGACGCGACGCGAACCACGGCACATGCGCTCAGTCGTGCAGATGGGTGTATTCGCCAGTCGGAAACGGCGCGCGTGAGCTCGAGCTTTCCGAGGCGAACCGCCCCGATATCCCTGTTGCCGTAAGCGTTGTTGAGGACGGAGGCGACACCTTCTTCATGTCGTCCCGCGACACGTCGAT
Source organism: uncultured Ruminococcus sp. (assembly GCA_964441695.1). GTDB lineage: Bacteria > Bacillota > Clostridia > Oscillospirales > CAG-272 > RUG11130. Next base: position 22,668 of record CAYYKO010000009.1, on the reverse strand, counting down.
GCTTGAGCATATCCCGACGCTTGAGAGCTCGGGAATATCAAGCTATAAGATCGAGGGCAGGGTAAAGAGCGCGTATTATACCGCGGTCGTTACCAATGCGTACAGAATGGCGATAGACTCGTACAGAGCAGACCCCGACGGCTATACGACGGATGAGCGATTGCTCCGCGAGCTTGACAGCGTCAGCCACAGAGAGTATGGTACGGGCTTTTATTTCAAATCCCCTCACGAGGATGCGAATACCGTAACGCGCCACGGCTATATTCGCGAAAAGGCTTACCTTGCAACGGCGCTCGAGGACTCCGTGCCAACCGAGGACGGACTTTACGACACGCTGTTCGTGCAGCGAAACAAGCTTGTTGCCGGTGAGTGTGTGGAACTCATTTCCCCCGGAAAAACCGGACGCGCATTCACGGCGGACACACTTGCCTCGGAGGACGGTGACGCGATAGAGTCGGCACCTCACCCGGGAATGCACTTCAGACTTCGTGTACCCTTTGCCGTGAAGGCGGGAGACATACTTCGCGGCGGCGAATAAAGAAAATCAAGCTCGGCGGCCTGTGCCGACCGACAAACGGAGACATTTATGATCGATATTATCAAGGCATTTTTTATCGGTATCGTGCAGGGCATCACGGAGTGGCTTCCCGTGTCGAGCACGGGACACATGATACTCTTTGACGAGTTCGTACATATGAAGGTGACGCCTGAGTTTCTCGAGCTGTTTCTCGTTGTAATTCAGCTCGGCTCGATTTTCGCGGTGCTGACGCTTTACTTCGGAAAGCTGAATCCCTTTGCGCCGTCAAAGTCACGCGAACAGAAACAGGGAACGTGGGTGCTTTGGTCAAAGGTCGCAGTCGCGGCAGTTCCCGCAGCTGTCATCGGACTGATATTCGATGATCTGCTCGACACCTATCTCTACAATTATGTAACTGTAGCGATAACGCTCATCGTTTACGGCGTTGCCTTTATCGTGATAGAGCGCCGTCACGCTGCGAAGAATATATCATTTAAGATAGAGACGGTCGATGATATCGATTATTTGACAGCACTGAAAATAGGCGCGGCACAGGTGCTTGCACTTATCCCCGGAACCTCGCGCTCCGGCTCGACGATAATCGGCTCGATGTGCTTCGGTGTCTCGCGCACGGCGGCGTCAGAGTTTTCGTTCTTCCTTGCCATCCCCGTAATGCTCGGCGCGTCCGCGCTCAAGGTGCTCAAGTACATCGCGGATGTCGGCGTGACATTCACGCAGGCGGAGATAATTACACTTGTCGTCGGAATAGTTACGGCATTTGCGGTGTCGGTCGTTGCGATAAAGTTCCTCATGGGCTTTGTTCGCCGCCACAGCTTCGAGGTGTTTGGCTGGTACAGAATAGCACTCGGAATCATCGTTGTCGGTTATTTCGTGCTCCGCAGCTTTGTTTTTGCATAACCAAATTAGCCGAAGGGAGAGGTCTTCAAAGCGAGCCTCTCCCTTTTTGCACGCAGCCCGTTAAACTGCACAAAAAATGATAAGAAAAATGTACATTGTGACGAAAAGCTCCATGCCGGCTTAAATGTAGGTTTACAAATGTCGAAGATTGTGATACAATTAATGCAGTGTGGGCGAAATTTCCGCGCTAAAACGATAAGGATCCGAAAGAAAGGATACGTTAAGATGAAGAAAAGAAGAATACTGTCAGCGCTCCTCGCTGCGGTAACTGCGGCAACGACGCTTGTCGGCGCGGCATCGGTCGCCACGGCGGCAGAATCGCCGTACAAGGACGTAAGTACAAAGCGCTGGAGCTTTGACGAGATCATGTACGCCACGGAAAACGGCTACATGAACGGCAAGGGCGGCGGACTTTTCGCTCCCGAGGAGACAATGACGCGCGCGATGGTAGTGTCGGTGCTCTACCGTTTTCAGGGCGAGCCCACTGTCAAGTATCAGTCGAAATTCTCTGACGTCAGGGAGAAGGACTGGTTCTCCGACGCTGTTCTCTGGGCAGCCGAAGAGGGAATCGTCAACGGAGTAGAGGCAGGCAAGTTCGCGCCGAACGAGGACGTAACGCGCCAGCAGCTCGCCGCAATTCTCATGCGCTACGCTCCGATGGAGTACATCAAGGACGACAGTCGAAAGGACATTGCCGGCTATAAGGACTACAAGAAGGTTCAGGCTTACGCGCGTGACGCGATGTCCTGGGCTAACGCCACGGGACTTATCACGGGAGTTACAACGACAACTCTCGAGCCCGCGAAGGGCGCGACACGTGAGCAGTTCGCGGTAATTCTGAAGCGCTTCAAGGAAGGCGCCAACTTCGAATACGAATACGTCTACAATGCACCCGTGTACAGCACTGCTCTTGACAGAAGCGTCGAGCTTGTCACAGATGCCGATATTTACGTCGCAGTCGACGGAAATGACACGAACCCCGGAACGCTCGACAAGCCTATCGCTACCTTCGCACGCGCGAAGGAAATGGTTCGCGAGCTGAAGAAGACGGCAAAGGGCGAGATCGTCGTTGCATTCAAGGCGGGCAACTACGGTGCGATGGATTGCCTTGAATTCACCGCAGAGGACAGCGGTACAGCCGATGCTCCTATCCGCTACACAGCCTACGGCGACGGCGAGGTCACCTTCTCGAACGGCGTAACCATCAAGAATGAGGAATTCAAGCCCATCGAGGAGAGCGAAAAGTATCTCTTCAAGGAAAAGTTCTACGACAAAATCTACAAGGTAGACCTCAACGGACGCGTTGATGAGTTTTCGCAGAAGAACACACTCTTCTCGGGCAGCGGCGCATGCTATGAGGCACGTTATCCGAACAAGGAGGCAGACGGTACCGACAGATTCTATTCGAATATGACGACAACCGTCGACAAGCATTGCAGCATTCAGCTTCAGGCACTGCTTCCGAAGATCGTTGCGGGCTTCCGCACGACCGAGGGCATGCGAATCACGGGATTTTTGCGCGTGGGCTGGCTCGTTGAGACCTTCAATGTCAAGTCCTACGACCCCGAGACGAATATCGTGACCTTCGACACCTATCTCGGCTACCGCCCCGATAACGGCTACGTGGTCGGAGAGGAGCTCGGTGGCTTCGACTTTATGTTTGAAGGACGCACGACTGATACGGTCTACTTCTCTAACCTTTCCGATCAGCTCGATAAGGAAGGCGAGTATTGGTTTGACACCTCCACAAAGACACTGTACGTGTACGCGCCGAACGGAGACTACACCATCGCTGACGGCGGCGGCTTCATGACTCTGAGCGACGCCGACTACATCAGCTTCGTTGGTCTTAACTTCAACGGCTGCATGGGTGATGCGATTCGTGCAAACGACTCTGACAGCCTCACCTTCGACCGTCTTACAATATCGAATGTTTCCGGTAAGTATGTGCTCTACAGCGGAGACTGCACGAATCTCAGCTTCATTAACAATGAGCTTTACAATTTCGGTCAGTACGGCATGTATATCACCGACAGCAAGACATCTCAGTATTCGCTGAAGTCTGAGAATATCGTCGTCGACAACAACTACTTCCATGACTTCGGCTTTATGGATTCATGGCCGTCGGGTATCGAGATCAACAGGCAGGTCGGTGCTCGGATCACGCATAACGTATTCAGTAACGGCGCACACGGCGCGATCCGCTACGACCGCTGCGTTGACCTTCACATCGAGTACAATGTCTTCGACAGCCTGATGACGACGACTGCGGACTTCGGTGCGATATACGCGACCTTCCGCGCATACACCTTCCGCTCAGACTACATTCGCTACAATATCTTTATGAATATCCGCGCTGCGGCGGGACAGTACGGCATATACGCCGACGGCTCCTGCGGTCAGGAATTTACGAACAATTTGTTCTACAATGCAGGTGACCACTGCGTAACGCTGAACGGCGGACGCGACAATGTCGTAGCCAACAACGTTGCCATAGCGGTCGACGGTCACCCCGGTGACTTCCTTATGTATAACTCCGACGTGTACGACTATATCGGCATGAAGGAGGCAGATCCGTCGTACACCTATGAGGAGTACGACAGTAATGACGGACTCAATGTTCTCGGCGAGCTTGCATCCATTCCGCCTGAGGGAAGTGAGTGGTACGAGGAGTGGCACAGCCGTTGGCCCATCCTTTATAACTACAATTTCGACGTAGAGCGTGTCGGTGAGCTTGAGTGCTACCTGACTACCGTAAACTACATCAGAAACAATAAGGTTCTCGGCACTGCAATTTGCGGTAACACAAAGCTGTACGACCTTTTCGGTGTCGGAAATGAGACAAATAATCATTACGAGCCGGACTATAAGCTCGGCTTTGTCGACCCGACGCACGGCGACTACACTCCGACAGCTGATTCCGGAATTGAGATTCCAGTAGCTGAAATAGGTCTTCGCAAGTGATCTGAAGCTAAATAATAAGCAAGCACCCTGCGGCATCACGTCGCAGGGTGCTTGCTTTTTTCGTCAAGCTGCACAAAAAAACGGGGGGTAATTGGGCAACTCTCCGAAATAATCATCGACGGCTTCATAGTGTATTTACAAATTACGGCTTTGGTGATATAATAACGTTATAGCAGCGGAGCTATCCGCGCAAAACGTGATCGACATAACGAAAGGACAGCACAAGAATGAAGAAACGAAGAATACTCTCGGCGCTGCTCGCCTTTATAACGGCGGCGGGAACGGCGCTTGGCACTGCGGGAGTGACAGCAGCTGAATCTCCCTACAAGGACGTTAAAACAGAACGCTGGAGCTTTAACGAAATTATGTACGCTACCGAAAGCGGCTACATGAACGGCAAGGGAGGCGGACTTTTCGCTCCGGAGGAGACGATGACGCGCGCAATGGTAGTGACAGTGCTCTACCGTTTCCAGGGCGAGCCCGATATCAGGTATCAGGCGACATTCTCCGACGTCAAGAAGAAGGACTGGTTTGCAAATGCGGTTCTGTGGGCAGAGAGCAAGGGAATCGTAAACGGCGTTGAGCCGGGCAAGTTTGCGCCGAACGAGGACGTGACGCGCCAGCAGCTTGCCGCGATTCTCATGCGCTACGCGCCGCTCGAGTACATCAAGGACGACAGCCGAAAGGATATCACAGGCTACAAGGACTACAAGAAGGTGCAGTCATATGCCCGCGACGCGATGTCGTGGGCAAACGCTACGGGACTTATCACGGGTGTTACAACGACAACTCTCGAGCCGGCAAAGGGCGCGACACGTGAGCAGTTTGCGGTCATTCTCAAGAGATTTAAGGATGGCGCAGGCTTCGACTACGAGCTTGCGTACAACGATCCCGTGTACAGCACCGAGATCAAGAGAGATACCTCTCTCGAGAGCGAAGCCGACATTTACGTTGCCGCTGACGGTAACGACAAAAACGCCGGTACGTTCGACAAGCCGATAGCGACTCTCGCACGCGCCAAGGAGATGGTTCGCGAGCTGAAGAAAACGGCGACACGCGAGATCGTCGTCGCGTTCAAGGCAGGTAATTACGGTCCGCTCAACGATATCACCTTTACCGCAGAGGACGCGGGCACACCTGACGTGCCGATCCGCTACACAGCCTACGGCGACGGCGAGGTGCTTTTCGAAAACGGCATCTCGATCAGAGAGGATGAGTTCGTTCCTATCGAGGAGAGCGACAAGTATCTCTTCGAGGAGGTGGCGTTCAACGATATTTATAAGGTAAGCCTCAAGGGTCTGGTCGACGAGATGACCGATACCAACATACTCTTCAGCAGAGAGCGCGGCTTCTGCGATGAGGCGCGTTACCCGAACAAGACAGGCACCGGCGATGTTTCGGACGTGTATTTCAGAAACATGACGACCACCGTTGACCCGCTTTGCAGTATCGAGCTTCAGTATGCTCTTCCGAAGGTAGTGGAGCGCTTCCGCACAGTCGAGGGAATGAAGGTCACGGGCTACCTCAGAAGAGGCTATCTTATCGATACCTTCGTGGTAAAATCCTACGACCCCGAGACACATGTTCTGGAATTTGATATCGAAAAGACGAATTTTGACGGCACTTATGACATGAATGAGGTTCCGCTCATGTACGAGGGTCGCTGCGACGACACGATATACTTCCACAACCTCTCCGACGCGCTCGATTATGAAAACGAATATTGGTTCGACCCTGCGACAAAGATACTTTATGTATACAAGCCGAGCGGGGATTACACGATATCCATGACGGGCGGTCAAATTATCCTTGAGGACACTGCTGACTATATCACCTTCGAGGGACTCACGTTTGACGGCTCAACGGAAAACGTTATCGTATCCGAGGCTTCGAATATTACCCTCGACGGCTGCACCTTCGGCAACTGTGCATCTCAGATAATCGCTCAGTTCGACGATGCGGTAAACATCACCGTCGAGAACTGCGAGTTCTACAATTACATCGCATGTGCGGTCATCATCAAGGAAGAGCTTAACATGAATCTTCTCGAGTCGGGTCACACGGTGGTCACGAACAACTACTTCCACGACTTCGGACTTCAAAAATTTTTCCTTACGGGAATGGCGCTCAGGCTTATCAATACGATCGAGGCGCGAGTGGATCACAATGTTTACGAAAGAGGCGCGCACGGCGCAGTCGAGCTTGTCGACTGCATCGATACGTTGATCGAGAAAAACGTCTTCGATCACATGATGCTGACAACGGGAGACTTCGGTGCAGTCTACATGAACGGTCTTCTTGCCTTCCGCTCGAACGTTATCCGCTATAATCTCTTCACAAATATAAAGGGCATCCCCGGCTACGGCATCTACATTGATGATATATCGTCCGGTCAGGAGATCTACGGAAACATCTTCTACAATGCAGGTGCTCACGCGGTAACGCTGCACGCCTGCCGTGACAACGAGGTTCACGACAACATAATTATAAACCGCGGACGGGGACATACAAACTGCCAGTACGATGGAGACTTCCTCATGTACACAGAAGGAATCTTCGCCGGAGTCGACGAAGACGGCAATGTCGTGAGTGAGTCGTATTGGTACAACCGAAACGTATACGGTCTCAGCCTCAAGCCCGAGGAGGGCGAGGAGGGCTACGAGCTGTGGCTCGAGCGTTGGCCGATCCTTTACCGCTATAACTTCGACATCACGAAGGAGGGCGAGCTTGACTGTATGTATACGATGGTCAACTACATAAAGAACAACGCGATCATAGGACCCGAATTCACAGAGCCCGAGCACGATCCAGAAAGCGGCTCGGCAGCAGCGCGTTACGGCGTATTTGAGGGGAACAAAAATTACTCGCTCGACGAGAATCCCTTCTTCGTTGACCCGACGCACGGCGACTACAGAATGAGGGAAGACGCCGACTTCTTTAGCATTGACTTTAGCAGCATCGGCTTAAAGCATTAAAATGAAAATGAGGGGCAGGAGCTACTGCTCCTCATTTTTTGTTAATATGCACAAAAACCCGGGGGGTAATTGGGCAACTCTCCGAAAATGTCGACGTGCTACTCGCGTAGTGTTTACAAAATGTGATTATTGTGATATAATTAACTCATCACTGTTGCGACAATTGCAAAACGCAAAGAACACAAACGAAAGGACAACAAGAAAATGAAGAAACGAAGAATACTCTCGGCGCTTCTCGCTGCGATGACTGCGGCGACGACGCTTATCGGCGCGGCGGGGGTGACCGCAGCGGAGTCGCCGTACAAGGACGTTAAAACGGGTCGCTGGAGCTTTAACGAAATTATGTACGCCACGGAAAACGGCTTTATGAACGGAAAGGGCGGAGGTCTATTCGCTCCCGAGGAGACAATGAGCCGAGCGATGGTCGTCACCGTGCTCTACCGCTTTCAGGGCGAGCCTAATGTCAAGTATATTGCCCGCTTTAAGGACGTAAAGAAGAACGACTGGTTTGCAAGTGCTGCAATGTGGGCAGCGGAGCGCGAGATAGTCAACGGCGTCGAGCCCGGCGTTTTCGCACCGAATGACAACGTCACCCGTCAGCAGCTCGCGGCAATTTTAATGCGATATGCGCCGCTCGAGCACATCAAATCGGAAAATCGCCGCGATATCACCGGATATTCCGACTACAGGAAGGTTCAAGCCTATGCGCGTGACGCGATGTCGTGGGCAAACGCTACGGGACTTATCACGGGTGTTACAACCTCCACTCTCGAGCCGACAAGCGGCGCGACGCGCGAGCAGTTCGCAGTCATTCTTAAGCGCTTTAAGGAGGGCAAGAGCTTCGACTACGAGCTCTACTATGCAGAGCCGGAGTACAACAGAGATCTTGACCGCTCGGTCGAGCTTGTCACGGACGCCGACATCTACGTCGCAGTTGACGGCAAGGACACGAACCCCGGCACGCTTTCAAAGCCTGTTGCAACCTTCGCCCGCGCCAAGGAGCTTGTGCGTGAGCTGAAGAAGACGGCGACACGCGAGATAGTCGTTGCCTTCAAAGCAGGCAATTACGGTGTGCTCGAGGGGCTTGTCTTCACCGCAGAGGACGGCGGTAGCTCCGACGTGCCGATCCGCTACACGGCATACGGCGACGGAGACGTAATATTCGAAAACGGCGTCACGATAAAGAAGGACGAGTTCAAGCCCATTGAGGACGGCGACAGGTATCTCTTTAACGAGGCGTTCTACAAGGACATATACAAGGTCGACCTTTCCGGCAAGCTTGACACGATGACCGAGGACAACGCGCTTTTCAGCAGCGCAAGCGGAAGCTGCCATGAGGCACGCTACCCGAATAAAAATGCCGACGGAACAGATAGAAATTATCTTAACATGACCACCACGGTCGACGAATACAGCAGTATACAGCTACAGGCGCTGCTTCCGAAGATAGTCTCCGGCTTCCGCAAGACCGAAGGCATGAGAGTCACGGGACACCTCAGAACAGGCTGGCTTATCGACACCTTTACGGTGAAGTCCTATGACCCTGAAACAGCTATCCTTACTCTCGATATTTATGAGGGCTACGTGCCGAAGAACGGTATGATAGTCGGTCCGCTCGAGAAATGGGACAATTATCCGCTCATGTACGAGGGAAGGATCGACGACGATATATTCTTCTCGAATCTCTCCGACCAGCTCGACAATGCGGGAGAATACTGGTACGATACCGAGACTCATGTGCTTTACGTATACAAGCCTGACGGAGACTACGCCGTGTCGAATGCCGGCGGCTTTATTACCGTCGAACAGGGTGCCGACAATATCTCCTTTGTCGGTCTTGAATTTACCGGCACGACCGAGGACGCCTTTACTGTAAGCGGCGACTACATCACCGTCGACCGCTGCAAGATAGGCAATATCAGCGGACAGTACGTTATCAACACAAAATCCGTGAACCATCTTACCGTAACGAACAACGAGATATACAATTTCAATTGCTGCGCGGTCAATGTCGTGTCGGACGCCGACAGAGCGCATCTTAAGTCTGCCGGAAACGTGATCTCGAACAACTACATGCACGACTTCGGTCAGCCGCATTACTTCAACGACGCACAGGCGGTGGCGATCTACCACGACGTTGCGGCAGATGTCTCGCACAATGTATTCGAGAACGGTGCGCACGGCGCGGTACGCTTTAATGAGAGCATCGATACCGTCATGGAGTACAATGTATTCGACAACATGATGATGACGACAGAGGACTTCGGTGCGATCTACACATGGAACAGCGAGTGCTACCGAGGAAACACCGTCAGGTACAACCTTTTCTGCAACATCAGAGCCTGCGGCGGCGCATACGGTATTTACATTGACAACTTCACCTGCGCCATGGAGATATACGGAAATCTCTTCTACAACGCGGGAGACCACGCCGTCTGCATTCACGGCGGACGCGATAATGAGGTGTACGACAACATATTTATTAACGCCAATGTCTCACCTCTCGGAGACGCTGTGATGTATTCGAACGGACTTTATGAGCACGTTATAACCGAGATCAATCTCGGACTTCCGAGCTCGGTTCAGAATACGGAATTCTACCGCTATTACGGCGCGCAGCTTCCGAAGGAGGGGGACGAGGGCTATGAGCTCTGGAGAGAGCGCTGGCCGCTCATGTTTGAGTACACCTACGACCTTGCAAAGCTCGGCACGCTTGAATCGGTGTACACCGTTATCAACTACGTTGAGCGGAATACCGTTATCGGCAGCGATTTCCCGCTTCCGGACGGAAGTGACGACTGCGCCTTCAACAAGTACGGAGTATACAAGGATAACGAGGTGTACGGCACAGACGAGAACCGTCTGTTCGTTGACCCGACGCACGGCGATTACACACTTGTAAAGGGCGCGCGGCATGATCTCGGAACGGAGACTGTGGGCGTCGTAAAATAAAAGGGCTATAGCAAAAGCATCCGAGAGCGGCGCGCTGCTCTCGGATGCTTTGTTATCTTAAGTATTTCACGCACTCTTCATAGCCGAAGCCGACGTTTTCTTTGATGTGCGCGTCGGAGCCGTAGACTATCGGGAATTTATAGCCCTCGGCAAGAGCGAGAATTTCGCGTGTCGGGTACGGACCGAGACGGTCAAAGCACTTGTACAGCGGCGCGGCATTTACCTCAAGGGCAATGCTTTTTCGCTCAAGAAGTGCAAACAGACGGTGCAAAAGCGGTGCGACGGAGCTTACGTTAAAGCCGTCGTCGGTCATAGGAAAGGCGTCGTCCGTAAACAGCAGACGGTAGATGTCAAGATGAGTTATCACGTCGAAGAAGCCGGACTCAGCTGCCGCGATGTAGTTTTCTATGACCGTTACGGCGAATTCCGTGTGCGTCAGTCGTTCGAACGGCACGCCAAAGCCTGCAATATTGAGGTGCGACGAGCCGAGCACGCGGTCAAAGCGTCCCTCGGAGAGCACGTCGCGTATTTCGGCAACGCAGCTTGGGTGGAAATCCACCTCGATGCCGACTGAGATTTTGATCCTGTCTCCAAAGCGCTCACCGAGCTCGCGAACGGCGCGGCAGTAATTGCCGACCTCGCCGAAGGGAATGCGGTCATGCTCGTCACCGGTTACGGTGAACGGCATGTGGTCGGTGAAGACGATCTCGTCAAAGCCGTGCTCCGCGGCAGAAAGCGCGAATTCGATCCCGCCTCGCTCTGTCTTCAGAAGATTCGGGTGAGTATGTCCGTCACAGCGCTTCACGTGTTTGCCTCCTTATTCTGCGGCGACGAAGCGCCGAGCGTATGCTTGCAAAGGCGGCGAATATTATAAACATTATAAGCTCCGCCGTGACGACAGCCGCTCCCGTTTGGAGCGAAAGCAGGCAGGCGGCGATAAAGCCGAGAATGAAGCACACAACGGATACGGATGCGGCGCAAATCACGACGCCCTTGAAGCTGCGGCAGACCTGTGAGGCGCTCATTGCGGGGAAGACGATCAGCGCCGATATCATGATCGAGCCCATCATTTTCATGCCGACAACTATAGTCACAGCGGTGAGCACCGCGAGCGCCGTGCGAAGCGAGCCCGAGCGAATTCCGGCAGCACTCGCGAACGGTTCGTCGAAGGTCACGGCAAATATCTGCCTGTAAAAGAGCAGGAAATACACGCCGACGGCGGCAGCGAGAATTACGCTGAGGAGCACGTCCTTGCCGGTGACGGTAATGACCGAGGCGGAGCCGAAGAGGCTTCCGCATATGTCGGCGCTTGCAGTACCGCTTATGCCGAAGATAAGTGTGCCGACCGCGACAGCACCTGTCGAAACGATGGCGCACGCCGAGTCGCCGCTGATCTTGCCCTTGCCGTCAAGCTTCAGAATGAGCACGGCTGCAAGAATTACGATAGGGAGTGCAGCCTCCACGGTGAATTCGCTTCCGATGCCAGCCAGGGCGCCAAGCGCAAGTGCGAAATAACCGACGTGCGACAGACCGTCGCCGATCATTGAATATCGCCGCATAACAAGGCACACGCCGAGCAGGGAGGCGCACAGCGAGACTAAGACACCGACGAGCGTTGCACGAAGCACGATGCTCCGCAGAAAGGGCTCGCTGAAGATATCCGTAATTGTCATTTGACTTCCTCCGTTTCACAGTGATGGTCGTGACCGCAGCTGCAAATGCCGATGTGACCGCGGTGCGCCCTCGACAGATTTTTTTCGTATTCGTCCGAGCGGCAGCAGAATGCGCCGTCGCAGCACAGGTGAAGCACGCGGTCAGCCATTCCGACCGCGCTCTCGAGGTCGTGGCTTACCATAATGACCGTCATTCCGTGGTGATGTCTGAGCGAGGTTATTATGCTGTACATTTCGGCGCTCGACTCGCTGTCAAGGGCATTCGTTGGCTCGTCGAGGATAAGCAGCTCCTCCGCGGCACAAAGCGCACGAGCAAGGAGCGTCCTTTGCTGCTGTCCGCCCGACAGCTCGTTGAAGCTCTTGTCGGCAATGTCGCCGATGCCAGTTTTTTCTATAGCCGAGGCGATTTTTTCCTTGCTGTCGCGTGGCATGAATATGCCGTGCTTCAGGTGTCCGACGAGTCCTGAGGCGACCACCTCGCGAACAGTCGCGGGAAAATCACGCTCTGCGCGGCTTTTCTGCGGAAGGTAGCCGATGCCGACGCGACCGTTGACGCTGTCATACGTAATAGTGCCGTCTATCGGTTTGATAAGTCCGAGCAGCGCTTTGATCAGCGTGGATTTTCCCGAGCCGTTTTCACCGGATATAAGAAATATCTCGCCCTGCCCGACGTCAAACGACAGATTGTTGACAACAAGCACGCCGTCATACGCGAGTGTCAGATTTTTGCATGTAATTAAGCTGTTCATATGTACCTCACAGGTGAAAATCAGCTGAGCGCGCGGCGGAGCACCGACAGGTTTTGCCGCGCAAGCTCAAGGTAGGTCACACCCGCCTCGAAGTCCTCCCTTGAGACGTTGTGATAGGAGTGCAGTGTCGCAATTTCGCACCCGGTCTCATCGGCGATGAAGCGCGGCGCGCCTTGCGAGGAGAATTCGGTCGTCAGCAGCAGCGGAACGCTGCTTTCCTTGATATCCCTTGTAAGCCGGGCAATAACGGAAAGCGACGGCTCGCTGTCCGACGAGCAGCCGGAGAAGGCAGCCTCATATTCGAGCGAGCAGTGCTCGGTCAGATAGCGAAAGGGGAAGCGGTCGGCGAAATAAAGCTTATTCCGGCTCGCGCCTTCACACAGCTCAAGATACTCGCCGTCAAGCTCGCGAAGCTGTGCTGCGTATTGACCTCCGCAGCTGCGAAAGCTGTCAGCAAGGGACGGGCATAACCGACACAGCTCGTCGCATATAGCTTCGGTTAAAATAGCCGCGTTTTCGGCAGTCGTCCAAACGTGCTCGTCGAGCTCGTGCCCGTGAGACGCGTGCTTGTGAGCGCTCTGCTCCTGAGCTTCCTGTTCGTGAACAGCCTGTTCGTTGGACGTGTGTCCGTCGAAGCCTTTATGTGCGTCCTCGTCGTGAGCGTTGCTGTGGTCATGCGAATGATCACTGTCAAGTATTCCGCCGTCCTCCTCGCACAGAAGCTCGACATGCTCCGTGAGGCGCATAACATTGACCTCGGAGCCGACGGCAGCGACAGCGTCCTCGACCCATGCATCGGTCTCACCGCCGACGCAGATGAACAGATCGCATTCTCCGATAAGCTTCAGGTCGGCAAGGCTCGGCTCGTAGTCGTGGCTCTCGCTGCCCGGAGGCAGGAGCATAGTAATGCTGACGTGCTTCGCCGAATCGGCGCATATCGCTCTTGCAAAATCGTACTGCGGAAACACGGTCGTCACGATCCGAAGTGTTATGTCCCCGTTATCGGGCGCTCCGCAGGAGGCAGTCGGCAGAACGAGCGAAAGCGACAAAAGCAGGAGTAAAAGTCGTTTCACAGCTCGACCCCGCTTTCGGCGCATTTCGGGCAGAGTCCGTAGATCACGGTGTTCCCTGTGTCGAGGCGGAAGCCGTGGCAGCTCAGAAGATGCTCCGACAGCTCGTTAATGAACTTGCAGTCGGAATGCATCAGCTCACCGCAGCTTGTGCAGACAAAGTGAATGTGATCGCCGCGGCGGCAGGCAAGCTTATAGCAGTCTCCCCCGACGGCGGACTTGAAGCGACGAATTATGCCCTCGCTTGTAAGAATGCTCAGTGTTCTGTATACGGTAGCCTGTGCGGCAGAGAGCCCGCCCTCGCTAATCAGCTCACGCGCCGAGAAGCATCTGTCGGGCGAGCGTTCGAAGACCGCAAGTATCTCCTCGCGCTGACGTGTTTTATAGGTTCTGCCGCTCATTTCAGCACCTCCGAAAGAGAATCAAAAACGTCACGGTGTATAGCCTCGCGGCTTCTCATTTCGCCGTTTTTTTCCGTGCAGTCTATGCGTGTCCAGCCCTGCACGCGGCTGACAAGCTGCGCGCTTTCCCATACGCGACGCATAAAGTCACGGTCACGCTCGTGGATATCGTTTTGCACGCCGTCATTGGTGCGTCGCGCGCTGCGTAGCTTTTCCGCAGTTTCGAACGGCGCATCAAGAAAAATTACGGCGTCCGGAGCAGGTATGCCGAGCTTTACGTATTCGTAGTCGGATACATACTTGATAAAATCGAGCTTGTCGCTCTTGCCTTCAAGCGAAGCCGACTGATATATTAGGCTTGAGGTCGTGTATCGGTCGAGCAGAAGAAGCTCGCCGGCTTCAATATGCGAGCGCAGAGTCGTCCGCCAGCTTACGGCGCGATCCGTGGCGTACAGAGCATTGATCAGATACGGTGAGAGTGAGGAGCGCTCCCCGAGCTCACCGCGAAGATATGCCTCGACCGCCGCGCCCTGCGGCGTTCCGTAGGAGGGGAAATGATGACCGCACACTGTATACGAAAGAGCCGTAAGCTTATCGCGCAGAAGCGCAAATTGCGTGGATTTTCCGATGCCGTCGACGGCACCCTCGATTACTATCAGTTTTCCTTTATTCATACGCACCTCGAATATGAAATTGATTATCATTATCAAATGCTGATATATTATAGCACAGCTCGGGGATAATTTCAAGCCCCGTTCGGCATATCGGAGCCTTCTGCGACATATAAATGGCACGAAAGCGAAAAGATATAAAGTGAGGGAGCATATGAAAACAAAGGCAGAGCTTCAGCGGGTATGCATCGGTGCAAGGCATGAGGCGGCGGACGAGATAAGTCTGCCCGACTACATGCCCGAGATAGGCAGGATAATTTCGTGCTCAAGCGCTATCCTCCCTGACAGCAGGTATATCGACAGGGGAGAGCTTGTGCTTTCGGGGCTTGTGATCGTGTGCGTGTACTACATCGGAGATAACGGAGAGCTGTGCGCGTATCCGCATAACTGCGAATACAGTGTGCAGCTTTCCTGCGCGGGCTGTGACATGGCGGAGCTGTCGGTCGAGCGCCTTATAGTGAATACGAGTGCCGAAAGCACGCTTTGCCGCGCGACGGGACCTCGCCGACTCAGCCTTACGCTTAAGCTTCACTCGGCGGTATTTGCGTCGCAGTACGATGAAATGGAGCTTGAGCTCGTGTCGGGAGAGGCGGCGAGCGGTACGGTAAATTCCGAGAGCTCGCTTGAGCTGTGTCGCTTCCCGACGGAATACACCTCGCTGTACTGCGGTGCGTCCTCGGGAAATCTGTCGGGCGAGCTGCACATACGCGAGGGCTCGCGGATAATATCCTGCGAGGGTGCCGCTGCCGTAACGTCGGCGACTGTAGCCGGAGGAAGGGCAACGGTTAAGGGTGAGCTCTACATAAGCTGCCTTGCGGCGGATGGTGAGGGCAGGTATTTTACCGCTCGGACGCGTGCTCCGTTTGAGGAGAACGTCGCACTCGGCGAGCTGCCGTCGGGCGCGACACGGACTTACGCGGTGGGACGTGCGAGATGTGCCGCAGTCAAGCTCCACGGAGGCGAGGACGGCGAGCTTAGCTGGGAGGCTGAATACGATGTTGAGGCAACGGCATTTGCGGAGCAAAGCACGGAGCTGGTAGGTGACGCGTATTCAACCGAGTATTTCGACAGCTGCGAGCTTTCATCGGCAAGGGTGGTACGATGCCTTGCGGGCGTGAATACGCAGCTTTCTGCGAACGCGTCGCGGCAGCTTCCGAACGCGGTCGGCGGTGAGATATCGCATATTACCGCCACAGTTTCGAGCAGTCGCGCCGAATGCACCGCCGAGGGTCGGCTTGTGCTAAGCGGAAGCTGTGCCGTGACGGCGCTGATTGCAAGCGGCGGCGAGACGGTCTTGCAGGAGCTCGACGTGCCGTACAGATTCGAATGCGAATGCAAGCGAGGGGAGGCGACTGCCGTAATGGCGGGTGCGGCGGTCATCTGTGCCGAGGGAAGGCTCGACGGAGACAGACTGTCTGTAAGCTGTGAGCTTGCGCTGACATGCATCGCCCTTGAATGCGCCGAGAAGCGCTATGTCAGCCGCGTGGTGCTGAAGCGTGACGAGCCTGTGACACCGAGACGCGAGCTTTTGACGCTGTATTATCCGAGTAGCGGTGAGAGCTCATGGGAGATAGGCAAGAAATATCACTGCTCGCAGAGCTGCATTAAGGCACTCGACGGGACAGCTGCCGTAATGATAAGCACAAAATAAACAGGCTTGCCGTGTATCGTGTCCTGCGATACACGGCAAGCCCGTTGTGTACTTAAAGCTGCTCCGCACAAAGACGGCAGAGCTTGTCGGTGCTTTTCATCACGCCGTCGGCGTCCGGCGTCAGCGAAATGTCGCGGTAGCGCTTGAACCACGTTATCTGCCGCTTTGCGTAATTACGCGTGTTTTTCTTCACAAGCTCGCACGCTGCCTCAAGCGAGATTTCTCCCGTGATATAAAGCAGAAGCTCCTTGTAGCCGATGCCCTGTGCCGCCGTTGAGTCCGTCGGCAACGCACCGCTTTCGTAAAGTGAGCGAACCTCGCGCTCGAGCCCCTGTCTGAACATTTCGTCGACTCTGCGGTCGATGCGCGAATAAAGAATATCCCGGTTTTCGTAGTCGAGCGTGATCACGCGGCAGCTGTAGCGCGTCTCACCCTCAAGGCTTTGCCTGTCGGACTCGGTTTTTGTAATACCCGTCGTCAGGTATATTTCAAGCGCACGGATAACGCGCTTGACATTATTTTGATGTATAGCCGCGGCGGAGTCGGGGTCGACCTTGCGAAGGCGCTCGTGAAGAGCTGCATTTCCGTTTTCCTCCGCAAATAGGCGAAGCTCTTCGCGCAGCTCGGCGTTCTCATCGACCCCGTCAGCTTTTGAGAACGGCTTGGGGCGGAGCAGGGCGTCAAGATACATGCCCGTGCCGCCGCAAATTATCGGCGTTTTCCCGCGTGCTGCTATGTCATCGATAGCGCGTGCTGCCCCCTCGACCCAGTCCGCGGCGGAAAAGGAGCGCGACGGCGGGCAGACATCTATCATGTGATGAGGAACTGCGGCGAGCTCTTCGGCGCTCGGCTTTGCCGTGCCGATATCCATGCCGCAATATATTGCCATTGAGTCGCACGACACGATCTCGCCGTCAAGCTGCTTTGCAAGCGCGAGTGCGAGTGCGCTTTTTCCCGATGCCGTCGATCCTCCGACGGCGAGGAGGTTAACTTTGCCGTTTGTTGCTTGGTGCTTCAATGTAATTCTCCGTTTTCAGTACTAAGTAGGTCACGGCAAGCCGCGTCTCTTTATTATACCACTTTTACGCCCGTTATGCAACGCACGGCAAGGCGTGAGAGCGAATATTTCTGCCGGCGCTAAGCTTAAGGGAAAGCGGCATGCCGGTCGTCTGCTGCACTCGGCTTTGTGTATTCACACTGTTTTGGCACAGCACCGAGCGAACGAAAGCGGAGCCTCCGCTGTGAAGAGGCTCCGCTTTTTCAGGTATTGTCTTATACGCGCTCGTAGATGAACATGCCGAAGTTGTACATAATACAGCCGTCGTCGGTCTCGCCGATCTCGATATACGGGTCGACGGCTTCACCGAGAAGCTCGCCCTCGAGCTCGCTGTTATAGTACGGCTTGCCGTTGCGCTGCTCCCACTGTGTCGAAAGCGCGACGATAAATCCGTCCTCACGCGGCTCAAGTCCGGCTTCCGCCGCCATTGCAAGATACTCGTCGGTCGACGGAACCAGCGTGTTCAGTGTTCCGTCCTCGAGAAACTCAAGAAGCATATCGCGGTTTTCCGCGAAAACCTCTGCCTGCTCCGGTGGACAGTTATCCTCGGTATAGCGCTGCGGACCGTTTTCACTCGGAAGGCGTATTTCCTTCAGCTTCCATTTTCCGATAATATTCATGTCAGCCTCCGTTATGCCCAGGGATCGGCTTCCTTCGGCGTGCGAACTCCCGTGAGAAGATACTGCTCCCACAGGAACCACTTGCCGTCGCTGCCGCGCTGACGAAGCTTTATCGGACGCGGCGCATCCGCTCCACCGCAGGGAATAAACAGCTTCATGTAGCCCGCCTCGTCATTCGAGGTGTGATTGCTCTCGATAACTATCCTGTAGGGCTGTGTCGGCGTGTAATTGTTGTCCGGAGTTGCACCCTCGAAATATGTGAAGGGCAGGTAGGTCTTGCCGTCGCGGAAGCGGTCGTTGAGGAAGGATATTTCCTGTCCGTTCAACGGACGCGGACCGCGGAGAAAATTCAGCATTTCCGTACCGATGCTTTTGTCTGCCGCATAGGCGCAGAGCGCAAGGACTGTCAGCGCCGCAGCCTTGTACGGAGTGTCGAGAGCTGCCTCGGGAAGCGCCTGCATTTCGGCAAGGCTTTCGGGCAGAGAGGTGAAGGTAAAGCTTTCGCGCTTGGTGCCTGCGGATTGCACGGCACTTGTCACTGCCTGCTGTGCAGTGTTCTTCAGCTTATCAAAAATGCTCATGTTGTTTGCTCCTTATAAAATGAAATTAATGGTTCATCAAAAGCTTCCGCCGCCACCGCCGTGTACCGTGCCGGAGGACGACTTATGTGTCGAGCTTCCGGAGGATGAGCTGTCGGTGGATTTCGCACTTCTTGTAACGGTGCGGTAGAGAAAGAGATCGCGGCTGTTTGTGATATTGAGACTTCCGTCCTTCATATAGCTGTTGGCGGCCTTCTGCGCGCGTACCGTTTTAAGCTTCGACTTCATTCCGGATACCGTGAGCTTCGCAATTACGAAGCCTATGATTATCGATATCGGGATCCATATCGCGGAGAGCTTTTCCTTCGGAAGATTTCCGCTGTCGTAGGGCTTGTCGGTGCGAGCCTGCGTGATAAAGCTGTCGGACAGCTCGGCAAAATGCGAGAGGGCGGAGTAGTAATTTCCGTCGGACAGCTCGCTCTTTATCTGCTTGCCGATGTAATCAATGCCCGCGTCGGTAAATGCCGTAATGCCGTAGCCGCAGGTCGATATGTACCATTGGTTGTTGCCCTCCTCGACCGAGATGAGGAGCAGCAGCCCGTCTCGGCTTTCGCCGTAGCCGAAGTTGTTTCTGTCGTATAGCAGGTCGGCGTATTCGGCTACCGAAAGCTCTCCGAGAGTGTCTGTCGTCGCGACCGTTACGTCGAGCCTTTGCCGTTTGCTGATTTCGTAAAGCTTTCCTTCAAGAGCGACCTTGTCGTCCTCGTCAAGCAGCTCTGCGTCATCGATAACTCTGGAGCAGTCGAGCACGATCTCTTCGCTTTCACCGTCCTCGGCATTGACCGCAAGCACCGGAAGCGATACGAGCGTGCCGAGCACAAGGATGAGAGAAAGCATTAATGCAGATATTCTGTTTTTCATTTGCATACCTCCTTACAGCATCCCCAAAAGGTGCAAGAGCAGTACCACGGCATAGCTTGCGGCACTGAAGGCAGCCGTGAGACCGAGCGTCCACTTGGTCGCGGCGCCGCTGTCGACGGGAAGATCGCCGACAAATTTGCCGGTCTGACCGTTCATTGCAAAGGTGTACTGCTTGTTCTTCCAGGTGGTGTTGAGAAGCCATACGGGGTAAAGAGCGTATTTCGCTTTTCCGCTCGAAAGGTTAACACTGCTGTTTTCTACCGTTACACTTGCATAGCCGTCGACAGTTGCCGCAAATGCCGCCTCTGTTGAAGTCTTGACGCGTGCGTTTGCGCGCTCGATCGAGCTCTCGGCGCTGACATCGTATTTGTCCGCGAGATATCCCGCAAGGTACGCGCTGTTAAAGCTTACAGCCTCCGAGAGGTTGAACGGCTCTATCGATTCCATAAGCTCGTCAGCCATTTTTTCGGAGCCGTCCACGGGAATTCCCTCAAATGAGAGAGTTCCGCCGCGGTGTACCGAATAATGCTCGGTTTCGGTGTAGTTGTAGCGGCTGTCGCTCCAGGTGTTTACGCGAGTCGCGCGGTAGCGGACGGACGCATTAGCGTCGGTGTCAAAGATCCAGAACGGAACGTATATTCCGCGTATTTCGTCGATGTGGTTTTGATCCTTGAAGATCTTCGGCAGCAGCCGCTTTCCGGTAAGATGGCGCATAAGTCCCGCCTTCGCAGCCTTTTTGTCGAGCTTAAACGGAATGACAAGGTCGGGCTTCAGGCTTCCTGCAAACTGCGCCGTCATTACGACGGGATTGCCGCAGAAGGGGCAGGAGGTGGCAGCCGTTGTTGCGTCTCCCACTATCTCACCGCCGCAGGAGCGGCATACATAAGATCGCAGAGCGTCCTTCTCGCCTTCCTGCCACTCCGAGCCGCCGAGCTGCTCCCAGTTCATATTGTCCGAGGAATCGCCCTTGAGCTGCTTGTCGTAATCTGCGAGAGTTTCCATTTCAAATTCCGTCTCGCAGTACGGGCATTTCATCTTCTGTATCGTGCTGTCAAAGGCAATGGCGCCTCCGCAGCACGGGCATTTGTATTCCTGTAATGTGTTCAAAGAAACTTCGCTCCTTTCATTTGAGCTGAATTCGCCGTGATGCGTTTCATCCCTCGCTGCCATCTGACGCGAGGTCGAGCGCGATATCGCGCATTGCTTTTTCGATTTTCTCACACCTGACAGGGGCAGTGCAGCTGACGCCGTCGGAAAAGGTGAGGCAAAAAGCGTAGACATCGCCGTCGGAGACGGCGGGCGCACGGCGTGAGGCTTTATGCTTTTCAACATTATTTATGCTGTCCGTGTCGTCGATAATGTCGGCAATCAGCTGCCACGCGGCAGGGTCAAGCAGCTGAGAGTCGAGCCTGTGCTCATCCCCGTTAATGTCGGAAAAGTCGGCACTGAAAAGCACCGTGCCGTCACGGCGCGTGATGAAAAACGAGTAGCTTTGTCGGCGGTCGGTGCTGCCGCAGGATACGGATACCGAGGAAAGCTCGGACGACGTGTGCTGCGCGTGCCGCGAAGCTCTCCCGCATCCGAAAAGAACCTGAGTGAGCGACAGCACTGTGCCGAAAAGGAATAATACGAATATTCGCCCGACGCGCATTATACGAGTCTGTTTCCGCATTCGGGGCAGAATTTAGGCATGACAGCGCCGTCCGGAGCCTTCCAACCGCAGGCGGAGCAGCCGGTGGGAGCGGCAGATTTCGGGGAGCCGCAGCTTTCGCAGAATTTTGCTGTGTTTGAAGCACCGCAGACAGCGCACACCCATTTGGTGTCGGCAGACGCTGCGGGGGCAGCGGAGGGTGTCGCA
>CAYYKO010000009.1:0-1122 GCA_964441695.1 uncultured Ruminococcus sp. | reverse complement strand
GTGAGCCTGTCGTAGCCGTGCCTGTGCCCGCGCGGGACATGCCGCGCAGAGTGTCAAGCTCGCGGCAGATATCCTCGCCCATGTCGCGGTATTTGCGATATTCGGGGCAGTTTTCGGGGTTGTCGTTGTCGCTTGTGATAGTTCTGCCGAGGATCGAGATCTGCATTGCCGGCTCGGGCTTGAACTCGACGCTTCGGCTGTTCAGACGTACCTTCATCTCGTCGAAATACGGAGAATTCACAGTGATTATAACGTCAAAGTCGTAGGAGTACTCATATCTCGGCGGGTTGTAGCTCTCACGCTTTCCGTCGCTCTTTTCGCGGAAGATCTCGTCGCGATCCTCGTCAATGCTCAGACGGCAGGAGGTGATAGCGGAAAAATCGACGATATCGGGGTTCTCGTCAACGTCCGCCTTTTTCGCGTATGTAACGGTAAAGCACTTTCCGAGCTCGTCAATGAGGATGTGCCTGTGCTCGCCGAGCACGCGGCTCACCTTGAAGCTATTGACACGCTGCTTGTTTTCCTCGCGGTAATTGAGCTGCGCCTTGATCTCGTCGACGGTGGAGTGACGGCGCTCGTTGAACCAGGGAGAAAGCTCCTTGGCGCAGCTTTTGCAAAGATTTCCGTCCTCGAGCTTGCGGTTTCCGAGAAGACCGATCTTCTCACCGCATACGTCGCAGTATTTTTTATCAAACAGACCCATGGCAATTCTCCTTTATCAAATAATGTCGCCGTTGTCGAATACGTCTCCGCACTCGGGGCACAATTTCGGGGGCGTCGCGCCCTTTTCGGGCTCCCAGCCGCACTTGTCGCAGCGGTACTGAGGAACGCCTGCGGGTTTCTTCGCACCGCAGTTCTGGCAGAACTTGCCCTTGTTTACAGTGCCGCACGAGCACGTCCAGCCGTCGGCATCCGCAGGCTTTGCGCTGCCGCATTCGGGGCAGAACTTGCCGCTCGCGGTGGCACCGCAGGAGCACTTCCACGAAGCCGCACTTGTAGGCTCGGGCTTTTTCGCACCGCACTCGGGGCAGAATTTTCCGCTGACCGCAGCGCCGCAGGAGCACTTCCAAGTGTTCTGAGCGGGAGAGGCGGGTGCTGCGGGCTGAGCCTGCTGCTGTTGCT
>CAYYKO010000008.1:0-46220 GCA_964441695.1 uncultured Ruminococcus sp. | reverse complement strand
CGTGCCGAAGTTCGCTAACCCCGAAGGAATTACATATTCCGATGAGGTCGTCGAGGCGTTCGCGGCACTGAAGCCCGCAGCTCCCGACTTCAGGATCTTCTGGGACAACGCATATGCCGTTCACGAGCTCTACGACGACGTCGTGCCGCTTGCGGATATTTTCGAGCTTGCACGCGAGCACGGAACGGAGGATAATATCTTCTACTTCGCTTCGACCTCGAAGATCACCTTCCCCGGCTCCGGCATCGCCATCATGGCGGCGAGCGAAAAGAACCTCGAGCAGATACGCCCCATTCTCTCGACTCAGACCATCGGCTACGATAAGATCAACCAGATGCGTCACGTCAAGTTCTTCAAGAACGCCGAGGGCATCATGGAGCACATGAAGGCTCACGCCGAGATCCTCCGCCCGAAGTTCGAAGCTGCCGAGCATATTTTCGACAAGCACCTCTCCGGTCTTGACATCGCAAGATGGAACGAGCCGCGCGGCGGCTACTTCATCAGCCTCAATGTTATGCCCGGCTGTGCAAAGAGAGTTTATCAGCTCGCTCGCAGCGTCGGCGTAACGCTCACGCCCGCAGGCGCCGCATTCCCCTACGGACGCGACCCCGAGGACACAAACCTCCGCATCGCGCCCACCTTCCCCGAGATACGCGATCTGCGCCTTGCGATAAACATTCTCTGTACCTGCGTCAGAGTTGCCGCGGCAGAGAAGCTTCTCTCCAAGATGTAATATGAACAGCTTTGATGTAATCGTCGCGGGCGCGGGTCACGCGGGCATTGAGGCGGCTCTCGCATGTGCGAGGACCGGTCTCAAAACAGCTCTCTTCACCCTCGCTCTCGACGCCGTCGCAAACATGCCCTGCAACCCGTCCGTCGGCGGCACGGGTAAGGGGCATCTCGTTTTTGAGATAGACGCGCTCGGCGGAGAGATGGGCTATGCCGCTGACTGCGCCACCGTTCAGTCGAGAATGCTGAACACGGGAAAGGGCGCCGCCGTCCGCTCAAAGCGCGTTCAAGCCGACCGCGCACTTTACCGCAGCACAATGAAGCGCACGCTTGAGGCGGAGCCAAAGCTGCGTCTCATTCAGGCGGAGATAACCTCGCTCATTACGGAGTCGGAGGGGGACGCTCGCCGAGTGCGCGGTGTCATTGCGGAGCCGGGCGGCGAGTTTTACGCGAGTGCCGTGATAATCGCCTCGGGAACTCACCTCGGAGGCACGACTCACACGGGCGACGTCAGCCGCAGAAGCGGTCCCGACGGGCTGCTTCCCGCAGAGGGTCTGACCGCCAGCCTGCGCTCACTCGGAATTCGCCTGATGCGCTTTAAGACGGGAACGCCGCCGCGCATACACCGCCGGAGCATCGACTTCTCCGCTCTCGAGGAGCAGCACGGCGACAGCTATATCACCCCGTTTTCCCATCGCACGGACGCCGCGCGCCTTAACAGCATTACGCAGGACGTGTGTCACGTCGTGTATACAAACGCGGACACACACCGCATAATTCGCGAGAATATTCACCGCTCGCCGCTGTATTCGGGCAAAATTCACGGTGTCGGTCCGAGATACTGCCCGTCCATCGAGGACAAGATAATGCGCTTTGCAGACAAGGAGCGTCATCAGCTCTTTGCAGAGCCCGTCGGACGGGATACCGACGAGATATATTTGCAGGGCTTTTCCTCCTCGCTCCCTGCCGAGGTGCAGTACGAAATGCTTCACAGCCTCCGCGGCTTCGAGGAGGCGGAAATAATGCGATACGCGTATGCCATCGAGTACGACTGCACCGACCCGACGGAGCTTTATCCCACGCTTGAGTTCAAGCGTGTGCGCGGGCTCTACGGTGCGGGACAGTTCAACGGCTCCTCGGGCTACGAGGAGGCTGCGGCGCAGGGACTTGTCGCGGGAATAAACGCCTCTCTCGCCGTTCGCGGAGAAAAACAGATAATATTGCCCCGTCAGTCGTCGTATATCGGCACGCTCATTGACGACCTTGTCACCAAGGGCACCGCAGAGCCGTACAGAATAATGACGGGCAGAAGCGAATACAGGCTCCTTTTGCGCCAGGACAATGCGGCATCTCGCCTCACGGCTTACGGCGTGCGCGCGGGTCTTGTATCGCGCGAGCGAGAGGCGGCGGTGCAAGAGCACGAGGCATTCATCAGCAACCGCTGCAATGCACTTGAGCACACGAATTTCGGTCCGTCGGCTGTAAATCGGCTGCTCGAGGAGAAGGGCACGACGCCCGTTTCCTCCGGCATCAGCGCCGCGGACATGCTTCGACGTCCGCAGATAGTCGCAGACGACCTGAAGCCACTCGTTCCGAGCCTTTCCGAGCTCGACCGAGACGACCTTCACCGTGTGGAGACCGAGATCAAGTACGCGGGCTATGTTAAGCGTCAGCTTGACGAAGCCGCGCGACGCGAAAAGAGCGAAAGCGTGCTGCTGCCCGATGACATCGACTACAGCTCGATACGCGGGCTGCGCCTTGAGGCTGTCGAAAAGCTCTCGAAGATCCGCCCGAGCTCGATAGGTCAGGCGTCCCGAATTTCAGGCGTCAGCCCCGCTGACATTTCGGTGCTGATGATCTACCTTGCAATGAAAAGAAAATGATCCGCAAAGCTCCCACAGCCTTGCGGTCTTGTCGGAAAGAGGCGTCGAAAGGCGGCGCCTTTTCCGATAAAACGAGCCCGCCACACATATCGGCGGGCTTTTTTTCGTTCGAGCAGCTGCCTCTCAAGGGCTGCGGGGCACGCGTCATGGAACTGCCAGCCTTAATTTACCTCCCGACCCGCCGTGTGCCGAAATAGCTAAATACACCGCCCGCTGTTTACACAAATTTATCATTTACACCGTTGACTTTTAATGCCGTTAAGTGTATAATCTTAACAGTATTAGTCTGTCCCATGTCCGCGCCTCGGACAGTTTTTTTATGCAGAGCGCAGACGATACACTTTTCCCGAATAAAACGAAAGGAACGGTTCGATGACTGATTACAATACACTTGCCTCGGAGCTCGTGGAATACATTCGCGAGTGCTCCGACACCAAGCACAACAAATATGCGGAGGATTACACGCACGGAGAATTCAGAATACTCACGCTGCTCTCCACGCACACCGACGGCATCTCCCCGGGAGACATCTGCGAGCTGCTCAGCATGACGACGCCGCGAATCTCCGCCGCCGTTGCGGGGCTTGTCAGAAAGGGACTTGTCGAGCGTGTCACCGACGAGCTCGACCGCCGCAGACTTCACATATACATTACGGAAAAGGGCTCTGCCCTTGTCAACGGTAAGCGCGACGAGCTCACCGCGTCCTTCGCCGAGCTGCTTGAATACCTCGGAGAAGAGGACGCACGTCAGTACGTTCGCATTATGGGACGCATCGGAGCACGCAACAGAAAGGACGTCGACGAGACAAGGAGGTCACTGTGATAACACTCGGTATAGATATAGGAAGCACCACCGCAAAGCTGGTAGCCTACGAAAACGGAAGGATAATTTACTCGACCTACGAGCGACACATGGCTCGCGTTCGTCAGAAGACCGCCGAAATGCTTGCGAAAATGCGCGAAGCGCTCGGCGACATTACGGTCAGCGCCGCAATCTCGGGCTCGGCTGGTCTCGGAGTCGCCGAGGCGTCGGACATTCCCTTCATTCAGGAGGTCGCTGCTACAACTCGCCTTGTCGAAAGGCTGCACCCCGACACCGAGGCTGTCATCGAGCTCGGCGGCGAGGACGCGAAGATAATATTCTTCGGCAGCGGCATCGACGAGAGAATGAACGGCACCTGCGCCGGCGGCACGGGTGCGTTCATCGACCAGATGGCGACACTGCTCGATATTACGGCAGACGAGCTCGACGCGCTCAGCCTGCGCGCGCAGAGAATATACCCCATCGCCTCGCGCTGCGGCGTGTTCGCGAAGACCGACATTCAGCCGCTGCTCAATCAGGGCGCGCGCCACGAGGACATTGCGGCGTCGATATATCAGGCTGTGGTCAATCAGACCATCGCGGGTCTCGCGCAGGGTCGACGCATCGGCGGTCACGTGCTGTTTCTCGGCGGACCGCTCTCCTTCTGCGAGGGACTTCGGATTCGCTTCCGCGAAACGCTCGGGCTCGACGAGTCTCACGCCGTGCTTCCCGAATACGCACGCTGCTCGGTCGCTCTCGGCGCAGCCTTCTTTGCCGAGGAGGCGGGAGGCGAGATGACGCTCTCGCAGCTTGAGCATAAGATTTCCTCTGCCGCCGCTGTGCGTTCCGCCGCTACGCTGCCGCCGCTCTTTACGAGCAGTGAGCAGTACGACAGCTTTGTAAAGCGTCACGCGAAGGCAGACGTCAAGAGGCGCGACATTTCCGAATATTCCGGACGCGCCTATGTCGGTATCGACTGCGGCAGCACGACAACGAAGCTTGTGCTGCTCTCAGAGGACCGCGAGATCCTTTACAGCTATTATTCCTCGAACAAGGGAAACCCCGTCTCGGTCGTTCGCGAGCAGCTAATGCATATCCGCAGGCTCTGCGGCGAGCGCATAAGGCTCTGCGGCAGCGCTGTCACCGGCTACGGCGAGGAGCTTATCAAAAACGCCTTCGGCGTCGATATAGGTCTTGTCGAGACGGTAGCGCACTACACCGCCGCGCGCCACTTCATGCCCGACGTTGACTTTATTCTCGACATCGGCGGTCAGGATATCAAGTGCTTCAAGATAAGAAACGGCGCTATCGACAGCATCATGCTCAACGAGGCGTGCTCCTCGGGCTGCGGCTCGTTTATCGAGACCTTTGCAAAGAGCATGGGCTATACAGCCGAGGAATTTGCAAAGCTCGCGCTGTATGCCGAGCACCCCGTCAACCTCGGAAGCCGCTGCACCGTATTTATGAATTCGTCCGTCAAGCAGTCGCAGAAGGACGGAGCCTCGGCGCAGGACATCTCGGCGGGTCTTTCCGTGAGCGTCGTGAAGAACGCGCTCTACAAGGTAATCCGCGCCTCCTCGCCCGAGGAGCTTGGCGAGCATGTCGTCGTTCAGGGCGGCACCTTCATGAGCGACGCCGTGCTTCGTGCCTTCGAGACGGAGCTCGGACGCGACGTTGTCCGCCCCGCAATTGCAGGACTGATGGGTGCCTACGGCGCAGCTCTCCGCGCAATGCGCGTGGAGGAAACGACGCTTATCTCGGCAGAGCAGCTTGAAGACTTCGAGCACCGCGCTAAGGCGACCGTTTGCCACGGCTGCGCGAACGGCTGCCGACTCACGGTCAACACATTCTCCGGCGGCAGACGCTTTATTTCCGGAAACCGCTGCGAGCGCCCGCTCCACACGGGAGACGATTACACCGAGCACAAGTACAATCTCTACGAGTACAAGCGTGAGCTCATCACCTCGCTTACAAAGGACGACCCGCTCGAGCGCGGTCGCGCCGTTATCGGAATTCCGCTTGCGCTCGGCATATACGAGACAGCGCCCCTCTGGCACGGAATTCTCCGCTCTCTCGGCTTCACTGTGAAGTTCTCCGAGATGTCGCGCCGCTCGACCTATGAAAAGGGACAGTTCACAATTCCCTCCGACACCGCCTGCTACCCCGCGAAGCTCATGCACGGTCATGTGCAGGAGCTCATCGACGACGGCTGCGACGTTATATTCTACCCCTCCCTCACCTACAACATCAAGGAGGAAGGCTCTGCTAACCACTACAACTGCCCCGTCGTCGCCTATTACTCCGAGCTTCTTTCGGGAAATCTCGAGGACATGGGTCACTCGCGCTTCTTCTTCCCGTATCTCAATATAAACGACCGCCGCGAGCTCGCACGCGAGCTGTCGAAGTACCTCACCGAATTCGGCTACCCCGTCAGCGTTCGCGAGGCCTCCGCCGCCGTCAAGGCAGGCTTTGCCGAATATGACGCTCACATGGCGAAGGTGCGTGACATGGGCGAGCGCGCGATAGACCACGCTCGACGCCACGGAAAGCGCATTATGATACTTGCGGGCAGACCGTACCACATCGACGAGGAGATCTGCCACGGAATAGACAAGCTTGCCGCGTCCCTCGGCTTCACCGTTGTCAGCGAGGACAGCGTCGCGCATCTTGCGCAGACTCCCGACGTTGCTGTGCTCAATCAGTGGACGTACCACGCGCGTCTGTACCGCGCTGCGGCTTATGCCGTGTCCGAGCCCGACGTTGAGCTTGTGCAGCTCGTATCCTTCGGCTGCGGCGTTGACGCGATAACGACCGACGAGGTACGCCGCATTCTCGAGCAGGGCGGAAAATACTGCACGCAGATCAAGATCGACGAGATAACGAACCTCGGCGCGGTCAGAATTCGCCTTCGCAGTCTGCTCGCAGCGCTCGACGAGCGCTGACGCGCCGCCGCAACAATTAATATAGATTCGGAGATAGCTTGTATGGCTCAGACATATATTCCATTCACAAAAGAAATGAAGAAGGATTACAAGATCCTCATCCCGAACATGCTGCCGATGCA
Organism: uncultured Ruminococcus sp.; assembly: GCA_964441695.1. Lineage (GTDB taxonomy): Bacteria > Bacillota > Clostridia > Oscillospirales > CAG-272 > RUG11130. The sequence continues at coordinate 39,743 of CAYYKO010000008.1, read as the reverse complement.
CTTCAAGCTTATCGGTCGCGTGCTCAGAAATTACGGCTTCGACGTGGAGCTGCTTGAAACGACGGGACCCGAGATAGGTGAAACGGGACTTCGCTACGTACATAACGATACCTGCTACCCCGCGATACTCGTTATAGGTCAGTTCCTCCACGCGATAAAGAGCGGCAAGTACGACCCCGAGCGCACGGCTCTCCTGCTGTTCCAGACGGGCGGCGGCTGCCGCGCCTCGAATTACGTGTCGCTCCTCAGAAAGGCGCTCGAGCGCGCGGGATATCCGAACATTCCCGTCATCGGCTTCGGTCTCAGCGGCATCGAGAAGCACCCCGGCTTCAATATTACCCTGCCCATCCTTCACCGCATGATGTACGCCGTGCTCTACGGCGACCTTCTCATGTCGCTTGTCAATCAGACAAAGCCCTATGAGCTCACGCACGGCGACGCCGAGGCAAAAAGCGATTATTGGACTGCTCGTCTGACGGACGAGATGGCGACAAAGAGCGTTAGCTACCGCCGCGTCAAGGAGAATTACGCCGAGATCGTGCGCGACTTTGCTTCGATTCCCTGCAACCGCACGCGCGACTGCATCAAGGTCGGCGTGGTCGGCGAGATATTCGTTAAGTATTCGCCCCTCGGCAACAACAATCTTGAGGCCTTCCTCGTTTCCGAGGGCGCCGAGGTCGTAATTCCCGGTCTGTGCGACTTCTGCATGTATTGCGTATACAACGGCATCGTGGACTGCGAGCTGTACGGCATCGGTCGTGCAAAGCGCGCAATATGGAGCTTCGCGTACAAATTCCTGCTCAAAAAGCAGCGCGACATCAGCGACGTTATAAAGGCGGAGGGCACCTTCCGTCCTAGCACGCCGTTTGACCACACGGTATCGCTCTGCGAGGGCTTTATCAGCCACGGCGTCAAGATGGGCGAGGGCTGGCTCCTCACCGCGGAAATGCTCGAGCTTTATGAGCTCGGTGCGGAGAATATCGTTTGCACGCAGCCCTTCGGCTGTCTGCCGAACCACATCTGCGGCAAGGGAATGATGAAGCCGCTCAAGGCAGCTCGCGAGAACATGAATATTATCGCGATCGACTACGACACGGGCGCCTCCGCAGTCAACCAGCAGAACCGCATCAAGCTTATGCTTGCGGGTGCTCGACGCAAAAATGCCACTCCCGCCGGTAAGACGGAGGAGCGCGCAGCCGAGGAGGCACGTGCGTGAATTTCGTCTCGCTTCTCAACACCATCGGCGCGCTTGCGCTGCTTATGGCGACCGGCTTCTTCCTCAGGCGGCGCGGGCTCATCGACGACGCATTTTCGAAGAGCCTGTCATCGCTGATCGTCAAGGTCGGTCAGCCGATGCTGATAATCTCGTCGCTCATTTCGCTCGAGTATTCGCCGGAGAATCTGCGGCGCGGGCTTATAGCGCTTGCTCTCAGCTTTGCGCTGCACGTATTCATGGGCACGCTCGCACACCTTGCGCTCCGTCGCGTGAAGAACGTCGACGAGAGAAAGATATTCGAGTTTTCCGTAATGTTCACGAACTGCGGCTTTATCGGCTTCCCGATAATCGAGAGCCTTTACGGCAAGGAGGGGCTCTTCTGCGGTGCGTTTTACCTTGTCGGCTTCCATCTGTTCATCTGGACGTGGGGCATGGCAATTCTCTCGCGCGGTCGGGACGACATAAAGCTCACGCCGAAGAAGATACTTGTAAATTACGGCACCATCCCATCGCTCATCGGCTTTGTGCTCTTTCTGCTGCCGTTCCGTCTGCCGGGCTTTCTCACGTCGAGTGCGAGCTACCTGAGCTCACTGACGACGCCGATATCGCTGCTTATCACGGGCTCGCTAATTGCAACGGGCTCTCTGCGCGATATGTTCGGCAGGGCTCGCCTTTACGCGGTGTCCGCGCTGAGGCTCATCGTGCTTCCGATCCTAGTTTGCGTGCTGCTGAAGCTTTGCGGACTGAGTGAATTTCTCATCGTATTCGGCACGGTAATGGCGGCAATGCCGTCGGCGTCCGTCATTACGATGCTCGGCGAGCTGTACGGCATAGATCCGCCCGCCGCCTCGCGCATGGTCGGACTGACAAGCGTGCTGTGCGTTGTAACGCTGCCGCTCGCTGTTGCCTTTGCCGGCTACATTGCGGCACTCTGATAACGAAAAAATACCCGAGCTGCCCCTTGAGGTGAATGTAAAGGCGTCTTGACCCTTGCGTTCACCTTCTAACCGCAGCTCGGGTATTTTCCGTATAACACAAAAATCTGCCCTTAGGCAGATTTCTGTGAATGAAAAAAAGCACAACAAGCTTACGCCTGCTGATCGCGCATTTCAGCAAAGCAAGCACTGCAATACACGGGTCTGTCGCTCGTGGGCTGGAAGGGAACCTTCGCCTCGCCGCCGCACTTGTGGCAAACTGTCGTGAACATCTCACGGGGCTCGCGTCCCGCGTTTCTGCGTGCATCGCGGCACGTCTTGCATCTCTGAGGCTCGTTCTGGAATCCCTTCTCTGCGTAGAATTCCTGCTCGCCTGCTGTGAATACGAACTCATTGCCGCATTCCTTGCACTTAAGGGTCTTGTCCTGGTACATCTTGAGTTACCTCGCTTAAAATAAATAAGGATAGATTTCTGCCCTCGACGGATTCAAACCGTCACCTTTGTAAACAACGCTCTCATTTAAGCTATCCGGGCGTCTTATATACTCGCGCACGGCGCGATTTTTTAATTTGACAAACCCTTCAGCTTGACCCGTATCCGGTACAGCGCGTTGCTGACCGACTTGGCTTCCCGTCCGGTGAGACGTGAGATCTCGGAATTTGATTTGCCCTGCAAATACAGCATAAACACCTGTCGCTCGTAGGTCGACATCAGCTCTCCGCATTCGGAAAGCACGCCCTCGGCAATCACGTCGGAAAGCTCGGCATTTGAGCTAGCCCACGTTGCGTCGGCAGCCTCAGCCGGTTCTGCTGCGACTCCGTCAACGAGAAACGCGCTCTCAAGCGCTGCTCTTTCGCGGCGACGTCTTTTGGATGTGGCACGGCGGATCTGTGAGGTCATGGCATTTCTGACACATATCTTCGCGTACAGTCCGAAGGTAACGCTCGCGTCGACCTTCTCGGAGTCATAGCTCCTTGCCGCTCTGTAGAGGGCAAGCTGCGCCTCCTGACGCAGATCCTCGAGGCTGAGCTCGACTGTCGGTGACACTGTCTCAAGATAGCGCGCGGCGCTTCGTGCCGCTCTCTCGGTCACTGCGCTGTATCTCTCCGCCAGCAGCTCGTATGCGAAGCTGTCATCCTCGCGCACGCGCTGAAGGAGGGTCTGCGTATCGATCCCGTTCATTTTACCTCTGATTATCCAAAAAACGGATGTAATAATATGCCTGTACCCATATTATAACATCCGTTTTCCATTTCGTCAATAGTTTTTTTAATTTTTTTCGCTTATTTTTAATAAATGTGCTTATTCAAGTGCAGGATAATGTAGAATAGTCAACAAAAAGCGAATTATTCGTCGAAAAGATAGTTGACGTTACCCGTCAAAAGCGCGATAACGCCTCGCATTACGACGTCGGGCTTCTCGTCAAAATTCAGTCTCATTCTGTTCAGCTGGTAAACCGTATCGGCGCGAACCGAAAGCTTCAGGGCGGTTCCGTCGCGGTCGCTTATCGAGCAATGGAACAGAAAGCCGTCTCCGTCGACCTCGAAGGTCTGGTCGCAGACTGCGCCCTTCTTCTCGAGCGATAGGTGTCGCATTGCGCTGATGTAGCTTTTCTCGCGCACGGACGCCATGAGAATATTCTCCGAGAGGCTTCTCGCGATCAGACGACCTGTCTGAGTTACGAAATACTTTATCTTCGGGTCACTGAGCTCCTCACCCGTCGGTCGCGCGAATTTTGCCTCGCCCTCAAGGCGAGCCTTCGCCTCTGCCTCCGGCAGCTTCTCGTAGTGCGAACGGTTCTGCACGGCTTCGAACGTTTCGTCCGTTACCGCCGCTATATGTCCCGCCTCGACAAGCTCGGAAAAATATTCAAAATATGCAAAGTAATCTATTACCCCGTCGCGGTAAACGATGGTACCGAGGTCGGAATAACAGAGGGGATATCCGATCCTGTCGAGCAGATATAAGATGAATATCTTGATCTCCTCGGGATTTTTCAGCGTCATTTTCATAAAAGGCAGCTCCTTTCCGCCGCTGACGTGAGGTGCAAACGCAAGGCTTCCGAAAGTCGGAAGCCTTGCGATAATGCTCATTTTGTTCTGATATCAGTCCTCGGCGTTTACTTCAGAGCCGTCTTCGTTTTCTTCTTCCTTATAATCCATGTAGTTCTTCATCTTCATGCGCTTGAAATCGGTGGTTCCGTAGTAGGTCGTCTTGATACCCGAGAGGATACCCTTGGAGATGTAAGCGTTCTGAAGTGTAACTACGGGGCAGACGGGCATCTCTTCGATGAGAAGCTTCTCAGCCTCGTGAAGGATGGCAGCGCGCTCCTCGTCATCGCTTGTCGCGTATGCCTTTTCGATGAGCTCGTTGTAGGAATCGCTGTTAAAGCCTGTTACGTGAGGATAAATGTCGATGTTCTCACTGAGCATGTCCGCGCCGTTTCCGGAGAAGTCGGACGCAAACTGAGCAAGACCGTTGAACGGGTCGGGAGAATACATATTCATATCGACCGCGATAACGTCGAAGTCACGGCTGTCGTATGCCTCCTGGAAGGAGTCGACAACGTACTTGTAAACTGTATCTGTCGAGGTATCGGTGTGCTCGACCTTTGTGTTCTTCAGAGTCTTGACATCGACCTTGAAGCCGAGCTTCTCCCACTGGGATGCGGCGTACTCGGCAACGGCAATGTCAGCCTCGTTGTCGCGAACGGTGATGGAGAAGGACTTCTTCGAGAGCTTAACTCCGGAGATAAGATCCTTAGCCGCAGCCTCGTCAGCTGTGGAGGAGATGAGCGAGCCGCCCTCTTCTCTGAAGTCGGACTTATAATTTGTGTCAAAGACGCCGCTCGGGATCACGCCCTCTGCGGGAGAGGCGAAGGTGAGAAGGTCTGCGACGTGCTCTCTGTCGAGCATGAGAGAAAGCGCGCGACGAACCTTAGCGTCTGCGAAGATCGGGTTATCGGTGTTGAAGAAGTAGGAGTGAGTTACCATCAGGTCGGCTACCTCAGCCTCCTTCTCGTAATTCTTGCGCTCGGACAGGGGGAGATTTCCGACGTAGAATATACCGTCGCTGTTGTAAAGCTCAAGCTGCGCGGCAGCGTCGCCTGTGGAATAATCGGTAACGAGTCTGTAGGGGATGACGTACTTGTCAAGGTACTCGTTCTTTTCGGTGTCGCGGTAATAGTAGCTGGAGCGCTCGAGACGGAGCTCTCCGCCCTCGTCGTTTGCCTTAACGGCGAAGGGACCATTTGTAACGATAGCATTAGCACGGCGTGCCCAATAGTCGCCGTATTCAACGGGCTCGTAGTCTGCGGGCTCACCTATCGTGGTCTCGGCGGTAACCGTCTCGCCGGAGGCGTCGGTCACGGGTGCTGTTGTTACGGCATTGGTCGGCTCCTCGATTCCCTCGGGATACATAAAGCGCGTTACAACGTCCTCTCTGAGGGGAACAAGCGCGATGGAGGAGAGATTCGTGAAGAATCTGTCAAGATCGACATTCTCGTTTTCGAAGGTGATCTTGAGAGTGTATGTATCGACTGCGGAAACGCCCATGTCGTCGACGGATACGTTGCCGCGGTTGATCTCGCGTGCGTTCTTGATGTCGTAAAGCAGGCTTGCAGCCTCACTTCTGGAGTTGGGGTTGACAAGGCGCTTCCATGAGAACACGAAGTCGTTTGCCTGGACGGTACGGCCGTCGGTCCACTTTGTCTCCTTGAGGTCGACAAGGATGGAATATCCGTCGCGGTCGTCAGCCTTTACGCTGTAGTCGTCCATGATAGCCTTCTCCCAATCTCCCTTGGAATTAAGCTTCGTAAGACCTTCGTAGAGAAGGCTGAATATCTGGAGCATCGCATCGTCGTTGATGGCGATCTGCGGGTCAAAGTTGAGCACCTCGGTGGTCAGGTACATCTTAATGACCGCTCCGCGGTCGTAGTTGCCTTCGGCGTCCTTCTCGAGTGTCGTACATCCGACAAGTGCGGATACGAGGAGCACGAGAGCCATGGCAAGAGCGAGAATTTTTTTCATTACAGAGAACCTCCTTGGACGGTTTTCTTACAGTTCATATACGGCGCCGTGAAAAAACGTGTCCGTCAAAGCGACGCCGGGCATTGTAAAAACCTTGATTCCGTTATATTATAACACTTTTTGCGCCGATAATCAACCTTACTTTTCCCGAGCTCGGATTTTCATCAGCTTACACAATTTGCACCCTCGGATTTTGTGCATTTTTCCTACTTGACAATAGCTTTTGCGCGCTATTTCAAATCGAGAGTCATTCCTACCTCGATGCCGGTGCCCGCGGTGATGACGATATCGTTCGTCATAAGGCGACTGTAGCGCTCGCCGCTGTCCGATTCGTACTCGTCGCCGCCCTCGGACTCATCGCTCGGCGGCAGCTCGCAGTATATCATGCTGTCGTCGCCCCCGATAATGCACACTCGCCTGAAGCCGACGCGCAGCTCGTCGAGGACGTAGACCCCCTGGAGCCCGTCATACAGTCTCAGCGCCTCTCGCGGAATTCGGAAGCAATCCGTGCTCGAGAGTGACAGTCTTACCGTCTGGCGGCGCGTCATGTCTAGCGAGCCGTCCACGCGGTCGCAGGAAAACACGGCGACGCTTTCCGAGCTGTCGGTGAGCACGGAGCACAGCCGCGCGGACAGCTCGTCCTTAGCGTTATACTCGAGCGTCAGCGAATATTTGCGCCCTATCTTCAGCGCCGACGCCCTTTCGGCGGGCATTCTGCACGCGATATACCAGCGGAAGGAATTGACTATCTTGCCGCAGGAGACGCTGTCCGTCACGTCGCGAGCCTCGGCGGCGGCGACCATGTCGCAAAAGCCCGAATACGTGAGCGTATCGATATCCCGCACGGCGAAGATATCCTCATAGCCGTCCGTCGTGCTGTAATAATAGCCCGCGCTCGGCGCGTATACCGAGGAGCTGACGCCCCCGAGGCTTGCGCGAAGCGAGGAAAGCGTCGAATTCAGCGAGGCGATAACGGCAGAGGTGTCGGTCACACGACCGCTGAGCACACCGAGCCGTCTGATATTGAGCACGGCATCCGTTTTCAGCGACAGCGCCGAGGCGACATCCCCCGAATCGACGGCGCGCCGAAGCGCTATTACGGTCTGAGAGAGCGCGCTGTCGGTCTCGACGGTGCTTCCCTGCGGCTTTTCGCCGAGCCCTTCGTAGAATTCTATCTGCTCACGAAGAAGCGACATCTTCTCGACTGTCATCGGGGAGAGCGTTCCGTACACGCTCGCGACGCAGTCTCCGGCTCTCACCTTTGTGCCGTCGCGAACATTCGGCGTGAGAGAGGCGCTCGTTGTGCCCTCGATGACGCTTTCGTCTCTTAATATAAAGCTGTCGCACTCAACGGCATCGACTACCTCCTCGGGCAGTGCGTAGAGCACCTTCAGCCCCTCCTTGCGCGACGGGGCGAGGTGGTAGAGCATCGTTATCACCGCCGCTCCGGAGAGCACCACGGAGGCGACGCACACGGCAATATGCCGCAGATATTTCGTATCGAAGCTTGCGGAAAAGCGTTTCATATGTCGCTCTCTCTTGTCATCACGACACATTTTTCGGTGCCTGCGAGTGCGGATTCGAGGCGGCGGCAGGTAAAGAGGAATACCTGTCTGTCGCAGCTCTCGAGCACCTCAAGCGCGCTTTTCACCCTGTCCTCGTCGAGCGAGCAAAGGCTCTCGTCGAGTATCATCGGCGGGCAATGTGCCTCGTCGTACAGGGCGCGCTCGAGCGCCAGGCGAAGCGCAAGGTACGCCGCCTCACGCGTTCCGGCGGAAAGATAGTCAAGCTCAAGCGTCTCCGCGCCGTCAAGGCGGAAGTTCATATCAAACGAGGAGGATATGCCGAGCTCGTCGTACCTGCCGTCCGTGACGCCCGACATGATCTTCGACGCGGCGGACGTAAGGCGCGGCAGCACTGAAAGGCGAATATTCTCACTCGCCGTCTTCAGTGCATCTATCGCCAGCAAATATGCGTCAAGCTTCGCACGCTTTTCGCGAAGCTCGTCCTTAATGTCGATGCGCTTCTCGTAGAGCTCCGCGGGAAGTGTTGAAAGCGCGCGCATTGCGGAGCACTCCCGCTCGAGCTCAAGCTCGCGACCGCGAAGGTTCTCTATCTTCGTTCTGATAAAGCGCAGCTCACGCAGTGCCTCGCGGCGCTCGTCCTCGGACATTGCGCGGGCTCGCTCGACTGCGCGCAGCACCCTCTCGTCGTTGTCGTCGTCGGCAGCTCCGGCAATTGCGCGGTCGGCTGTCAGCTGACCCTCGAGATTCGCCAGCGACTCCTCGAGCTCCTTTTTTTTCTTCGAGCACTCGGAGGAATATATGACGAGCCTGCGTGCGCTCTCCTTGGCGCTCTCGCCGCCGATCTTTTCAAGATGCGCCCGCTCGATAAGCCCGTCGAGCGTATCGCAAGCCTCCTGAGAGGCGATCTCCGCGGCGGTCAGCGCGGATTTATCTCGCTCGAGCGAGCGATAAAGCTCTCCGAGCCCCTTATCGTCCGCAAGCAGCTCGTCGACGCTCTCGACCTGCCAATCCTCGAACACCGTCTGCGCCTCTCTTTTCCACGCGGAGGCAAGTATCAAGAGCGACACGCCGACCATGGCGAAAAGCGCGGCGGCGCAGAAGGTCGGCAGGAATATGCGGCTGCCGGAGCCGATAACGAACGACGCAACGAACGCGAGGACGCCGACGGCGGTAAAGAGAGCCGCGGGAATACGTGCCCGCGCGGTGCGGCGAAGCAGCTTATCGGCATAGCGCGCGTCGTCGTCGGGGTCGATGAGCTCACCGTCCGGGAAATGCTCGCGAACCGTCGCCAGTTTCTTTTCGTATTCGGCGGACAGGCGGTCTCGCCGCTCTATATCGCGTGCGGCAACTGCAAGCGATGAGCGGAAGCTCTCCTCGCTTCCGACGAGCGCGGCGTCGGAAAGCTCGCGGCGAAGCGCCGATATTTTCACTTCTCTCTCGGTTATTCTCCCGCGGGCATCGGAGCGTGAGAGAGCGTCGAGCGCATCGGAAAGCTCCTCAAGCTCCGCGCAGCGCTTCTTCGCCAAGGCGAGATTGCGCTTAACGTCTGCAAGCGACAGCTCCGCCTTTATAAGCCTTTCCGAGTCCTCGCAGGACGCCTCAAGCTCGCGGGAGGCTTCCGCAAGGCGCTCCTCGAGCGCGGGTATCTCTCCTCCCCCGCCCTTCTTGTGCATAAGGCGCACGCGCTCCTTCTCGATGGCGTCGACCGCACGCTTTACGCTGACGTTCTCGTCTGCGGCAAGTATCATATTCTCGACCGACTCGCGCACGGCGGCGCTGTCGGGGCGGATACCGCCTCCCTGTGCCGCGAAGGCGGAGCTTGCAAACACCTGCTCAGGCACGCCGAAGAAATATTCTCCGGGCTGCCCCTTTATGCTGAGCGGCATTCCCGTCACGTGGTCGAGTATCTTGAGTCTTTCGGAATATTTCGTGCGTCCGTCGGCGTCCGTGCGCTCGGCTACGGTGCGCTCTATGCGTATCTCGCGCTCGCCCGTCGGCTCCTTCACGCCGAGCACTGCAAAGCCGGAGGCGACGCCCCTCTCGCGATTCACGTAAAGCCGTCTTTCGGAGACGGTGTCAGCCGCTCTCGCCGAAAGACCGTAGAATATAAATTTGATAAACATGGCAACGGAGGTCTTGCCCGTTTCGTTCTTGCCCTCGATTATATTGAGCCCGCGATCAAAGGTGAGCACGCGATCCTTCAGCGGGCCGAAGGCGCTGATATGCAATTCTTTAATGTACATTATGTAGCATCCTCTCTTCTCAGGTGGCTCAGGGTATATTCTCTCCCGCTATCGCGGCAAGTCCGACTCTGAGCGCCGCCTCGGCGCGCGCACGCTCCGCGGCGTCCTCGGAATTCAGCGCCCCCTCGAGCACGCGGTAAAATTCTCCGCGAAGCGTCGGGTCGCGCCGCAGCGTCTCGGCGTCAAGCATCGGCGTTGTAGCGTCTATCAGCTTGAGCACGAATATTCTGTCGGAGCACGCCTCGAGAGCCTTCACGTTCACCGTGAATTCCGGCGAGACCGCGCCGTGCAGCGTAAGGCGCAGCAGCGTGTCGTCGCCGTAGCGCTTTTCGGCGATGTAGTCGCGTATTTTTTCCGCAAGCTGTGTGTTTGACGAGGCACCGTAAACGTCGAGCTCCCCGATCTCGTATCTGCGCTTCGAAAAACGCAGCTTCTTTTTCGATATTTTGTCACCGTCTATCGTGACCTCGAGCGCGCCCTTGATGCCGAGCTCGTCGAAGGCACGACTCTCAAGGCAGCCGCTGTAGGCAATTCGCGGTGTATATTCGCGAGGGTTGTGTATATGCCCGAGCGCCGTGTAATCCGCGCCAAAGCGCTCAAGCAGCGGCACGGTCAGCGGGCAGGTATCCTTGGCGGAAGGGCTCAGGTCTCCGTGTACGCACAGTAAATTCACCATGCCCTCTCCGCCGTCCTCGTCGGCACGGTGGTCGCCGAGGGGAGTCGTGTATTTATCCCCGCAGGCAAACGCCCAGCCCCATACACGTGCGCCGAGCTCGGGAAAGTCGAATCTGCAAAGCTCGGTGTCCTTCGTAAAAATGTGGACGTTCTTCGGGAATATCCCCTCCCGCTTCCACACGCTTCCGTCGAATGCCGGGTCGTGGTTTCCGGGGCTTATGACTATCGGGCATTTTACCTGCTCGAACTCACGCTTGATAAGCGCCAGCGTTTCGCGCGTGACGTAATGCGAGTCGAAAAGGTCTCCCGCTATGAGCAGCATATCGAGCTTTTCGCACTTTACGTAATGCAGCATCGAGGTGAATGCGGCGCGAAGCTCGTTTCTGCGTACCTCCGCCTGAGACGAATCGATGCCCGAGAACGGAGTGTCGAGATGTATGTCAGCCGCATGCATTATCCGAAGCATATTTGTATCCTTGCGCCGACGGCAGTCCGTCGAGCGTTCCTTTCGTTCGATATTGTAAGCCGTGTGTTAAAGCGAAAGTCGGAAGAGTTTTTCCGCCTTAAGCACGGGCGTGTCGTCAGTCTGCGACAGTCTGCCCGCACGTCCGAGACCGAGAAAGCTTCCGCGGCAGGTCACGCGAAGCAGCTCGCCGTCCGAATAGCTGTGCCGCAGCTTTTTTTGATATAGCGGCGCTCCCGCGATAAACAGCTTCGCGTAGAAGTCGGACAGCTCGCACTCGCCAAGGTGACAAAAGAGCCTTTCGGTAGGCACGACGAGCGCCTGTCTCTCCTCGAGCGTCATATTTTCAAGCTGCTCCGTCGTGTACGCGTCCGCAAGCGTAAAGCCTCCGCTCTCCGTGCGGCGAAGCGCGGACATTGCAGCGCCGCAGCCGAGTCGGCGTCCGATATCGGCGCACAGCGTGCGGATATACGTCCCCTTCGAGCAGCGCACGTGAAGGCGATAGGTGTCCTCCGACAGACGCTCGATGTCTATCGAATGCACCGTCACACGTCTCGCCTCGCGCTCCACGACTCCGCCCTCTCGGGCGATGTCGACAAGCTTGCGCCCGTCTATCTTAATTGCCGAGTACATCGGCGGCACCTGAGATATCTCGCCGACAAAGTCTGCCGCCGCGGCGCGGAATTCCTCCTCGCTCGGCAGCTTATCGCAGCGGCGAAGAACCTCACCCGTCGTGTCCTCCGTATCGGTCTCGATGCCGAGCTTCAGCTCCGCTGTGTAGCACTTGTCGCTTGCCATAATATAATCCGACGCCTTCACCGCGCGTCCTACGAGCACAGGGAGCACTCCCGTTGCCATCGGATCGAGCGTTCCCGTGTGTCCGACCTGCGTGGTGTCGAACAGACGCCGCATTATCGAGATTATGCGAAACGATGTGACTCCCTCATGCTTATCTATTACTATTACGCCGCTTACGGCGCTTTCCTTTTTTCTTGCCAAGGCTCATGCCCTCCCGAGCTCGCGCGTCATGCAGGCTATAATTTCCTCATACGCCTCGCGCGGTGACGACGCATGCAGGGTGCAGCCCGCGGCACGCGCATGTCCGCCTCCGCCGTAGCGAGCGCACAGCTGCGCGACGTCAATGTCGCAATTCGAGCGGCAGGACACCTTGAAGGTGTCTCGCGCGTCCGCCTTTTGACGTATCGCGAAGGCAAGGCGCACTCCCGCAAGGCTTCGCGGAGTCTCGACGGAATTTGAAACATCCGACTCCTCGAGTCCGCGCGAGAGGTAGTCCTCGGCACACAGCAGAACTGCGCCGAGCTGTCCGTCGGCAAAGGTCTCAAGGCGCTCTATCGCCAGTCCCTGCGCCCTTATGTCATTCAGCGTGCGTCTGCCGAAAAGGCAACGCGACAGCTCCTCTATGCTCATTCCGCCGTCCGTCGCCGCACCGACGCACTCGTGAATGCGCGCGGCGATAAGGTGAGTCTTCGGCGTGACGTTTGAAAACTTGAAGCTTCCGGTGTCCGAGGCTATCGCCGCATATACCGCGCGGCACAGCTCCGGCAGGCAGCCGACCTCTCCTCTCTCGAGGAAAAGCTCGTAAAGCGAGAATATTATCTCACCCGCTGCGGAGGCGGTACTGTCGACGTAAGCGTCGCAGTAAGGCTCCCCGGTGCCGTGGTGGTCTATCATGAAGGCTATCCGGCCCTCCTCGGCAAGGTGCGAAAGAGAGCCGAGCTGAGACACGGACGCCGTGTCAACGGTCATTATGACGTCACACGAGTCGGCAAGCTCCTCGGAATACTCGCGAAAGAGCCCGTCGGGGTAAATAAAGCGAAGTCGCTCGGCTATTTTGTCGGGCGCGACACACACGGCGTCTATCCCGAGCGCACATGCAAGGCATGCCGCTGCCGTCGAGCTTCCGACGGCGTCTCCGTCGGGACCCGTATGACAAATTATCATAAGGCGGCGCGCCGCGGCAAAGCGGTCGGCGAGCGCTTCAAGGGTCAGCTTTGCCGTGCTCAATTTTCATCCTCCGCAGCATTGTCTTCCTCTGCGCTCTCGCTCTCGACGCGCTTTTCGGCGATCTCGTGGAGCAGCTGCGCGATGTCCGCGCCGTGGCGTGTTCCCGTGTCGCGAACGAAGGAAAGCTCCGGCGTCATTCTAAGGTCGAGCCTGTGCGCCAGCTCGCGTCTCATATAGGGCATTGCACTGCGAAGCCCGCGCGAGAGCTCCTTCTCGTCGCACTCTCCGATGACGGAGTAGAATATCTTCGCATATTTAAGATCTGCCGTAACGTCGGCTCCGGTCACGGTTACAAAGGCTCCCGAGACGCGAGGGTCCTTGACATCTCGGATTATCTCGGTGAGCTCGTGCGCGACGGCGTCGTTGATACGGTTTCTTCTGTATTTCGGCATATTTATCGTTCTGTCCTTTCAATATCCGCACGCGCCTGGGCGCCGTGAGGGTACAATATTTCATCATATATTCAGTATACCACATTCCGACGTAATTTTCAATAGATTACGCCACTGTGCGCTGCTCTCGCGCCTTAGTTTTTTCATCAGACGGACGAAATATTCCGCGTCTGCTCGAGTCGCGCGTGCCGCAAAGGGGCGCCGACTCAAAAAAATTCTAAAAAACGGAAATTTTCTATTGACATGTCGCAAGCTATGTGTTATTATATATGTGTAAACGTTACACAGAGCCGTCCGAATGGCGCATTTGGCACAAATATGCTTTGACCGGACGCACACCTTGAGACGCTTTTGTTACATGCATCACAGCCGACTGCGACAGCAGCGCTCGGCGCATTAATATAAGTCAGCATCGTTCTGCCGACGTCGGCACGCCGTTAACAGCTTACGGTGGCGGAGCGTGCAATGTTTTTTCTTCATTTTCTCCTTTTTACGCGAGGGGCTGTTCGGTGTCGGACAGCCCTTTGTGTTTCCCGCGGCAGGGTTTATTTTCCTCAAGGCGCGAAAAAAATGTGCAAAAAGCCGATATTTCCTCTTGACAAAGCGTCCCACGCATGCTATTATATAGGTACAAAGTAAAAAAGCGCCGCGCAGCGGTGCATTTAATATGACAGATTTCTTCTTTTTGTTCCTTTCTTTTAGGCAAAAGGCTGCCGCCCTTACGGGTGACAGCCTTTTGTCTTTATTCTCGTAAAAATCAGTCGTCGAGGGTCGCTTCCTGAGCGGTCTCGGAAAGAGCGCTGGTGCGGATCGGCGCGGGACGCTCGCAGCGTGTTGTCATCTCGTAGATCTTGCCGGAGGTGCAGGACTCCTGAATACCGTGGATGACCTCAATTGCGTGAAGTCCGATGTCGTAGTGGCATCTCGGACGGCGACCGTTGATAAGCGCGTAGCACATATCCGCAAGGCCGACGCCGCGGCAGGAGGAGTAGAAGCCGTGGAGAAGCGGGAGGTTGACCTCATGGGAGGGAATGCCCTCGCCGAGTCTCTGGTCGTCGCACTCGTCGTCAACATCGAGGCGAACCACCTCGGACTTGGGTGTAAGACCGGGGAGAATATCCTCGTGTGTGGGAGCGGCGCCGTTGCGAACTACGCTGATGGTGCCTCTGAAGCTGTTGGGGTCAGCAAGGTTGAATACACCGTCGGTACCGGTGATCTGGAATGCCTGTGTTCCCTGAGAGTCGGAGGAGATGTGGAAGGTTCCGACAACGCCGTTCTCGAATTCGAGAGCAGCCATGAGAGTTGTGGGAGTGTTTACCTCGAAGGTCTCCTTGTACTTCGGATGCTTGGGGTTCGTGTAGGTGCGGTGAGGATTGATGTTACCGCCGAAGCCGGTTACTCTCTTAACGGAGCCGAGGAGGTTGATCATCTCATGGATGTAATAGCCGCCAAGGTCGAACGGGAAGCCTCCGCCGTAGTGGAGCGGGAAGAAGAAATATCTGGGCTTGAGGTCGAAGAAGGGGGTCTCGGGCTCGTAGTGAGAGGTTACCTGAGCGTGGATGGTAACGGGCTTGCCGATGACACCGTCGTCAAGGTACTTACGTGCGGACTGCTCCCATGCGCCGAGGAAGGTATCGGGCGCTGTGGTGAAGAGCACGTGATTCTCCTCTGCAAGGCGTGCAAGCTCCTTAGCCTCCTCGAAGGTGGGAGCCATCATCTTCTCGCAGTAAACGTGCTTGCCTGCTGCAAGAGCGCGGGAGGAGATCTCAAAGTGAGACTCGGGGTACGTAAGGTTAACGATGACCTCGATCTCGTCGTCCGCGAGCATTTCCTCGAAGGACATCTTCTTTACGCCGTACTTGTCAACCATGTACTGTGCGCGGGAATCGATAAGGTCGCAGACTGCGACGACGTCGATAACGTTGAACTTGTACATCATGTTGTCCATGTAGGTTCCGCGGCAGATACCGCCGCAGCCGACAACACCGACTTTAACTTTTCTCATTTTTACTGTTCCTTTCGGATAATAAAGATTTGCTTTATGTTATTCTACCACATTTCGCACACTATTGCAAGGGATAGGGGGAAGATTGTGTGGGGACGCCCGATAAGTTCCGCGCCGCAGCCCCTCATCGGCACCGCCCGAATTTTTCAAAATAATTAAAGGCAAAATTGCATATCCTCTTGACACAGTGTATGAATTAATGATATAATTGAGGAGCATAGTATTGAAATTTTAGTATTTTTGACCCAACAGATTCCGCAGGGAGGCTTTTTGGCATGATGCTTAACGGAAAAATACTGTTTTCCTCCCTCAAGGGCGGCGTCGGAAAGTCGAGCGCAGCCTGCGCGGTCGCCTGCGCGCTTGCCGCCGACGGGTACAAAACGGTCATAGCAGATCTCGATTTCCGCTCGCGCAGTCTCGATCTGATGCTCGGTGCGGAGGACAGGGTGATATTCAATCTCGGCGATTACATGAAGGGGCTGTGCTCCACAGACTCGCTGCTTGTCGACATTCCGACAAAGCCGAGCTCCTCACGCACGGGAGACGGCTTTCTGAAGCTGTGCCCCGCTCCGAGCGAGCGCGATTTCGAATCGGGCGACAGTCTTTACGAGTGCATTCCCGAATATCTCGAGCGCATCAGCGTCGAGTCGGGCGCCGATTACGTGCTTTGCGACACGGGTGCCGACAGCCGGATACCCGCAATTATCGCCG
Source organism: uncultured Ruminococcus sp. (assembly GCA_964441695.1). GTDB lineage: Bacteria > Bacillota > Clostridia > Oscillospirales > CAG-272 > RUG11130. Next base: position 23,523 of record CAYYKO010000008.1, on the reverse strand, counting down.
ACGGCTTTGCCGAGCTTGCGATAGTGGTCTCGGAGCAGAGCCGCACGGCTCTCCGCGCAGCCGAGGAGTCAGCCGCACGCCTGCTTGAGGGCGAGACGGTCTCACGTGTGCGACTGCTTATAAATAATTTCGATACCGAGGCGGCACGACGCTCCAAGCGTGCGGGCATTCTCGATATGATAGACGGCTGTGCCGTCGGGTGCATCGGCGTTATACCGACAGATGCCGCTCTCCCCGCCGCACAGGACGCAGGCGAGCGCGCCGGACGCCGTTCACCGGTCACGCTTGCCGCGGCAAACATCGCACGCAGAATACAGGGCGTGCAGACCCCGCTTTTCCACGGAATGAAAAAAGAACGCCGCAGAGCAATTCTGTAGTAATACAACAATACGAAAGGACATACAAAAACATGGACATAGCTCTCATCGCAGACGATACGAAAAAGGAACTTATGACGCAATTCTGCATCGCGTACTGCGGAATCCTCTCCAAGCACAACATCTGTGCGACGAGCACGACAGGAAAGTATGTGTCTGAGGCTACGGGTCTCGAGATCGAAAAGCTCCTTGCCGGCGAGCACGGCGGTCAGCAGCAGATCACCTCAAAAATCTCCTATAACGAAATAGACGTGCTTTTGTATTTCCGCAGCACGGCTCCCATCAATGACCCCGCGATCCGCGAGGCGGATTATAACCTTCTCCGCATGTGCGACGTTCACAACGTGCCCGTTGCGACGAATATCGCGACTGCCGAGGTGCTCATCTGCTCGCTCGAGAGAGGCGACCTTGACTGGCGTGAGATAATCAACCCGCGCTCCGACTACAACAGACGCCGCCGCGGCATTCTCTATTGATCCCGCACCCCGGCGCTATGAACGACAAGAAAAAGAACGGCAAGGCATCGCTTGACCGACGCCCGGTTATCATCGCGTGCGCTGCGGCTGCCGCCCTGATATTCGGTGTGATCGGCGTAATGTACGGCTGCATGCCGAGCTACGACGTTGATGCGCTCCCCGCCGCTGCGGCAGAGCTTATCGAGGCGTCCTACGAGATAAACACCGTATTCTTCGGCGACGGTCTGCCTACCATCGGCTATGACGAAGAGAGCGCAGACGAGCTCATGGGCGACAGATATGCCGCTCTCTCGGAGGACAGCCCGTATAAGAGCGATGCCGAAATACGCGAGGCGGCGCTGAAGGTCTACACGGAGGACTACTGCTCCTTTCTCTTTGAAAAAGCTTTTATCGGTCAGCAGATTGACTTCGGCAGGGAGGACACGGTATCCGAGCTTGTTCAGATACCCGCCAGATACCTCACCTACGAGGGGGAGCTCATCGTTCGCTATGTCGAGCCCGACGAGTGCATCACACTGAACCGCACATACGACACCTCGAATATTCGCGTCACGAAAACCTATCGCAGGAAGGCGATAGTCACGCTCGACTCCTTTGTCGACGGCGTGCCCGCGGGCGAGGAAAGCTTCACTCTCGAGTACACGCCCGAGGGCTGGCGACTCGACGACCCCACATATTGATATTCGGATTTGCGGAGACTTGTCTCCGCAAATTTTGGTAATGAAAGGATCTCCAAGGCATGGCAAAGCAAAAATGGAAGGGCGGCACGCTGACCGCTCCCCTGCCCCCGGCGCTTGTATCGGTCGGCGACGGGGAGCGCGACAATCTTATTACCGTCGCATGGACGGGAATTCTCTGCTCAGACCCACCGAAGACATACATCTCGCTCAGACCCGAGCGTTATTCCTACGACATCGTAAAAAAGACCGGCGAGTTCGTTATCAATCTCCCCTCGTCGCACATCATCCGCTCGATAGACATATGCGGCGTGAGAAGCGGGCGCGACATTGACAAGTTCGAATTTTGCCACCTGACGCGCGAGAAGGCCTTCGAGGTCGCCTGCCCGACGGTCGCCGAGAGCCCCATATCGCTCGAATGCAGGGTCTCGGACATAATTCCCCTCGGCAGCCACGACATGTTCATGGCGGACATAGTCGCCGTCGACGTCGACGAGAGATATATCGACGAGCGCGGCAAGCTTCACATCGAAAAATGCGCCCTTGCGGCTTACGCGCACGGCTCGTACTTCGCACTCGGCAAAAAGATAGGCTCCTTCGGCTACTCGGTAAAGAAAAAAAGACGCAAGTGAGCCCGGCAAAGTTTTCAACAGAAAATGTTGAATTCTTCGGCACAGCACGTACTTCAGCGCAGCACTGCGCAAAAAATAAACAAGCTAAAATTCCCACGGAGGTATCACAGCATGAAAAAAGTAAGAATCGGCGTCGTCGGAGCACGGCGCGGAGCGGATCTCATTAATTATTGCAAAAAAGCAAACAACTCAGAGCTCGTCGCGATATGCGACAACTGTCCCGAGGCGCTTGAAAAGCAGCGTCAAAAATACCCGAACGACGGCGTGACCTTCTACGACTCGTTCGATGAGTTTCTGAAGCACGATATGGACGCCGTTGTTCTTGCAAACTTTGCGAACGACCACGCGCCCTTCGCCATCCGCGCGATGAACGCGGGCTTCCACGTATTCTCGGAGGTGCTTCCCGTCGAGACGCTGAAGGAAGCAGTCGAGCTTATCGAAACGGTCGAAAAGACCGGAAAGATCTACGCGTATGGCGAAAATTACTGCTACATGCGCGCGACCGCAGAGATGAGACGCCTTTACCTCAAGGGTCGCATCGGTGAGTTCGAGTACGGCGAGGGCGAGTACATCCACAACTGCGAGCCCATCTGGCCGGACATCACCTACGGCGAACGCGACCACTGGCGCAACAATATGTATTCCACCTTCTACTGCACGCACTCCCTCGGTCCGATCATTCATATAACCGGACTCCGCCCCGTCAGCGTTACGGGCTTTGAGAGCACAAAGGTCGACAGAAAGCGCAGAAACGGTGCAAAGGGAGGTCTGTTCGGCATTGAGATGGTAACGCTCGAGAACGGCGGTATCGTCAAGAGCATCCACGGCGACCTTTACAAGAATTCGATCTGGTACACGATCTACGGAAGCCTCGGCCGCATCGAGAGCGCACGCGAGGACGCACGCTGCGACGGCACGGGAAGAGTTTACGTGCTTCGCGACGAGGAGGATGCAAACTGCGACAGCGAAAAGTACGAGACCTATCTGCCCGAGAGACCGCAGGACGACCTCTCTCACGAGTTCGGTCACGGAAGCTCAGACTTTTATTCAATGTATAATTTCACCGAGCGCATCCTCGGCGACGAAAACGCAGACGTCATCGACGTATACGAGGCGCTTGACATGTTCCTGCCCGGAATGTTTGCATACCGCTCGATACTCGCAGGCGGCATTCCGATGGAGATCCCGAATCTCCGACTCCCCGAGGAGCGCGAGAAGTGGAGAAATGACACTCATTGCGTGACTCCCGAGAAGGCAGGAGACATGCTTCTGCCCACATCGGTCGGAGGCACTCCCGATATTTCCGACGAGGTATATCATGAGGTAGAGAAAAAATACCTCGCGTCCCGCTGAAATCAGCAAAAACGGCAGCAAAGCGCCCACAGCCTTCAGGCTGTGGGCGCTTTTTAGGTAAGCGACGAATGCGCTCTCACTCTTTTATTCAGCTTTAGCCGAGGTTAGCGCTTCCGCCTGCGGACAGCTTACGTGCGACCTCAACGGGATCGAGCTGCTGAATGCTCTTGCCCTGCTCGACCGCAAGGGCTGCCGCAACGCCGGACGCCTCACCGATCTGGTTAAGGTTGACCATTACGCGAAGCGCGCCGAAGGCGGAGGGCTCTGCGTTGATCATACGTCCCGCTGCAATGAAGTTCGTGTAGCGCTCGCCGACGAGAACTCGGAAGGGCAGACGGTAGAAGGTAGGCATCGGACCGTCCGTGGGAAGACCGCGCTCCGCTCTCCAGTTGCTGCGGCGGATATTGCCGTAGGTATCCTCGACAATAAGCGTTCCGTCAAGCTGCATGAAGGAGATACCGTCCTTTGAGTCGTGTGCGTCGACATTATATGTACCGCGGAGGATACAGTCGTCGTAGTCGTGACCCATAAGGAGCTCCATGCTGTCAGCCTGCAGCTTCGTCTTGTAGTGATAGGTATCGCGAACTCCGATGTACGAGCAATCGGCAACGAGAGAATATGTCTCGTTCGGATCGCCGTACTTACGGAGCAGATCGCGTATCTTTCTCATCTTATGACGTCCGACAAGCTCTGCATTTGTCAGGTCGTCCGCCTTGGCGCAATTTCCGCCGAATACATGCGTGTTCGCACGCATCTTCATATTGTTGATGCCGGGAATAGGCGTCGCCCAGCCCCAGTCGCGCTCGATGCCGAGCTCGTCAACGTGGAGATTCATAAGGTGCGTTACGGGGTCGGAGCCCTCGTTATCAACATAACGCTTTACATACTCGTCGTCTCCCTGCATGAGGAATACGTAGGACGGCGGCTGCATCTTCGGGTTCTCGAATCTCTCGATGCCGAGGTCGCGGCAGAGATCTCCGTCTCCCGTCGCGTCAATGAAGAACTTCGCCTTGATAGCTCCGCGTCCGTCCTTGTTCTCAACAAACACCGCGTCGATGGTATCGCCGTCGCAGGAGATGCCCGCATAATAGGTGTGCAGGTACATCTTGACCTTCTCCTCGGTAAGAAGGCGGTCAAGCTCGCACTTGAGCTCTGTGGGGTTGAAGAAATGCGAGCCCGCATTTCCGATGATATGATCAACGCTGTCAAAGCGCGATATTACCTCTTCGCTCAGTCCCGCGATGACCTGCTGCTTTTCGTCAGTCGAATTAAAGGTGTGCCAAACGCATACGAGTCCGTTAGTTGCAACGCCGCCGAAGCTGTTCTGGCACTCGACGATAACAACGCGCGCGCCAAGACGTGCGGCACGCACAGCAGCGAAAACTCCCGTGCAGGAGCCGCCGATAACGCAAACGTCAGCTTCATAAATTACCGGCACCTGCTTCGGTGCCTCATTGATAAAAGACATAATATTCTCCGTTCCGCCGCATCGCGCGGCTTGTCTGCGCTACGCCGCTTCAACAAACGGGCATAACGATACAATTATATTGTACCTTCGTATGGCGTGCGCTTCCTCTACTTTCGTACTATTAATATCCACTTTTGTATCATTCTTGAATTTACATCCGCGCATGCACGAAAAATTCGCCTTTCTACGCCGAAAATACGCGCACAAACGAAAAAACGTATTCTCCGCGGCGGCAAAGTATGGTATAATATATGTAACAACAGCTGACGGAAGGGAGGGACGCGCCGTGAGCTCCGAGCTTATCGGGCATCGGGAGGTATTTGTCTGCAAAAATGTATATTTTCCGAAATGCGACAGCGCCGTCGCCTCGCCGTCGCGCTCTGCGGTCTTGACCGTGCTTGAGGGGGAGCTTGAAATGTCGGTCAAAGCGTCATGCGGACAGCTTGTCTGCCGCGCCGCGCCGCACGACGTGCTCATCCTTCGTGAGGCGGGCGAGACGCGCCTTCGCGCGGCAGGACACACGGACGCCCGGTGCGAGCTGTATGAATTTTCCGCCGTCGGCACGTGCTGCGGAATATTTTCGCTCGAGCCGACAAGCGAAAACACCTGTCTCCGTGCTCCACGCTCAGACAGCTTTTTCGATTGCATCGCAGCGCTGAAGGCAGAAGGCGAGCGCTCGCAGACATGTCGCGCGGACGTTCTTCGCGGGCTGACGCTGTGCGCCCTGTCATCGCTTGTCCGTGCGCTGGGTATCACGGACGCGGAGCTATCCGCCTCCCATACCCTCGGCATTCACGAAAGACAGTCCGGCGAGCACGCGGCGGAAATGGCTGAGGTGCTACGCTTCATTGACGACTCGCTCTCGAGTGACATTGCCGTCGAGGAGCTTGTCGCGTGCGCACACATGAGCCGCAGCCAGCTCTACAAGGTATTTCGCCGCCACACGGGAATGACCATCAACGAATACATACTTCACCGCCGCGTCGAGAAGACCGTTCGCCTGCTATCAGACACCGATTGCAGCGTCATCGAGGCAGCATACGACAGCGGCTTTACAAGCAGCTCGGGCTTTTACAAGACCTTCAAGCGAATTGTCGGCTGCTCACCTAAGGAATACATGAGAAAGCTTCGCGACGCTTTGCCGTCCGAGAATCATATTTAACGGAGAATTACAATGCTGAACAACACTCTTTATAAGCTAAAGCACGAAAAAAGCCTTCGCGTCGGCTATTTCGGAGGCTCTATCACCGCCGGTGCCGGCTCGTCCGATCAAAATAAAACCTGCTACCGCGCCATTATCACGCAATATCTGAAGGACAAATACCCGGATTGCGACATTACGGAAATTCACGCCGCCATCGGCGGCACGGGAACCTCCTACGGAATGTTCCGCATGATGCCCGATCTTTTGCCGCACCGCCCCGACCTTGTCTTTATTGAATTCGCGGTCAATGACTACGGCGACTGCTACGACAGCATTCGCGCACAGACCGAGACGATAGTCAGAAAGCTTCTTCTCGCCGACCGTGCCACCGATATTATCATGCTTTTCTCCACCTCGGAGGAGCTTATCGGAAATATTGAGGCGGGACGCGAATTCGATTCCCGCAGCGCACAGCTCACCGTCGCGCATCACTATAATATATACACGATCGACCAGGGCGCGGCGCTTCACGCGGCAATTCGCAGCTCCGGCTCGAGGATCACAGACTTCATTCCCGACACGCTCCACCCGAACGACCGCGGCTACCGCGCAATGGCTGACTGCATCATTTCACACCTTGACACGCTGCTCTCGGGCGACATTCCCGACGCCGTCGTGCCGCACGCGCTGCCTGCACCCGAATGCGCGGGCATTCGCGAGGGTGCAAAGCTTGTTCCCGTGACCGAGCTTGACATCCGCTCCTCCGACGGCTTTGAGCTGAAGGACGCACCGAGCGACGAGCGCTTCCCGAAGTATCTTGCGACCGGCAGCCGCACAGCATCGCTTGAATTCGAGTTCGACGGCAGCTGCCTCGGCTTTACGTGGGTCGGCGGCTATATCAGCTGCGACGCGATAGTGTCGATAGACGGCGCAGAGCCTGTTCGCGTGCGAAGCTGGGATCACGCGCTCCGCTCCTTTCACCGAATTCAGAACGCTCTCTTCGCGCCGTGTCTTGAGTCGTGTCACCACAAAGCACGTCTGACGCTCGACGCGCCTGCCGACGGTGACGAGATATTCGGCATCACGGGAATATTCCTGTGCCGCTGAGCCATTCCACCTGCCGCTTTCGGCACCTTCACGCAGCCTTTCCGATAACGAAAAACGCCGTGCCTCTTTTTTGAGGCACGGCGTGCTTTTTTTACTTTTTCTTCATTGTAAGGCTGATCCTGCCGCGTGCGCGGTCTACGCTCAGCACACGAACCTTGACGTTCATTCCGACGGAGAGCACCTCGGAGGGGTGCTTTATGAATTTATCCGATATCTGCGAGATGTGGACAAGTCCGTCCTGATGCACTCCGATGTCGACAAATGCGCCGAAGTCGATGACATTGCGGACAACTCCGGAAAGCTCCATTCCCTCCGTCAGCTCGTCGACGGTAAGCACGCGCTCCTTGAGCTGCACGGGCGGAAGTGCGTCGCGTACATCGCGCCCCGGCTTCATCAGCTCGCCGACGATATCATTGAGAGTCGGGACTCCGCAGCCGAGCTCTTCGGCAATTCGCGAGGCGCCCTCCTTCTTTACCCTCTCGTCGAGCTTTGAAAGCCTGCCCTCGCGCACGTCCTCCTCGGTGTAGCCGAAGTGCTCGAGAAGCGCACGTGCCGTGCCGTAGGACTCGGGGTGGACGCCCGTATTGTCAAGCACCTCGCTCGAATCGGCAACGCGCAAAAATCCCGCCGCCTGCTCGTAGGCCTTCGCTCCGAAGCGCGGCACACGCAGCACGCCCTCGCGCGTCGTGAAGGCGCCGTTGGCGTCGCGGTATTTTACGATATTCTTGGCGCTTGTGATATTTATGCCGGCAATGTACGACAGCAGCGAGTAGGACGCTGTGTTGAGATCGACGCCGACCGAGTTTACGCAGCTTTCGACGACGCCGCCGAGCGCTTCGTTAAGGCGTGCCTCCTTCATGTCGTGCTGATACTGTCCGACTCCGATGGACTTCGGGTCGATCTTGACAAGCTCCGCGAGCGGGTCCTGAAGTCGGCGCGCTATCGACACCGCGCTTCGCTGCGTTACGTCGAAATCGGGAAATTCCTCGGCGCCCGTCTTCGACGCGGAGTACACGGACGCTCCCGCCTCCGAGACGATGACATATTTCGTGTCGCACTTCATGTCGCCGAGCAGCTCTGCGATAAACATTTCGCTCTCGCCGGATGCCGTGCCGTTGCCGATGGCGACAACGTCGACGCCGTGTTTCTTAATAAGTCGCTCGACGGTGCGGCGCGACTCCGCAAGCCTTTCGTGCGGCTTTGTCGGGTAGATGACAGCCGTGTCGAGCACGCTTCCCGTCGGGCTGACGACGGCAAGCTTACAGCCGGTTCTGTAGCCAGGGTCGTAGCCGAGCACGGTCTTTCCCTTGAGCGGCGCCTGCATGAGGAGCCCACGGAGATTCTTTGAAAAAAGCGCTATTGCCGACTCCGATGCCGCGTCGAACAGCTCCGAGCGCAGCTCACGCTCCACCGAGGCGCAGATGAGTCTGTCGTAGCTGTCCTCGACCGTTGCACGGAGGAGCGCAGCTGCGGGGCTCGCGGAATTTGTAATGAGTGCGCCCTCAAGGTACGAGAGGATATTCTCCCTCGGCGGCAGCACCGACACCTTCAGCACGCCCTCCTTCTCGGCGCGGTTCAGCGCGAGAATTCTGTGCGGCGGTATCTTCGACAGCGGCTCGCTGTATTCGTAATACTGCTCGTAGGTCGCGCCGTCGGCTATTTTCTTTGACTCTATCGTGCCGCGGGTGCGCGTCATCGAGCGGATAACGCGTCTGAAGTCCGCGTTGTCCGATATTTCCTAAGCGATAATGTCGCACGCGCCCGCGACGGCAGCATCCGCGCTTTCCACGCCGAGCTCGGCGTTAATGTATTGCTCGGCAGCTGCCGAAATATCGGTATCCGTCCTCTGCTCGGTAATAAGTGCGGCAAGTCCCTCGAGTCCGCGCTCGCGTGCGACGGAGGCGCGGGTGCGCCTTTTCGGTCTGAAGGGACGGTAAAGGTCGTCAAGCTCCGTAACGGTCTCGGCGGCTGAAATTGCCTCGACAAGCTCTTCGGTCAGCTTTCCCTGCGCGTCGATGAGCTTCTTTATGTCCCCGCGCTTTTCCTCGAGGGAGCGAAGGTACTGAAGTCTCTCCGACAGGCGGCGGAGGATGTCGTCGTCGAGTCCGCCCGTTACCTCCTTGCGGTATCGCGAAATAAACGGAACCGTATTTCCGCCGTCAAGCAGCTCTACCGCAGCGTCGACCTGCTTTACTCTGACGCCGAGCTCCTCGGCAAGTATTTCGTTTATGCTCATAGCCATCTCCGTTTCTCCGCCGAGCGGCGGAAGCTGATTTTATTCTTTTTTCCCGAAATCGCGAAGCAGGGCGTGCTCGAGCTCGGTCTCGGAAAGTCTGTCCTCGACATAAGCCCTGTGCAGCAGCTCGCGCGGGATATATGCGTCGTATTTATTATATGCGGGCGACTCAGCCGCTCCGAGCAGCGAATACGCATCAATTCCGTCAGCCGCTGCCGCTGCAAGGCTCTCCGTAAGGCGCGCGGCGCTTGTGCCCTCGCGGCGGAAGGTTATGTAGCACTGCTCTGCCTCGACGGACGATATTCCGAGCTCTCCCGCACGGCTCCTGAAGAAGCGGCGCGCCGCTCTCATGCCTCGCGTGCCGAGCCAGGGAAAATACACCATACTGTCCCCACCGAGAGGCAGAAGATTATTCCGCGTCATGCCGGTGCTTCTTGCAACGCGGCGCGCCGAGGCGAGCCGTTTTCGTGCGTTTTCCTTAAGATACGGGTACTCCGTGTCCTCGCACAGCACGCATCGCATTCGCTCGAGAACTCGCGTGTGTATCTCGCCGCTGTCGCCCGGCCACGAGATCTGCATTTTCCCCTTAACGCGGTGCGCGTAAACTATTCGACGCGCAAGGTCGCATTCCTCGACCTCCCACACGCGTCCCGCAAGCGCGAAACGGTCGCCGACCGGCGGGGCTGTGCTTATCGTGCCTATCTCCTCCGAGCCCGAGCGAACCGTAAAGTCCTCCGTGTCCTTGAACACGGCAAAAAACTTGAACGAGTCCGTCAGGCGCTCGCCGCGAAGTCCGACAAGGAGCTCGCCGTCCTCCGTCAGCTCGACGAAGTCGTTATTTATCATATCGACAAGCAGTGCCTTGCAGTCCTCGCGCGGCACATCTGCGAACGGCGGGAGCGAGTACAGTCTCTCGGCAAGGCGCGGAGGGAGCATTGCCCCCTCCGCGCACAGGAGCGAAAGTATCTGCTGGAACATGAGGCTGTACGGGCAGCGCATGCGTGACGGCGGTTCGATAAAGCGCTCCTCGATATACAGCTGTATCACGGCAATTCCGCGAAGCAGCTCCCACGGGATGAGAGCGGGGAGCGCGGCTCCCGAAAGCGGCTCCTCCTCGCGGAATACCATCATCATCTCGGGCGCGTCGCCGCGTCTGCCCGAGCGTCCGAGTCTTTGCAGAAACGACGAGACCGTGTTCGGCGCACCTATCTGCACGACGCGCTCGAGTCTGCCGATATCGACGCCGAGCTCGAGCGTTACCGTGGCGCAAACCGCAAGCGCGCGTGTTTCGTCGTCGCGAAGGCGAGCCTCCGCCTCCTCGCGAAGCGAGGCTGACAGATTGCCGTGGTGTATGAGAAAGCTATCCTCCTCGCCGCGCCGTGAGGCTATCTGACGGAGTGTCGCGGTCACGTACTCGGTCTCCTCGCGTGAATTCGAGAAGACAAGAGCCTTTCTGCCGCGCACGCAGTCGTACACGTATTCAAAGCCCTCGTCGGTGCGGTAGGCGTTGTCCCCGTCGTCCTCGAGCGAAGCATTCGGCACGCCGCGCCCGTCGGTCGAATATTCCGCCTGCGCTGCCGTGAGCTCCGCGACACTTTCGGCATTTGTCTTAAAGTGTGCGCTTTCGTCCGACGTCCTTTCGCACTCGGTCTCTTGCAGCGCGAAATAAGCCCTTTCGGCGGCGTGTGCGTCCTCTGCTGCCGCGTCCGTAGCCTTTGAATGAATAAAGAAGTGCTCCGCGCCGAGGCGTATTCTCATGCCGCCGCTCGGCGACACGGGAACGGCTACGCGGCGCTCTCTGCCGCCCGACAGCCAGCTTGCCGCCGCGGCGCTGTCGCCGACAGTTGCCGAAAGTCCGATGCGCCGCGCGTCGTGCCCGGTCGCGTGCGCTATTCGCGCGAGCTGGCAGAGTATCTGTCCGCCGCGGTCGGCTCCCATCAGCACGTGGAGCTCGTCAATTATAACATATCGGAGCTCTGAGAAAAGTCGCGCTATGTCGCTCGGGCGGCGAATGAGCATCGCCTCGAGGGATTCGGGCGTTATCTGAAGTATTCCCGACGGCGACCTCAGCGCGCGCGACTTGGCTGCGGCGGAGACGTCTCCGTGCCAATGGCAAACGGAAATTCCCGCCGAGTCGACCAGCTCAGTTATTCTCTCGAACTGGTCGTTGATAAGCGATTTCAGCGGCGCGATATACAGCGCTCCGAAGGAGCACGGCGGCCGCTCGTACAGGTCGGAAAGTATCGGAAACAGCGCCGCCTCTGTCTTTCCCGAGGCTGTTCCCGAGCAAAGAAGCAGGTCGTCGTCCGTTTCAAATATTACGCGCGCCGCCTCGAGCTGTAGCTCGTGCAGCGAGTCCCAGCCGCGCTTATATATAAACTCGCGTATGAAGGGCGAGTAGGAATTAAATATCCGTGCAGCGTCCACCGTTTACTCCTTTCTCGGTAAAGATCAAAATATTATATCCTCTGCGGTAACGCGGGCGCTCTGAGGTGCGTCGTCCTCCCGACACGTCGTGTCGGCGCTTTGCATGTCGCAGGCGAGCCTTTGTCTTTCGCCGGCGAAAATGTCGTCGAAGCTCTTTTCGGGATTTTGGAAAAGCAGCTCGAGCAGCGAGATGTAATCTCTGATTATTTCTCGCGGCGTTATCATCTCGTCGGCTCCCGCGCGCGACAGAGAGGAAGAAAGAAATTCCGTCATCTGCTCCTCGCTGACCGTGGGCATCCACGCGCGGAAGGAGGAGTGAAGCGTTGTGATTCGCATCATAAGCGCCAAAAGCTCATTGTCCGACAGGCGGCGCAGGCGTATCACGGGACCTGTTAAATTGCGAAGCGAGGCGTCCGCCGAGGCGGCAAAGCGGCTGTCGCAAAGTCGGCTTCTCAGCGCCTCGTAGCTGAACAGACCGCGCCGTGTGTCCTCAAGAAACGCGGGCGTGCCGCCGAAGACGAGCATCAGTCCCTCGGCTCTGCCCTGCATTGTGTCGTTATACATCGAAAGCAGCTTCTCGTAATTCGCCTCGCGCGAGACGCGGTGTACGATCTTATACAGATTGACGCCCTCGTCGATGAATACGCAAAGCCCCGCGTAGCCGACGTGCCTTACGAGCGCGCACATGAGCTTGATATGCTCAAACCAGTTTGAGTCGTCAATTACCGAGACCGTGCGAAGCCCCGTTGCGCGGCGCGCCTCCGTGCGGTTCGGATATTCTCCGCGAAGCCAGCGCAGGCACGCGGACATTCTCTCGTCATTTCCCTCTCCGTAGGCGCGGCAATATTCGCTTACGACAAGTGCAAAGTCAAAGCCGCCGACCGCGCTCTCGAAGCTTCTTGCGTCACGCACGATCTCGCCGGTCACAAGAGCTGCAAAGCCCTCCTCCGTCGGAAGATGTCCCGCAGAGGTCAGCCTCTCGCAGACGGACGAATACCATCTGCCGATAATTACCGACAGCGCCCCGCCGTCGGGTGCCGCCTTGCACGAAAGATTCTTTATAAGCTCGCGGTACGTCGCAAGCCCGCCCGCTCCCGCAAGGCGGCGTTCGGGTGACAGGTCGCAGTCCGCAGTGACAAAGCCGTGCTCTGCGGCATAGCCGCGCAGCAGCTGAATGAGAAAGCTCTTTCCCGAGCCGTAGCGTCCGACAATGAACCTTGTCGCGCCCTCACCGTCGGCAACTCGCATGAGCTGCTCGGTCAGCGAGGCAATTTCGTCCACACGTCCGATAGCGATGTACGGCGCGCCGACGCGCGGCACGACTCCTGCCGACAGCGCCGAAAACAGCGAGCCGAGTATTCTCCTTGGTATACGTTCGGTATTCATAATTCCTCCTCTCACAACAGCTCTCTGTAGTCCTCGACAAAGCTGTAATCCGTGCCGCTTGCTTCAAGAAGCACGTCTCCTATCACGTCGGCGGCGTGCTCGTTAATGCGACTTGCCGCATCATCCGCGAACATTCCGACAGCGCGGCACGCGTCGGCAAACGACTCGCCGGACGCCGCGCTCAGAACGAGTGAATACAGCTGCGCGCCGAGGCGGCTCTTCAGCGATTCCTCGCAGTCCTCCTCAGACTGCTCGGACATGTGCCCCGCCGACTCTGCCGCGCCCGACAAATTGCTGTACAACGCCGCGGCTGGTGTCTCTGCGCTCACGGTGCATTCCGGAAGCCTTTCGTGTTCTGTGCGCGCTTTACATTCTGCGCCGTCGGCATTATCGCCGCTCTCGCTGCATCCTACGAAATCTACGCACGCTCCGCAGTCTCCGTCCGATTCGCCGTCGCCGCCGACAAGGGCCCCCTCGGGCAGCTCACCGGCGTTCAGGTCAATTTCCTCCGCGCTGTCCGTCAGCCGTGCGGCGTTCTGCCACGACACTCGCTCAAGCTCCGCGGCGTTCTCAGCCGAAAGCCCGCGCGACGGCGCGTCGTAAAGCTCGAGGTATTCCCTCTCCCCGCGCGCATCGGACGCCTCGTTCGCCGCAGCGCTCTCAAGCTTCGGTGCATTGAGCCGCGCGCGAATTCCGAGTCCCGCGCGAACGGCATTCTCCGCGCCCTTCATAAGCTCCGTTACGATACGCCTTGCCTCCGCCGAGCGAAGCGGGCTCGTTATCTTTAGCTCGAGCTCCTTCTTTATGTCCGAGGCACATATCGCTCCGCAGAAAACAGCTCTTGTGACCGACGAGGGGCGCATCAGGCGACTCGGAAATACGCCTCCCGTTTTCAGTCTTTCCTCAACGGTTCTGTCGAACACGCGGCAGACCTTTTCCTCGTAATGCTCGTATTTCGAGGCGTAGCGGCTTTTCGAAATGCTGTGATCCGACAGCGCCGTGCGGCAAAATTCGCCGAAGCGCGACGGACAGTATTTGATTATCGCATCTGCGTAAAACTCCTTGACAGTGCTCGAAAGCGACAGTCGCGGCAGATGCGCCCTCAACACGGCGGGCACCTCGATTTTGTACATCAGGCAGTAATCAGCCATCCATTCGGACATGTATTTGTCGAGCATCGGATGGATCTGTCGGTACAAAAGCCACACGGAGGCAAGGCGCTCCGCGCCCGTCTCGGGTGTGATGACGCCGCCGAGGTTGATTATCTCGTAAATATACAGCAGCACATACGAAAGGTCGGCGTCGGGGAGTCCGATTCCCTGCGCTGCGCTGTCGCGCATGTACAGATAATATTCCCACTGCGCGGAATTCAGATTCGAATAGCTCGGCAGATACGAGAAGAACGACACATGCGCGGCACGCCTGCCGTGCAGCCCGCGGTGAGCTATCGCGTCGCGTCTGAATTTATCGTAAAGCCCGCCGCGAATCGGCCACGGCTTTACGGTGACCTGCCGCAGAAAGCTGCCGTCCGTCGTATATTCAAGGTCACTCTTGCCGCGAGGCAGCTTCTCGGCGCCGCCCGCGCTCTCACGGCACTCTGTACGCTCTGTCCTCGCCGCCGACGGAATTCCGACACCCTTCGAAGCATACTCGCCGCGCCGTCTCACAGCTCCGGCTCGGACATTGTTCCCCGGTAACGCCTCCGTTCGCATTCGCAAGTCGTCGCGCGCGGAAAGCTCGCTTATCGGGTACTCCCTCGGCGTCTCGTCCGTTCTGAGGAGCATGTCTATCTCCTCTGCACTGAAGTCATCCTCAAGCCTTCGCGGAGCGGCGTGTCCCGCTCCCTTCGCACGCTTTCCCGCGCCGCTTTTTTTCTTGTTCACACCGAAAAACAGCTCGTCAAAATCGTCGAATGAGAGAAAATCGTCCTTCATATCGCACCTCCCGCAAAGCTTGTCAAACATTAGTTCGTATCAATATATTATACCATGTATAATACCGCATGTCAATAAAATTACGTCATTTTTACCGAGCTTTCGCCGTCATTTTTCTTATACGGCTCAAAAAAAGCTGCCGATACGCGGCACTTCGCGCATCGGCAGACTTTCACTGCTTTTATTCTCAGTCGTCCTTGACGATGGACTTTACAAGCTTATTTATCCTAAGCGAGGTTACAACTGCGACCGACTTATAATTCGACGAGAAGGACGCGCTGTCCATCTTGATCGCGCGGTCGATGAGGTTGACGTAGTCTCCCTTTGTATTCATGTTTCCGCCGCCGAACATCTCTACAAGGTCGTATGCCTTGGTCGAGGAGATGATGTCGAGCATTTCTCTGGACTCGCTGTCGTAGGTGCTTCTGCCCTGGAGCATTTTGGTGTAGAATGCGGGCTTCAGGTACTTTCTCGAAAGCGCTCCCATTGCCTCAACGATGACGTCGACCATCTCGACGTCCTTGACAGTCTTCGGAACGAATACTGCTCCGCCCATTCCGGACTGAGCGTAGGTTCTGTACTCAAGCTTTTCGTTGCCCTTCGGGTCGGGAAGAACACCGAATTCAACATCCTCCTCACGGAGGTTCGACACGGTGCTGGTGCTGTCAAACCAGAAGAGCACCTGGTCGTTTATAAACATGTCGATAATGTTCTCGACGCCGTACTTGTCGGCGCAGTCCTCAGCGCTGTTGCCGACAACACGTGTCGTGCAGACGAGGGTATCGTCGCCGAGGGTCTTTGACATCTTATCGGCAAAGTCGGAGAGAGCCGTGGGGAGAGTGTCGGGAATGCTCGGTACGCCCTCGTCGTCGAAGGACGTAATGGACATTCCGTTAGCAAAGAGCAGGTCAAAGCCTACCGCGCGGTGATCGCCAAAGCCATAGCGGTAAACACCGTCTCCACCGCTTGCAGCGGGAACTGCCTGCGCGATCTCAAACATCTTATCAACGGTCCACTCTCCGTCCTTGACTATCTGATAAAGGTCGGGAATGTCGAAGTTGTCAGCCACCTGCTTATTGAAGAGCACACAGCCGCCATCGCTGAAGTGATTTGTAACGATGTCGCCCGTAAGAAGGTAGAGCTTTCCGCAAATGGAGAAGTCCTTCTCGAGTGTGGATATCCACCAGTCCTGCGAAAGGTCGAGCGTCGTGAAATCATTGACGCTCATGAGCACGCGGTTCGTCATAAGGGGCTGACCTACCGTAATTACGGCGCCGTAAACGAGGTCGTAGGAGCCGACGCCCGCCATGGCGTCGTCGATGACCTTATTCTGAGTGTCCTCGCCGTCCTCTGTGATAATGTTTTCCCAAGCGAGACCGAAGTGCTCCTCAAGCTCACGCTGTCTCTTATAGATGGCGTCGTTGAGAAGGTTGCCGTTCTCCTCCTGCTTTTCGATGAAGTTATCACCCTGTCGTCCGATGTACGTGAACGACGCGCCGTCGAAGGAGGCGTCAGCGGCAAGGCTGTCGATATAGCTGTCGATCTCCTCGGTCTCCGGATCAGCAGCACCTGCGGCTGTCGATGCGAGGGAATTGTCGTCTGCTCCCTCCGAGCCGCCGCAAGCGGTAAGGAGTGAGAGTGTCATAAGAGCCGCCAGCAAGAGGGCGAGCTTCTTTTTAATACTGTTCATATATGCTCCTTTCAAAAGCCGTGCGGCGCGTTTATGCCGCGCCGCATCGATGTGCCGTTTATCAGTCGTTTGCAACCTTCTTCATAAGCTGCTGGATATATCTTCCCGCAAGTCTTGTGCTGGAGGCATACTTTGAAACATAGTCGTCGTTGTAGCCGACGCATGCGGTACCGATAGTCTCACCGAGATTACCCCAGTTGTAGGAGAGCTCGAGGTCTACGACCTTGGAGCTGTAGAGAATATCGAGAACCTCCTTCGACGCGGAGTCGTAGGTGCTTCTGCCCTTGAGCGCCTTCTCGTAGTAAGCGGGCTCGAGGTGCTTCTCGGAGAGAGCTGCCATAGCCTCGGTGATAACGCCTGTCATTTCGGGGTCCTTAAGGTCCTTTGCGAAATAGACCGCGCGGTCGCTCGAGAGGCTTATGTAGTTTTCCTGAGAGGCATCCTTCTTCGGAACGGGAAGAATACCGAACTCAACGTCATAGGGACGCATGTCGTTAGCTCTCCATACGCCGTCGAACCAGAAGAGCACCTGACCATTCTCGAATACCTCGCGGTCGTAGAACTCGTCTGCGAAATTCGGCTTCTGCTTGTCGTACTTTACGGACTCGTCGCCGAAGATGGAGTTGAGCTTATCGATATAGTCTACCTGAGACTGGCTGAGAGTTGTGGGAATGGTGGGCGCGTCGTTTTCGTCCTTGGTGCTGAGGGTAAAGCCCGCACCGAAGTAGATGGACAGAGCGCCGGAGCCGTCTACCATGTAACGTCTGACATCGCCGCCCGCGGGAATAACGGAGGCGATCTCGTTCATCTTGTCGACCGTCCAGCTTCCGTCGGAAACGAACTCATACATGTCGGGAAGGTTGAAGTTATCCGAGACCTTCTTGTTGTAAAGCACGCAGGACGCGTCGCTGTAATGCGAGGGGTTGATCTTACCCGTGAGGAAGTAAAGATTTCCGCCGACGGAGAACTGTGACTCGAGGTCGTTGAGCCACCACGATCTTGTGAAGTCGAGCATATCGTAATCGTTAACGGGCTGGAGGCAGCCTGCGTTAAGGAGCGGTGCTCCGCAGGTCTTGAGGTTTCCCTCAACAAGGTCATAGGACTTCAGTCCGCTCATCTGGTCGGTCATAACGACATCGGTGGTCTCGGCACCGGTGTTTTCATAGCCTGCCTCAACACCGACAGACTCTCTGAAGGTCACCGAAACGCCGAAATTCGCCTCGATATCGAGAATTCTCGAATAAAGTGCGTCGTTCTCGATGTTACCGAGCATCTCCGCCTTCTCGGGGTAGATGGTCTCGGGACTTCCGATGATATTAAAGGTTTCACCGTCATAATTATACTGCGATGCAAGTGACTTTACGTATTCGTCGATCTCGGCGTAGTCGCCGCCCTCCGACGCAGAGGTGTCTGCCGATGTTGTGTCGCTCTCTGTCTTTTTGGCATCGCCGCAGGCGGAGAGGAAGGGCACTGTCATCAATGCCGCAAGAAGCATAGCTATCAGCTTTTTGTTCATGCCTGATTTCCTTTCGAAATTAGAATATAGGGAATTTCCGTTCATATCATTATATCATATTATGATAAAATTCTAAATTGACGCATTAAACAAATTTGCGCGTCGCTTTTTGTACATTTTGCCACAGCCCCTGCCGCGCTGCGAATTTCGGCGCTTGTGCTGCCTCATCGCACGAAAAAGGGTACGCCCGCGGGCGTACCCTTTTGTATTCCGATAGACAGATATTACTTTGCGCTTGCCGCTACCTTCTTCTCAAGTCTCTGAATGTTGAGATTTGCAAGCTTAGTAGAGGAACTGTAGCTGCTGACGTAATCGGTCTTCAGACCGAGGATACCGTCATTGATAACGTCAACGAGGTTGCCCCACTGATATGTGTCTGCAAGGTCGATGACCTTTGTCTTATAGATAATGTCGAGCATATCCTTGGACTCGCTGTCATAGGTACCGCGTCCCTGGAGAGCCTTCTCGTAGTAAGCGGGCTCGAGGTGCTTCTCGGAGAGAGCTGCCATAGCCTCGGTAACGGTCGCGCTCATCTCGATGTCCTTTGCGACCTTGGAGATGTATACACCGGCAGTGATCCATGCGGATGCAAGGCTGATGTAGTCGGACTGAGCAGCGTCCTTCTTCGGAACGGGAAGGATACCGAACTCAACGTCCTCAGTACGGTACCCGCCGACAGTACCCATCGTTGCTGTAAGGAAGAGCACCTTATCCTCGATGAATGCGTACTTCTCCTCCTCGAAGCCGTAGAAATCTGTCGTGTCGTTGAGCTCCGCGTTCATTACAGAGGAATCGGTAAAGAACTGCTGGAGCTTATCGATAAAGTCGACCTCATCGTTGCTGAGTGCGGAATTCACAAAGATGGAACCGTCATCGTTTCTCTGAGCGATAGTGTAGCCTGCGCCGTAGTAGTAGGTCAGACCGCCGGAGGCGCCACTTGTGAGCACACGGTAAACGCCGGCATTGGATTCGATAGCGGAAGCTACCTCGACCATCTTGTCGAAGGTCCACTCGCCGCTCTCAACGAGCTCGTAAAGATCCGGAATATCGAAGTTCTCGGCTACTTCCTTATTGAAGAGCAAGCAAGCGCCGTCATGATAGTGAATGGGCACGATCTTACCTGTGAGGAAGTAAAGCTGATTTGCGATGTTAAACTGATCCTCAATGTTGCTGAGCCACCAGGAACGGGAGAAGTCGAGCGGATCGACCGAGTTAACGGGAGCGATGGAGCCGTTGTTGAGCATTACCTGTCCGCAGGTCATGAGGTTACCCTGGATGAGGTCATACGCACCCATGTTACTCATAACGTCGGTGTTGACACGGTCTGCGGTCTCGGCACCCGTTGTCGCATAGTTTGCGTCGTCTGCGGTAGACTCGACAAACTCGATGGTGATGCCGAACTTATCCTCGAGCTCAGACTGTCTGGTGTAGAGAGTATCGTTCTCAAGGTTACCCGTGATCTCGGGCTTCTCGGCGATTATCTGACCGCCCGTACCGATAATGGTGAAGGTCTTGCCGTCATAATTGCTGTTTGCCGCGAGCTCTGACACATAGCTGTCGATCTCGGCAAAGCTGTCGTCCTCTGCACCGCTTACCGAAGAGGAACCGGTGGTGGAGGAAGAATTGTTTTTCTTCTCATCGGTGCTGCCGCAGGCTGCAAGAAGTGAGCATACCATGAGGACTGCGAGAAGAAGTGCCAAAAGTTTCTTGTTCATTTTGGTTTTCCTTTCAATATTTATGCTTTAAGCTGCCGCAGGGCAGCTATTTTACATCATTAATTATAACATTGCCGCAGCTTTTCTTCAAGTGGCATATTGCACAAAGGTCTATGTCCGATTTGTATACAATGATCCGTTAAGACCCTTCGCGAGCCTTTACCGACTTCAAGAGCCTGTTTATAACGAGCTTGGCGTATCTTGCAGAGGCGCTGTAGCTGCTGACATACGAATCAGTCGAGCCGAGGCAGGCATAATTCACCGTTTTTACAAGGTCGCCCCACTGGTACGTGTCGGCAAGATCTGCCGTCTGGCTTCCGTAGAGCATGTCGACGACCTCGCGCGAGCCCTCGTCGTAGGTGCTGCGCCCCTTCAGCGATTTCGTAAGGTATGCGGGCTCAATGTACTTTTCCGACAGCGCCGCCATCGCCTCGGTGACGACTCCCGTCAGCTGCGCGTCCTTCACATTCTTCGGGAAGAACACGCCGACGACCTGCCAGGCGTTCGCAAAGCTGACGTATTCCTTCTGCGACGCGTCGCGCTTCGGTATCGGCAGGATACCGAACTCCACGTCGTGTGTACGCATTTCGAAGGCGCGTCCGAGCACGTCGACCCAAAACAGCACGCCGTCCCCGTCAAACACATCGTAATCGGAAAATTCAGCCGCGCCGTTGTGGTGTACGCGCACCTGATTGTACGTTATGCTGTCGTCGCCGAAAATATCGGCAAGGCGATCGATGTACGTCACCATGTCTCCGGTGAGCGTTTCCGTGAGCACAATGTCGCCCTTTTCGTCGATGTCGGCAAGCGTGAAGCCGCCGCCGAAGAACATCGAAAGTCCGCCGCCCGCTCCGCCTATCATGTACCGCTTAATGTCGTCGCCGCTGATAACGGACGCGACCTCAGTCATGTAATCGAGCGTCCAATCGCCCGTCTCGACTGCCGCGTACATGTCAGGAAGGTTGAAATTCTCTGCGACCGCCTTGTTATAAAGAATGCAGGCGGGGGCGCTGTAGTGAGACAGATCGAGCTTTCCCGTGAGATAATACAGTCTGTCGCAGACAGTGTATCTCTCGCGGAGATCCGGTATCCACCAGGAGCGCTCGGGGTCGAGGTCGGGAAAATTGTCCGACGGCTGAATGAGATCCTCCTCAAGCAGCACCGTACCGCAAAGCATTATATTGCCCTCGACAAGGTCATACGTGCGGCTGTCGCTCATGACGTCGAGCCGCACAAGCTCGTTTATCTCGCTTTCGGCGTCCTCGTAGCCGATGCCCACAGCCGCAGACAGCGTCATTTCAATATCGAATAATTCCTCAAGCTCGCGGCTCCTGTAGTACAGCGCGTCGCTCTCGAGATTGCCTGTCTCGCGGTCGTTCTCGGTAAGTATCGCCTCAACGCGACCGACAATATTGAAGCTTGCGCCGTCAAAGGCGACGCCCGCCGCAAGAGATGCGACGTAGCTATCAATGTACGAGTAGTCCTTCGCGTCTTCCGAGGCGCCGCACGCCCCGTCCGAGGTGTCGGTGGCGTCAAACAGGGCGTCCTGTGGGCTCGCTGCCGCTTTGCCGTCCGCCTGCTCTCCGCAAGCGCACAGCGACAAAAGCAGCAGCACGGCGAGAAATGCCGCAAGAGCCCGTCTTGGCTTATTCTTCATTATATTAACCGAGGTTTGCGCTGCCGCCCGCGGAAAGCGTGCGTGCCACCTCTACTCCGTCAAGCTCCCAAACAGCCTTGCCCTGATGTATCGCAAGGTACGCCGCAACGCCCGCAGCCTCACCCATCTGGTTCGTATTTACCATAACACGGAGCGCGCCGAAGGCGGAGGGGTCTGCGTTGACCATACGTCCCGCCGCGATGATGTTTCTCACCTTGTCGCCGACGAGAAGCTTAAAGGGGACCTGGTAGAAGGTCGGCACGGGAAGGTTCGGGTCGATACCGTTATCGACTCTCCAGTTGCCGTAGCGGATATTTCCGTAGCTGTCCTCGATAACGGACGTGCCGTCGAAGCGAAGGAAGGTGATTCCCTCGTCCTCGTGGTGCGAGTCGACCTCGTAGGTTCCGCGAAGGATGCAGTCGTCGTAGCTCTCGCCCATCATGAGCTTGAGGTGGTCTGCCTTGTAGGTCGTCTTGTAATGATACGTGTCGCGCACTCCGATGTACGAGCAGTCGGAGACGAGAGAATATGTCTCGTTCGGGTCGCCGTACTTGCGAAGGAGGGTGCGTATCTTCGCCATCTTCTCGCGTCCGATAAGCTCGGCGCGTGTCAGGTCGTCGGCGCGACCGCAATTTCCGCCGAATACGTGCGTGTTCGCGCGCATCTTCATATTCTGATGTCCCGGCAGGTCGATAGCCCAGCCCCAGTCGCGCTCGATGTTAAGCTCCTCCGTGTGGAGATTCATAAGATGCGTTACGGGGTCGGAGCCCTTGAGGTCGATGCCGCGGCAGGCATATTCCTCGTCACCCTGCATGAGGAATACATAGGACGGCGGCTGAAGGTGCTCATTCTCGTATCTCTCGATGCCGAGGTCGCGGCAGAGGTCGCCGTCACCCGTGGCGTCGATAAAGAACTTCGCCTTGATAGCGCCGCGTCCGTCCTTGTTCTCGACAAATACGGCGTCGATCGTGTCGCCATCGCAAACGATGCCCGCATAGTAGGTGTGGAGATATATCTTGACATTCTCCTCGCGAAGCATCTCATCAAGCGTACACTTGAGCTCGACGGGATTGAAAATGTGAGCAAGCGTGCTGTCGACACGCTTGTCGATCGGATCAAGGCGGCTCATCGACTCCTCGGTAAGTCCCGAGATGACCTGCTTTTTGCCCTCGGTGTCGTAGAGAGAATGCCAAACGCCTACAAGTCCGTTCGTTCCGACTCCGCCGAAGCTGTTCTGGCACTCAACTATAACGACGCTTGCGCCGAGTCGAGCGGCACGTACAGCCGCGAAAACACCCGTACACGAGCCGCCGATGACGCAGACATCAGCCTCATGTATCACAGGCACCTGCTTTGCACTTTCAGTAATGTGTTCCATATCCGTTTCCTCCGTATGGACATATATAATATGTAGTAATTATCGGCTTTCGCCGGTGTAAACAAGACCGTGCGGCATTTCAGAAAAGCTTTGCCGCGCTCGAGGGCATGAGCCCGATAGGATCGATATCACGCAGGGATATCGATCCTGCCGCGTTAATTATACCACGAAGCAAAAATGTTTGCTTGCAAGGACATTTTTGCGAGACCGTCAATCAGCGGCGCGCGGTTTCGCCGCGCATGAGGGCATGAGCCCGATGGGAGCGATATCACGCAGAGATATCGCTTCTGCCGCGTAATTATACCACGAAGCAAAAATGTTTGCTTGCAAGGACATTTTTGCGAGACCGT
>CAYYKO010000007.1:0-50740 GCA_964441695.1 uncultured Ruminococcus sp. | reverse complement strand
CGCGGAGGGCGACGGTGACGTCCTTACCGATACGGCGAAGGCCGTCGGCAAGGCCTATCGTTGTTGTAGTCTTACCCTCGCCGGCGGGTGTGGGAGTAATTGCCGTAACGAGGATGAGCTTACCGTTCTCGCGCTCGCTGCTTTCGATGAGGGCGGGATCGATCTTAGCCTTAAAATTGCCGTACTGCTCGACGTACTTCGGGTCGATATGAGCGCGGGAGGCAATTTCGGAGATATGGAGCATTTCGCACTCCTGAGCGATTTCGATATCGGATTTATAAGCCATAGGTCGGCTCCTTTCGGAATATGAATTGATATAGGGTAGGTAATCGGCACATGCCGCCGTGGTGCTCGGCATTAGCCGCACATGCGGCGTCCCGAGACCCCGCAAATTTCCGACTTCGCACTCTTGCATGCAAGAGTACGAAGCCAGAGAAAAATTGAGTAAAGCTTTCAGTAGGGCACGATGCTTGTGTCGCGGACGGAAATATTGTAATTACAAAGCGTTCGCGAATGCGCGGGGTGCTTTTTTTACTTAAAGTACTTGACTGCCGCCTCAAACATGCGAATGTCGTACTCGCCGGGTACGTTGCGGTACAGCCCGCTTCCTATTCTCTCGCTGTGTCCCATCTTTCCGAATACGCGTCCGTCGGGAGACGTGATTCCCTCTATCGCGTATGCGGAGTCGTTCGGGTTGAAGTGTACGTCGCCCGTCGCGTTGCCTTCAAGGTCAACGTACTGCGTCGCTATCTGTCCGTTCTCGGCAAGGCGGCGGATGAGCGCTTCGTCTGCAAGGAAGCGTCCCTCGCCGTGCGAGATCGGCACGGAATATACCTCTCCGACCTCGGTCAGCGCAAGCCACGGTGACTTATTTGACGCGACTCTCGTGCGGACGATGCGCGACTGGTGGCGACCTATCGTATTAAACGTGAGCGTGGGGCAGCTCTCGTCGGTGTCGATTATCTTACCGAACGGAACGAGTCCGAGCTTTATAAGTGCCTGGAAGCCGTTGCAGATGCCGCACATGAGGCCGTCGCGACGCTCAAGCAGCTCTGTTACTCCCTCGCGTATCTGCTCGTTGCGGAAGAATGCCGTGATGAACTTCGCCGAGCCGTCGGGCTCGTCTCCTCCGGAGAAGCCTCCGGGGATGAATATCATCTGTGCGCTCTTCAGCTTGTCCGCGAAGCTCTCGACGCTTGACGTGATTGCTGCGGAGTCAAGGTTTCGAATAACAACGATCTCGGGCTCTGCACCTGCGTCGCGGACAGCCTTTGCGGAGTCGTACTCGCAGTTTGTGCCGGGGAAGGCGGGAATGAGCACGCGCGGGCGGGCGCACTTGACGGCGGGAGCGGGGTAGGACTCTGCGCGGTACTCGAAATTCTCAACGGGTGTGCCGCTCTCGGGGATATTGCACGGGAAGACGCTCTCGAGGCGCTCCTCGTAAATACCGAGCAGCTCGTCGAGCGCGATGCCGTCGCCGTCGAGCGTGAGCTTCTCCTCGGCGGTCGTGTGTCCGATAAGGCGTGCGCCGTCTATTTCGCAGGTCGTCTCGAGGACGAACGAGCCGCAGCGCTTGCCGAAGAGCTCGCCTGTGGTAATTCCCGAAAGCGCAGCTCCGACAGAGTTACCGAAGGACATCTTCATTACAGCCTCGGCGACACCGCCCATGCAGGGGGTGTAGGCAGCAACAGCCTTGCCGCTTCTCTGGAGGGCTGTAACGCGGGCGAACACGTCGAGCAGGGAGTCTGTCTTCGGGAGGGAATTCTCGTCGTACTCGGGTGTGATAAGGTAGATGCTGTGTCCTGCCGCCTTAAACTCGGGGGAGACGACGTCGTCGGTCTTTCCGGTGGTAACGGCGAAGGAAACAAGTGTCGGGGGGACGTCGAGCTTCTCGAACGAGCCGCTCATTGAGTCCTTGCCTCCGATAGAGCCGATGCCGAGCTCCATCTGCGCCTTGAAGGCACCGAGGAGAGCTGCGAGCGGCTTGCCCCAACGGGAGGCGTCGTTTCCGAGCTTTTCGAAATACTCCTGGAAGGTGAGGTAGACGTCGGAGAACTCGGCGCCCGAGGCGATAAGCTTCGCAACGGACTCGACGACGGCGAGGTACGCGCCGTGGTAGGGGCTCTGCTCGGTAACGAACGGGTCGTAGCCGAACGCCATGAACGAGCAGTCGTCGGTGTGCTTCTTCTCGACGGAAATTTTCTGTATCATTGCCTGGACGGGGGTGAGCTGATTCTTACCGCCGAAGGGCATAAGGACGCTTCCCGCGCCGATGGTGGAGTCAAAGCGCTCGGAAAGTCCGCGCTTCGAGCAGACATTGAGGTCGGCGGCAAGAGCCTTGATATTCTCGGTGAACGTGCCCTCTACGGTCTTCTTCTCGAGTGCGGGAGCGGCGACGTGGACCTTTGTGTGCTTATCGGCGCCGTTCGAGTCGAGGAATTCGCGGCTGATATCGACAATATCGCAGCCGTTCCAGCTCATGACGAGTCTTGCCTCCTCGGTGACCGTGGCAACGACCGTTGCGTTAAGGTTCTCCTCTGCTGCGAGTGCGAGGAAGGCGTCAACGTTCTCGGGCTCTACGACGACAGCCATTCTCTCCTGAGACTCGCTGATCGCCAGCTCCGTGCCGTCAAGGCCCTCATACTTCTTCGGTACAGCGTTAAGGTCGATGCGAAGGCCGTCTGCGAGCTCGCCGACAGCGACGGAAACTCCGCCCGCGCCGAAGTCGTTGCAGCGCTTGATCATGCGGCAGGCGTCGCCGTTTCTGAAGAGCCTCTGAAGCTTGCGCTCCTCGGGAGCGTTACCCTTCTGGACCTCTGCGCCGCAGCTCTCGAGGGAGTGAGCGTTATGTGACTTGGAGGAGCCTGTCGCACCTCCGCAGCCGTCACGACCCGTTGCGCCTCCGAGGAGGATAACGACGTCACCCGGAGCGGGGCGCTCGCGGCGGACGTTCTCTGCGGGAGCGGCGGCGACGACCGCGCCGATCTCCATACGCTTTGCGGCGTAGCCGGGGTGATATATTTCGTCGACGATGCCTGTGGCAAGGCCGATCTGGTTACCGTAGGAGGAGTAGCCCGCTGCGGCTGTTGTGACGATCTTACGCTGCGGGAGCTTGCCCTCGAGCGTTTCGGAGACGGGGACTGTGGGGTCGGCGGCACCTGTAACGCGCATTGCTCCGTAGACGTAGGAGCGGCCGGACAGCGGGTCGCGAATTGCGCCGCCGATGCAGGTAGCTGCGCCGCCGAAGGGCTCGATCTCGGTGGGGTGGTTATGAGTTTCGTTCTTGAAAAGGAGCAGCCAGGGCTCGCTCTTGCCGTCGACGGTGACGTTAATCTTGACGGTGCAGGCGTTGATCTCCTCGGACTCATCGAGGCGCTCGAGCTTGCCTGCCGCCTTAAGGCAGCGGACGGCGATGGTCGCGACGTCCATGAGGCAGACGGGCTTTGTTCTGCCGACGCTGCGGCGAGCGGCGAGGTAATCCTCATAGGCGCTCTGGACGAGCTCGTCGTCGAAGGTGACGTCGTCTATTACGGTAAGGAAGGTGGTATGGCGGCAGTGATCCGACCAATAGGTATCGATCATGCGAATTTCGGTGATCGTGGGGTCGCGCTGCTCGTTTTTGAAGTAAGCCTGGCAGAAGGCGATGTCGTCGGTGTCCATTGCGAGTCCGAGCTCACCGACAAGCGCTGCAAGACCGTCGCGGTCGAGCTTTATAAAGCCGTCGAGCGTTGCGACGGAGGTGGGGATATCGTAGCTTGTCGCAAGAGTTGCGGGAAGCTCAAGGGAAGCCTCGCGCGCCTCGACGGGGTTGATGACGTATTTCTTGATCTCGTCAAGCTCCGCCTCGGAGAGCTCGCCGTAGAGGGCGTAGAGCTTTGCGGTACGGACGGTGGGGCGCTCGCCCTGCGAGATTATCTGAATGCACTGAGCGGCGGAGTCTGCTCTCTGGTCGTACTGACCGGGGAGGTATTCGACGGCGAATACGGTCGCGCCGTCAAGCTCGACCTCCTTTGAGGCGATATCGAGCTGGGGCTCGGAGAAGACGGTACCGACGGCGCGCTCGAAGAGCTCCTCGGTGATATTCTCCGCGTCGTAGCGGTTGATAACGCGAACGTCGGTGAGTGACTTGATACCGAGCAGTCCGACAGCGTCGGAGAGGAGGGCGTGCGCCTCATGCGCGAGGCTCTTTTTCTTTTCAACGTAAATTCTGTAAACCATTACTTTTCCTCCGAAGCCGCCATAGCACGGCGACCGATGTCATGTCTGTAGAAGGCTCCCTCGAAGGAGATGCCCTCGGCAATTTCGTATGCGGCGTCAATAGCCTCGGGGAGGCTGTCGCGCACGCCGACGCAGCCGAGCACGCGTCCGCCCGAGGTAACGAGGCGTTCGCCGTCGGCAGCTGCTCCGGCAACGTAGACGCTGCTTTCGACGCTCTCGGGGAGAGTTATCTCGAAGCCCTTCTTATAAGAGGAGGGGTAGCCGCCCGACGCCATGATAACGCAGCACGCGTGGCGCTCGGAGAAGCGGACCTCGGTCTCGGCGAGGGTGCCGTTCGTTGTCGCCTGCATAACGGTGAGCAGGTCGCTCTCGAGCAGTGGAAGGACTACCTGGGTCTCGGGGTCACCGAAGCGGCAATTGTACTCGATGACCTTCGGTCCGTCGGCGGTGAGCATAAGTCCGAAGTAGAGGCAGCCCTTGAAGGTGCGGCCCTCCGCCTTCATTGCGCGGACGGTGGGGAGGAAAATTTTCTCCATGCACTCCGCTGCAATCTCGTCGGTATAATAGGGATTCGGTGCGACGGTGCCCATGCCGCCCGTATTGAGTCCGG
The DNA here is from genome assembly GCA_964441695.1 of uncultured Ruminococcus sp. Taxonomy (GTDB): domain Bacteria; phylum Bacillota; class Clostridia; order Oscillospirales; family CAG-272; genus RUG11130. Next base: position 45,912 of record CAYYKO010000007.1, on the reverse strand, counting down.
TGTCGCCGTCACCGGCGCGCTTATGATCCATTGAGGAGATCATGGGGACGACGCATTCTCCGTCAGTGAAGGAGAGGACGGAGACCTCGGGACCTGTAAGGAACTCCTCAATGACGATGCGCTCGCCGCTCTTTCCGAAGGTTTTGTCGCGCATCATGGCGAGCACGGCGTCGCGAGCCTCCTCGCGAGTCTCGGCGATAATAACGCCCTTACCGAGCGCGAGTCCGTCCGCCTTGATGACGGTGGGGACGGGCGCGTCCTTAAGGTACTCGAGGGCTGCGTTCATGTCGTCGAATATCTCACACGCGGCGGTAGGGATGCCGTATTTCTTCATGAGGTGCTTGGAGAAGACCTTGCTTCCCTCGATTATAGCGGCGTCCGCGCAGGGACCGAAGGCGGGAATACCGGCGCTCTCGAGCGCATCGACGCAGCCGAGGACGAGCGGGTCGTCGGGGGCTACGACGGCGTAATCTATTTTATTTTCGACGGCGAAGTCGACAATGCTGTCGATATCGACCGCGCTTATCGGCACGCACACGGCGTCGCGCGCGATGCCGCCGTTACCGGGAAGAGCGAATATCTCGGTAACGGTGCTGTTTTCCTTTAGCTTTTTAATGATGGCGTGCTCTCTGCCGCCGCCGCCAATGACCATAAGCTTCATGAAAAGTCTCCGTTCCGCCGCCTGAGGCGGCATGTGTTGTTATGTTTAAGTCGTATGGGGTACGATGGGGCTCTGCCCCCAACCCCCGCCGCCTTTTGAAAAAGGCGGGCGAAAACCTTGGAAAAAGTGAAACGACGAATTTCAGTCCTCTTTTTCAAAGTTTTTGGTCAAGCTTTTTTCAAAAAGCTTGCGGATTCCAAAGGCAGAGACTTTGGACGTAGCCTCGGGGAAACGATATGGGGCTCCTCCGTCACATCAGTGGTGGAACAGTCTCATTCCCGTGAACGCCATCACCATTCCGTAGCGGTCTGCCGTCTCGATCACGATGCTGTCGCGGATCGAGCCGCCGGGCTCGGCTACGTACTTTACGCCGCTCTTTGCAGCGCGCTCGATATTGTCCCCGAACGGGAAGAACGCGTCCGAGCCGAGCGACACGCCGTCGAGCGTGTCAAGATACGCTCTCTGCTCGTCGCGAGTGAACACGTCGGGGCGGCAGGTGAAGTATTTCTGCCAATTTCCCTCCGCGCAGACGTCCTCCTCGTTCTGGTTGATGTAGCCGTCGATAACATTGTCGCGGTCGACGCGGCGAAGCTCCGGAAGGAAGGGAAGCTCCAGCACGCGCTCGTGCTGGCGGAGGAACCAAGTGTCCGCCTTGCCGCCTGCGAGTCTTGTGCAGTGTACGCGCGACTGCTGTCCCGCGCCGACGCCGATCGCCTGTCCGTCAACGGCGTAGCAGACGGAATTCGACTGAGTATATTTAAGTGTGATAAGCGAAACTATAAGGTCGCGAGCCGCGCTCTCGGGGAGAGTCTTGTTTGCCGTTACGATATTCGAAAGCAGCTCGCGGTCTATCTTGAAATTATTTCTGCCCTGCTCGAAGGTGATGCCGAAGACGTCCTTTGTCTCGATCTCCTCGGGGACGTAATCGGGGTCGATCTCGACGATATTGTAGCTGCCGTTGCGCTTTGTCTTGAGGATTTCAAGAGCCTCGGGCTCGTAGCCGGGGGCGATAACGCCGTCGGAGACCTCCTGCTTTATAAGCATTGCTGTGGGGACGTCGCAGACGTCGGAGAGTGCTACCCAGTCGCCGAAGGAGCAGAGTCTGTCCGTGCCGCGTGCGCGTGCGTAGGCGCATGCGAGGGGCGAGGCGTCAAGGTCCTTGAAGTCGTCGACAAAGCAAGCCCTTTTGAGCTTTTCGGAAAGGGGAAGACCGACAGCTGCGGAGGTGGGGCTGACGTGCTTAAAGGAAGCGACGGCGGGGAGACCGAGCGCAGCCTTGAGCTCGCGGACGAGCTGCCACGAATTGAACGCGTCGAGGAAATTGATGTAGCCGGGTCTGCCGCAGAGGATCGTTACGGGAAGCTCCGAGCCGTTCTTCATAAAGATACGCGAGGGCTTCTGATTGGGGTTACATCCGTACTTGAGTTCGAATTCTTTCATGATATATCCTTTCTTTGGCGGCGCATGGCGCCGAGGGCAATTGAGGTTTTGTTTTGTAGGGGATTGGGCGAACGTTTGCTGCGCCGGGGGGTGGGGCTTTCGCCCGCTGCGGCGGGCGACTCGGGGCGTTGCCCCGAGACCCCACGATTTTTCGAGAAAAATCGAGTAAAGCTTTCCGTAGGGCACGATGCTCGTGCCGGCGCCGGCGGTTAGAGTGCAAAGGCTCTCGCATCCTCCGCGGCTGTCGTCGATACGAACGCTTTTTCCTCTAACTTTTTATACGTAGTATAAAAAGTTAGATTTAAGCCGAGGAGGAGCGCTGTTGCGTGGAGAGTGCTTTCGCCGTTTGAGATGGTTTCTTCGTGCGGCTAAGGCTGAACGTTATCTCCGCACCGCAAGCGTTCCTACACAGCCGTCACGGCTTGCGTTACGCGTTCGTGCGGCATGGGGATTCCGAGCTCTGCGGAGCTCGGGTCAGGCTCCGCCCGACACCCTGTGAAGCAATTGGGGCTTTCGCCCGCTGCGGCGGGCGACTCGGGGCGTTGCCCCGAGCCCCCACGATTTTTCGAGAAAAATCGAGTAAAGCTTTTAGTAGGGGCACGATGCTCGTGCGGCGCCGGGGGTTATGTAATTACAAGGCGTTTGTGTATTCGCGAATGCGCGCCGCCGCGGGGGCGGCTTTATGCGTTTTTGTTTATTATCCTTGTCTCTGCCTTGCCGGTGGCAAGCTCCACCGTGCGAACGAGGAGCGATATCTTATTGTCCTCGTTGAGGCTCGTCCAGATGTGCTCACACAGCTCATCAATATTGCCGCTCGGCAACTCAAGCGTCTTCGGCTCGCCCTCGAAGGACGGCAGTCTTCCGTCCTTCTCGTCGCCCGAATAGGTATGTATGAATTTCGCGACGCCCGCGCGGGGGTCGGAATACGCATAGGTGAAGCGCTCGCACGACGACGGGTCGCCGTCTGCGCTCTTGAGTATCGACATGGCGAAGTTCATGCTGCCGTTCTCGCAGTGCATGATGCCCGAGATGCGCGGGGTGAAGTTCGGCGCGTCGTCCTCGAATTCGCGGCAGCGCAGCGCCTGCTCGAAGGTCATCTGCCTGTCCATATTCTCATAGATCGTGTCGGTCTGGTCGCCGTTGGTGACGATGGTCTTATTTCCGAGCACGCTGACGGGATAATAAATTATCAGTTGCGGGTCGGTCATCTTCGACTCGTCGTATGCCTTGGTGCGGACGCAGTCGCCCTCCGCGACGAAAACGCGGTTGCGGCTGTTGACGCTTCTGCCCATGATAAAATACGCGGCAACGGCGTACTTCGCGTCGGCGCTCTTTCCGAGAATTATTCCTCTGCCGTGGTAGGCGAGGGAGGCGAGCTCGTTTCTTACTGTTTTTATCGACATTGTGCTATCCTTTCGGTTCGACCGCTTCGCGGCGGGCATTAATTTTCACTTATCATTTCGGCGCAGACGAGCTCGACGGAGGCGGGAAGTATCTTCCACTCCGCCTGCTCCATCACGCGTCTCTGAAGCGTTTCGGGGGTATCGTTGTCGAGAATATCGACTGCCTTCTGCATGATTATGCGTCCGCCGTCGGGGATCTCGTTGACGAAATGCACCGTGGCGCCCGTGACGCGCACGCCGTAATCGAGCGCGGCGCGGTGGACGCGGAGTCCGTAGAAGCCCTCGCCGCAGAAGGACGGGATGAGGGAGGGATGGACATTGATTATTCTCTCACGGTACGCCGAGGTGAAGCTCTCGCTGAGGATAGACATAAAGCCCGCGAGGACTATAAGTCCGATGCCGTGCCCGTCGAGTGTTTCGCTCAGGCGCTTTTCGAAGGCGTCTCTTCCGCCGCACGCCTCGCGTGTGATAACGCAGTGCTCGATGCCGGCGTTTTCCGCGCGAGTAAGGGCATACGCTCCCTCCTTATTCGAGATAACGAGAGAGATTGTGCCGCTTTTTATGCCTCCGCTGCGCTCGGCGTCGATGAGAGCCTGCAAATTCGTGCCGCCGCCGGAGACGAGGACGGCAATTTTGACCTTATTGCTCATGGCAGTTACCCGAGGATGATCTTCTCGTCGCCCTTAACGATGCGACCGATAACGTATGCGTCCTCGCCGCTTTCGCGGAGGCTTTCGAGGGCTGCATCGACGTCGGACTCGGGAACGACGACGCTCATGCCGACGCCCATGTTAAAGGTATTGAACATATCGCGCTCGGGGATATTTCCGACGCGTGCGAGCAGGTCGAAGATGGGGAGCACGCGAACGGCGCTGCGGTCGATATCGGCGCAGAGTCCGTCGGGGATGCTTCTCGGGATATTCTCATAGAAGCCGCCGCCCGTGATATGGGAAATGCCCTTAACGTCGACCTTCTCGAGCAGAGCGAGGATGCTCTTGACGTATATTCTGGTGGGGGTAAGGAGCGCCTCGGCGATGCTCCTTCCGCCGAGCTCGTCGCAGGGGGCATAGAGGCTGTCGGGGTTCGCGTCGATGTTGAACACGCGGCGGCAGAGGGAGAAGCCGTTCGAGTGGATACCGGTGGAGGGAAGTGCGATAACGACGTCGCCCTCGTTCATGCGGGTGTTGTCGATAATTTTCTTTTTATCGACGATACCGACGGCAAATCCTGCGAGGTCGTAGTCCTCCTCGGGCATAAGTCCGGGGTGCTCTGCGGTTTCACCGCCGATGAGAGCGGCGCCGGACTGAACGCAGCCCTCGGCGACGCCGGAAACGATGGCGGCTATCTTCTCGGGGAAGTTCTTGCCGCAGGCGATATAATCAAGGAAGAACAGGGGACGTGCGCCGCAGCAGATGATATCGTTGACGCACATAGCGACAGCGTCGATACCGATGGTATCGTGGCGGTCTGCGAGGATCGCGAGCTTGACCTTGGTACCGCAGCCGTCCGTACCGGAAACGAGGACGGGCTCGTCCATACCTGCAACAGGCAGACCGAAGCAGCCACCGAAGCCTCCGACGTCATCGAGGCAGAGGTCGTTTTTTGTTCTTGCGATGTGAGACTTCATAAGCTCGACAGCGCGATAGCCCGCGGTAATATCGACACCCGCGGCAGCGTAGCTTTCGGAACGTGAATTGTTGTGCATGACGTAATTCTCCTGAGGTTGTTATATTTTTATTTGGGAGTGTAGCTTATGTGGTTGATGGGGGCTTTCGCTTTCGTGCGGCAGGGGTATTCCGCACTCTGCGGAGTGCGGGTCAGGGCTTGCCCCGACACCCTGTAACGGCATTGGGGATTTCGCGCCTCTTGCTTGCAAGAGGGCGGAGCGCGACTCGGGGCTTTGCCCCAAGACCCCCACGATTTTTCGAGAAAAATCGAGTAAAGCTTTTGGTAAGACACGGTGCTTGTGTCGTGCGCTGACGGTTAGAGCGCAAGGGCTTTGCAGATTCCACTCGGCTGTCGGCGCAACGAACTCTTTTTGCTCGATATTTTTAATGCAAAGCATTAAAAATATCGAATTAAGCCAAGGAGGCGAGCCGAAGGCGAGGAAACGGAATTGCTTGCAATTCCGCCAACACGCCTTGGCGTGCTTGGCTTTCGCCGTTTGAGATGGTTCCTGCCCAACGTGCGGTTAAGTTTGAACGTCACCTCAGCCCGCTGACGCTCAGCCGACAGCAGTTATGCCCCGCATTAATCGCAAATTCAGCAGGGGGCTTCCGCACTCTGCGGAGTGCGGGTCAGGGCTTGCCCCGACACCCTGTGAAGGCGTAGGGGATTTCGCGCCTCTTGCTTGCAAGAGGGCGGAGCGCGACTCGGGGCTTTGCCCCAAGACCCCACGATTTTTCAAGAAAAATCGAGTAAAGCTTTTGGCAAGGCACGGTGCTTGTGTCGTGCGCTGACGCGGCGCTTGTGCGAGGCACGCAGCTTTAGAAATGCTCGTCTCAGCTTTCCTTTCCCGTCCAGCAATACGTACACAGGCTGTCTGCCGGCAGCCCTATCGCCTTTATTATTCCCTCGAGCGTCTGGAACTCGAGCGAGTCAAAGCGGAACTTGTGGCACAGCGCCTCGCGGAGGCGGCGTCCGCGCTCCGTTTTTCCGTCGCTGTATTCGTCTATGTGCTCGAAGCCCTCCTTGCCCTCAAGCTCCATTATCACGCGGCGCGTGATGAGATCCATGTCGCTGTTCGAGCGGGAGAAATTCAGGTACTTGCAGCTGTACATTATCGGCGGGCACGCGCTTCTCATGTGTACCTCGCGCGCTCCGTTCTCGTAAAGAAATTCTACCGTCTCGCGGAGCTGCGTTCCGCGCACGATGGAGTCGTCCACAAACAGCAGTCTTTTTTCGTTGATGAATTCCTTTATCGGTATCTGCTTCATCTTAGCCACGCGGTTGCGATCGACCTGCTTTGCGGGGGTGAAGCTTCTTGACCAGGTGGGGGTGTATTTGATGTACGGTCTCGCGAAGGGGATACCGCTGGCATTTGCGTAGCCTATCGCGTGCGGCGTTCCCGAATCGGGGAAGCCTCCGACGTAATCTATGTTCTTGACCGAGTCGTTTTCGCGGTCGGTCTCGGCGAGGATGCCGCCGTCGCGGTAGCGCATCTGCTCGACATTGACGCCCTCGTACTTCGAGGAGGAATAGCCGTAATACGTCCAAAGGAAGGCGCATATGCACAGCTTCTCGCCGGGCGGGCTGAGTATTTCCATCGAGTCCTTCGTAATGCGGACGATCTCTCCGGGACCCATTTCGTGCTCGTCGAGGTAATCGAGCTTCTGGTAGGCGAAGGACTCGAACGAGGCGCAATAGCCGTGCTCGTTCTTTCCTATCATGACGGGGGTTCTGCCGTACCTGTCGCGCGCGGCGATAATTGAACCGTCGTCGCAGAGGATGAGGATGGACAGGCTGCCCTCGATGAGCTCCTCGACGAACTTGATTCCCTCGACGAAGGACTCCTTGCGACTGATGAGCGCTGCGGCGAGCTCGGTGGTATTGACCGCGCCGTCCGTCATGGCGTTGAAGTGACCGCTGCTGGCGGTGAAATATCTGTCGATAAGCTCGTCGGAATTATTGATGACGCCGACGGTGCAAATGGCGAATTTTCCGAGAGCGGAGCGGATGAGGAGCGGCTGCGGGTCGCTGTCGCTGATGCAGCCGATGGCGGAGCTTCCCGTCATCTCCTCGAAAATATGCGAAAACTTCGTGCGGAAGGGTGAGTTTTCGATATTATGGATATCGCGCTGAAGGCCGCGCACGTGGTCGTAAGCCGCCATGCCTCCGCGGCGAGTTCCGAGGTGTGAATGATAGTCCGTGCCGAAGAAGACGTCCTCTATGGCGTCATGATCGCAAGCGGCTCCGAAAAATCCTCCCATGATTGATACCTTTCCTTTCTGTGGGTCGTGGGTGTGTAAGCGAAGCAGGGTATTCCGCCCTGCGTGGTATGCGGCATAATGCGCGTGGGAACGTCGCGGACTTGCACAAGCCATTCGTGCAGCAGGGGCTTCCGGGCTCTGCGGAGCTCGGGTCAGGGCACGCCCCGACACCCTGTAACGGCATGGGGGAATTTCGCACTCTGCGGAGTGCGACTCGGGACGCCGTCCCGAGACCCTGCGATTTTTCGTGAAAAATCGAGTAAAGCTTTCAGTATGGCACGATGCTCATGCGGCAAGCAGCCGTATATAAGTGCAAGCTGTTTGTTCTTCGCGGGTCAGTTAAAGCGGGCTGCTACCGCTGCGTCCTTTGCGAGCACTGCCTCGGCGTCCGAGGCGCGCTTTGCGTCAAGGCGCTCTGCAAGCTGCGCGTCCTCTATGGCGAGCATCTGTGCCGCAAGCAGCGCTGCGTTCGCGCCGCCGTTTATTGCGACTGTCGCCACGGGAATTCCGGTAGGCATCTGTACCGTTGCGAGCAGCGCGTCCATTCCGTCGAGGACGGGACCGCGGCAGGGAATTCCGATAACGGGAAGCGTGGTATTCGCGGCGACAGCTCCCGCGAGGTGTGCCGCCATTCCGGCAGCGGCGATGAGCACGCCGAAGCCGCGCTCACGTGCGCCTCTTGCGAAGTCTCTTGCCTCATCGGGTGTGCGGTGTGCGGAGAAGACGTGCATTTCAAACGGGATCTCAAGCTTATTGAGCATATCAGCTGCTTTTTCGAGTATCGGCAGGTCGCTGTCGCTGCCCATTACTATTCCGACTTTTTTCATTACGGTATCCTTGCCTTTCAGACTTTATTTATAAAAATACAAAAGGGCGCACCTACTCCTTGTGTGAGAGAAGATGTGCCCAGACGGTCGGCTCAGCCGGAAATTCTCCCGGCACATTCTTTGTTCCTCTGTGGTGCTCCACATATCCGTCAGTCGCAAAGAATGTTATGTTCCTGCATACTCAAGTATACCATAAAGCCCCCGCCGTGTCAAGGTCAATTTCGCCGAAACGGCACCGCAGCGGCACAATTCGGCGAAATTTATATTTCATTAATATATTATGCCGCAAATTGTGTGCATGCGCCGCCTGCGGCGGGGCGGGGGCGGAAGACTTACTGACGCGGGCTTTGCTTCGCCTTAGACGCTCGTACAGTGGCGGAACCATCTCAAACGCCGAAGTTTCCGCTTCGCTCCTCCTTGGCTTAATTCGATATTTTTAATACTTCGTATTAAAAATATCGAGGAAAAAGCGAACGTGCAGTTTACGGACGTGAGGTTTGTGCGAAGCGCTCGGCTTTAGAAAAAACGGGCGTGTAATGCGCTGACGTGGGCTTTACAGCAAGCCGCACGGTTGCGGCACAAGCTTCAAGTCACGTCAGCGTCGCCGCAGGAGCTGCCGCCCCGCCAAACTCCACGCGCAAAACGTATTAGCCCTCACTACCGCACCACAGCGGCGGAGCACGTCTTGCGAGGGCAAGACGCAGCGTATTGGGGCAGAAGCTGCATTTCGGGCGGCAAACGAAGCGGTCATGCCTATGACCGCGCGAATTTTTACAGCCGCGGGGTAAAGACTACTTAGCGGCGAGCCGCTAAGTAGGTTTTTCTTAGTTAAGTTTCTTTCACAAAAGAAACTTAGAACGGTGGCTAACGCTTTAGAGACAGTTGAGGCGGTGCAGTGTACGTTGCCGTGCGGCGGCTTTATAAAACGTTCGTATCGCGTGCGCGGGCATTGTTTTGCCTTAGACGTTCGAAGAAACCATCTCAAACGCCGAAGTTTTCTCGGCTTGCTTCCGCAAGCCTCACATCCTTGGCTTAATTCGATATTTTTAATACTGCGTATTAAAAATATCGAGGAAAAAGTGTTTGGCTTGCGTATAGCCATGAGGCTTGTGCGAAGCGTGGGTTTTGATGAATCTGACGCTTCGCGGGCTGACGTGACGGCTTGTACAAACCGCACGATTGCAGCACATGCTTCAAGTCCCGTCAGCGTCGCCGCAGGAATTGGCGAGACTCAGCGTATTGGGGCAGAAGCCGCATTTCGTGAGATACCGAAGCGGTCGCGGCGACCGCGCGAGCTCTTTCAGCCGCGGGGTAAAGCTTCTTACGCGATGCGCAGCTCGCGGGGGGGCTCCCTATGAAGATTTTCTTAGTTAAGTTTCTTTCACAAAAGAAACTTAGAACGGTAGCTGACGCTTTAGAGACAGTCGAGACGGTGCAGAGCAGCTTGCCGTGCGGGCGGATATATTATATTTGGTAGCGCAATGCGCGGGGCGGAGGTTCCCTGAAAAAATATTCTCGCAATTTTTCATTTACCTATTGTAATTTGCCGTATTATGTATTATAATAGAGAAAAATGAATATTTCCGTGTGAAGCTTGCAGGAAACGCGTTTATCGCGACCGAAGGAATAACACTCTCAGGTGCCGCCTCGGCGGCAGGGACTGCACGCAGACGGAGCTTTGGAGAAGCCCGCCCCGAGCGGGTGCCGAAGGTGCAAAGCGCGTGTCGCTAATCTCTCAGGCAAAAGGACAAAGTATTACCTCCTTGACACCTCGTGTCGTCTTCTTGGGGGAGTCTTTTCTTTTGCGGATCGCGTCACGGCGGTTCGTTTTTTATTTTCATTTCTATTTTTTCAAAAAGGAGTAGTCTCCCATGCTCAACATGATCACCGAGATCAACAGCCGAATCAACGGCGCCGTTTGGGGTACATTCGGCCTCGTTCTGCTCATCGGTACGGGTATCCTCGTTACCCTCTGCACGAAGGTCTTCCAGCTTTCTCACATCCGCCTGTGGTGGAAAAACACCATCGGCAGCCTCTTTAAGAAGGACGTTATCGGTCACACAAAGGACAAGGGCTCTATCTCGCCCTTCCAGGCGCTGTGTACCGCTCTTGCCGCGACGGTCGGAACCGGTAATATCGCGGGCGTTGCCGCGGCTATCTGCATCGGCGGCGCGGGTGCCGTATTCTGGATGTGGGTCGCTGCCTTCTTCGGCATGATGACAAACTACGCGGAGAACGTGCTCGGCATTTACTTCCGCCGCAAGAATGATCAGGGCGAGTGGTCGGGAGGAGCGATGTATTACCTCTCCGACGGTCTCGGCGGCTACACCTACAACGACGGCACGAGCCGCGTCAGCTTCAAGACCGCAGGTCGCGTGCTCGCCGTTATATTCTGCATCTGCACGATGCTTGCCTCCTTCGGTATCGGAAGCATGGGTCAGGTAAACAAGATCGTCGCAAACGTTGCCACTGCCTTTGACGTGAGCGCGCTCTCCTCGATCGAGGTATTCTCCGGCGTTTCGCTTTACAATGTTATCCTCGGAATTATCATCATGGCGCTCGTTGCCGTCATCACGCTCGGCGGTCTTAACCGCATTGCAAACGTTGCGGAGAAGGTCGTGCCCTTCATGGTCGTGCTCTTTGTTGCGGGCAGCCTCATCATTATCGGCGTAAACTACGCGAACATCCTCCCCTCGCTGCGCGCTATCTTCGTTAACGCGTTCCGTCCCGAGTCCTTTGTCGGCGGCGGCGTCGGCGCTATCATCCTCTCGATGACGCAGGGCTTCAAGCGCGGCGTATTCTCGAACGAGGCGGGTCTCGGCTCGTCCGTTATGGTCCACTCGAACTCCTCCGTCAAGGAGCCCGTTCAGCAGGGTATGTGGGGAATATTCGAGGTATTCGCCGACACGATGGTAGTCTGCACGATGACGGCACTTGTAATTCTCACCTCCGGCGTGTTCAACGCGTCAACGGGCGAGCTTGCCGAGGGACTTACCGACGCGACGCTCGTCGGCGGTGCGTTCAACAGCGTATTCTCCTGGGGCAATATCGGACAGAAGTTTGTCGCGATCGCGATGTTCCTGTTCGCATTCACGACGGTGCTCGGCTGGTCGCACTACGGCTCGAAGGCGTGGGAATACCTCTTCGGCTCGAAGACGACGTTTATCTTCCGCATTATCCACGTATGCACGATAATCTTCGGTGCGGTGCTCACCTCGTCCCTTGCGTGGGATATTTCCGACACGTTCAACGGACTCATGATGCTGCCGAACCTTGTAGGCGTGCTTGTAATGACGCCTCTTGTAGTGCGTATTACGAAGAACTACGTTGACCGCTACGTCAAGAAGAAGGACGTAAAGCCGGTGCTTTCGTACAATCAGGACGAAGAATAACTTAATAAAAAAGGAGGCGCGCGCCTCCTTTTTTTGATGCGGGGGGATATAAAACCTACGTTGGCTGCGCCGGGGCTTTGTTCGGGCTTAATTATTCGTGCGGCGGGGGATTCCGAGCTCTGCGGCTCGCGGGTCAGGGCACGCCCCGACACCCTGTGAAGGCATGGGAATTTCGCGTTCTGCGGAACGCGACTCGGGACGCCGTCCCGAGACCCTGCGATTTTTCAAGAAAAATCGAGTAAAGCTTCCCGTAGGACACGATGCTCGCATCGCGGGCTGTCGTGGCGGGGTATACAAAGCATTTGCAAGTGTGCGCGGCGGGCGCTTAATTCGCTGCCGCCCGAGGGGCGGGCTTTACTGCTTCTCGAAGCCGCCGGCTCTGTCCAGTATTACCAGTATCCTGAGCATAAGGCGCGACAGCTCGAGCGAATTCTCTCCGTTTCCGCGCAGCGCGCCCTGCCGCAGCAGCTTCTCTACCGTTTCCCTCGACCAGCTCGGCAGGTTTTCGTCGGCGTATGCCCACCTTACCTTCACCTGCTCCTCCAGCGCCTCAAGGCGCTTTTCTATTTTCTCAAGCTCCTTCGTGTCGATCTCCTCCTTCCTTATTCCGTATGCCTCCGCAATTGCCGCCGCCTCCGCTGCCGCCAGGCTCTCGAGCACGTCGTCCCGCAGGAGCAGCTTCGCGCAGCGCGCGTTCGTATGAAAGCCGTGCTCCACTATGACTCCCGCGACGCCCACGCTCTTCGCTCCGTACAGCACGCCGTACCACTCGTCGTTCAGCTTTCCGTCCCCGTTGCGGTCGAAGTCGCATTTCTTCGTATAATAAAACGGCTTCGCCGTTCCGAGAACTCCGGCTACCGCCTCGCCGAGTGCGTGCGCGACACGTTCGCTCTCCTCGTCCGAGCCCGTGTCATCGTCGCGCGAGAAATGTATCAGCCACGGCGCGTCTGCCTTCTCATTCTCTGCTGCGTTCGAGTGCAGCGACAGGAAAAGGTCGCACCCCGCCGCGCGACGCCCGCGCTCCGTCAGCTCCGGGTCGTCGTCGATATTCTCCCTTGTGAGTGCGGCGGTAATGCCGTACTGCTCGAGCGCTCGCTTTAATTTTCCTGCCAGGCGCCAGGTCATCGCAGATTCGAAGTAGCCTGCGACGACGGGCGAGGCGTTATAATATTTTCCCGCATGGCCGGGGTCTATCATCACCTTCAAGCTCTCACCTCCAACTGCATTTTATTCCGTCGCCGCGCGACTTGACACATAGCCGCACAGGCTCGACTCGCCGCGCGTGTCGATTATCATTGCCGAGCTGACCGTCAGCGCACCTGCCGGGATCCTTACCTTTGCTATGACAAGGTCAAAGACTCCCTCGCGTCTGACCGGGGTGCTCTCCTCGCCGACGCACAGCTTCGCCTCGCCCTCCGCGTAGCTCTGGCGGACGAACACGTTATAGCTTTTTCCCGCGACGAGCGCGAAGCTCGTGTCCGCGTCGAGCCTTGCCATATAGCCGCGCGCCCACGCCGTGCCGCTTTTCACCTTAATGCTCAGCCCGCCCGCGGGGACGCACTCGAGCGAGCCGCCGAGCGACGCGACGACGCCGTCCGTGACGAGCGACGCTATCATTGAGGCAAGGAATGCCGCTGTCAGCGGCTTATCCCCGACGGGGATGCCGTTTACCGTTTCCGCTATTTTCGTGGAGTCGTAGGGTCCTCCCGAAAGCGTAATTTCGTTTGCATTATCCATGAGAAATGTCTCCTTTCTTTATTCCGACGCTGCCGTCTCTGCACTCGCGCCGCTTCCGCCGAAGCCGACCCGCTCTCGGCAGACTCCGTTCTCGTACAGGTATTCGACGAGCACGGCTCGCAGCTTTAATACCTCGCCTCCCGTGGGGACGCACTCGCACTCGTCGCCGAGGCTGTAATCGCGCCCGAAGCGCCGTGTGCCGCCGGAGCCGTCCGCCGTGAAGCTTATTCTCTCGCGGTAGCGCGACAGCTGCTCCTCGCCGCGCTCGCGCAGGGCGTTGAGATACGCCTCATCGGTGCTGTAGCTGCTCGGGTAGACATCCCGCGCCGAGAGCAGCCCCTCGCGGCGGGCGATGCCGTGCAATTCGAGCGACTGCGGGTACTGCGCGTACCTGCCGTCGTTTCCGACAACGAGCAGCACATTCGGTGCGACTCGGCTGTCGTCGGAAAGCTTCACGGCGGTGAGCTCTCCGTCCTCCTCGCGAAGGGTTATTCCGCTCTCCGAGCCGCTCGGTGAGAGGTCCTGCCCCTTCACGACGTTGAAGGTAAAGCTCTCGTCACGCTCGAGTGCCGTTAAGGTATACGACGCGCCGTAGCGTGCAAGGGTGGTGTAAAGCCAATCCGAGACGCGGTTGAAATTATACCGCAGATGCGCCGAGGTGGGCAGTGTGCCGAGATCCCCCGGCTTCACGGGGAGTGGGTCGGTCGCCTGCGTAACGTAGGCTGACATGACCATTGAGACAGCTCCGGCGACGCTTCCGGTGTAGTAGCCGTTCAGGCGGATGATCCTTCGCTCGAGCAGACACTCGGCGCTTCTGCCGTACAGGCGCTGTGTGCCGTCGGGCAGGCGGCTGTAGCTCTCGAGGACGGCAATTACGTCGTGCTCGGCGTCGTAGAGGTACACGCTGCCCTGCGGAAGGCTCTGCCTTGCCGAGCAGAAGAGCTCTATCTCCCCCGGAGAATAGAAGCGGCGTCTCACGGCGGCGCGCAGCACATGTGTCGCGTCGCCGACGGGTGCGAGCGTGCCGTTCAGAAAATAAAACTGCATTGCCGCCTCCTCTATTCCGAGGTATCTCGGCTCGAACTCGTATGCCGCGCGGAGGCTCGAGACGCCGGAGGCTGCATTGATAACGGCACTCGACGTGCCCGGCGGCAGGGCGAAGAAGCGGCTTTTTCGCGAGTAGCCCGTGTAGCTTGCGCCGACGGCGGACAGCTCGCTGTGACCGCAGCCCGTAACTATCCTCACGCGGTCGCCCGCCGACAGCTCGCAGAAAAGCGTTATCTTTTTGTCGCCGAGCATGACCGACGGGTCGCTCACGTCGCCGTCGGCGAAAAGCGTGAAGGCTATCGGGCAGTCGGTGTCGCCGGGGTTGTAAATATTCGCGGCGATCCTCGAGCCGGAGAGCGACAGCGTTACGCCGTGCGGCATGAGGGTCAGCGGAAAGCACGACATGCCGCGCGCGGCGGGGAAGGCGCTTTTATACCTTATCCCCTCGGTGAAGTACGCTCTCGCGCCGACAAAGCCGAGCGTTACGCACACGGCGCAGCTGTTGTCGGGGGAATAATATTTCGCCTCGCGGCAGGGCAGCAGCGTCGTTGTGCGGCGCCGACCGAGATACCACACCTCAAGCTCGAGCTCGCGTCCGAGCGTCATCAGACGCGAAAGCCTATCGCGCGTTGCCCGAAGGTCGGCATAATGCGTTATCTCGAAGGACAGCGTTACCTGTCGCGCGCCGAGCAGCTGTCGGCGCGAGGATGCCGTGCGGGAGGCAAAGCCCTCCTCGAGCTCCACGTCGAGCGGCAGCGAATCCACTCCCTCGAGCCCGTGCTCGAGCAGTCTGAGCGGCGAGCTCTCCGAGAATATCAGCTCGTCCGTGCCGTCCGACAGTCTTACGGTTATTTTTCTTTTCATCAGTCGTCTCCCTTCTGCTCCGAGGCGTCCTCGGGCAATGCGCGCCGCTCGAGCGCGACCTCTCCCGACGAGCGAAGCGTGCATAGCGCCGTCTCGCCGAGCTTCACCGCTTCGAGCACGAATTCGCCCGACAGCTGCGTGTCTCCCGCCGTGCATTCGACGTGCGCGCGCTCGGCGAGGGCGGCACGAAGCGACGAGGCTCCCGCCGCGTCCGTTTTCACGCGGAGCGTCACGTCCTCTCCTATTCTCTCGCGCACGGGTGTGGCGCTCTCGAGATATCGCCGCTCGGTGATAAGCTCGCGGCATTCTATCTCGACGCCGAGCAGCCAAAGCTCAAGCCTGTCGTCACCGAGCGTGAGCCGAGCGCCGTCGGACACGCGGCAATTAAGGCTCGCTCGCACGGAGGCGACAACGCCGTCCGCGCCGTGCTCGACGCCGCTCACGGAGATAACGCGGGCACGCTGCGTTGCCTCGGCAGCCTCGCACAGGCGGCAGAGATAGCCGACGGCGGCCTCGGTGTCTGCCTCGCACAGCTCGCGGAAGCTGTGCGTCAGGGTAAAGCTCACCTCGAGCGCGCCCGTGCCGTCGCGGACTGCACGCTTAATGCAGAGCTCGCTTGAGGGGAGCGTCGGCGAGCGGGAGGCGGTGATGGGACAGGGCTTGTCCGTCACGGCGTCAAAGAGCGAGAGCAGCTGCGTGAGAAGTGAATATTCCATACTGCCTCCTCAGGCGAGACGAAGCCTTGTGTAGCCGACCGTCTCGCCGTTTCTTGTCTGAATTTCCGTGACGCGAAGCGCGTCTGTCGGCGGGCTGTCCGTCTCACTGCGTGCCGCCGAGCCGACGAGCAGTGCGCTGCCGACGGGAATATACGGTATTTCGCACGGCGTGCCGTCGAGCTTTTCCGCGCGACACCTGCCGTGCGGCATATACAGCTCGCCGGTGAAGCCGCGAAGGCGGTATCTGACGGACATTAGCACGCCGTATATTCTGTACGTCTCCCAGCTTTTCCCGCCGTCGGTCGTTATCATAACGGCGACCGGTCCCTTTTCGCTTCTCATCACGCCCACCTCGTCAGGTAGCCGCTGCGTGTGAGCGCGGCGACGACGTCGCCCGAAATATCGCAGCCGAACGCCTCGCACGAGCCGCCGAGGTCGTATTCGACGGTCATGTCGCCGAGCGTTTCTCTCGTAATGCTGCCCGAGGTGCGCGACTGCCTCGAGAGGCAGTCGCACTCAAGGCAGAGAGCACGCAGAATATTATCATCACCGCATTCCGAGCAGTCGAAGCCGACAAGGAGCGAGACGATGTCGCACGCCGAGGGAGACAGGCGAGTGAATTCCTCCTCGCCGAGCTCGCCGCGGTAGCTGTTCTTATAATATGTGTAGCCGAAGGTATCCATATATTGCGGCACTCTCCTTTTTCGGTCTGTCAGCCCATGAAGCGGCAGGCGAGCTCGGGATAGAGCGTCGCGAAGGAATAAAGCACGTCCATTGACAGCATCTCGCGCTTATATTTCATGTCGTAGCCGCGGACGACGCGGAGGGAAATGCCGTTGTAGGTGGTGACGTAGCTTTCGACGCCTGCGGGGGTGGAGAGCGGGCGTGTCACGAAGGCGAACGCGCTCGGATGGAAAACGAGGTTTGCCATGTGGGAGGAATATATGAGCACCTCCTCGCCCTCGGAGGCGGTGACGGCAGGATAGACGGAGACGGTAATTTTTCCGCCGGACGCCGAAGCGTCGCTCTTTACGGTGTGTGTCTTATTGCCGATGCGGAGCACGTCGCCGTGCTTGAGCGTGCCGGCAAGGGCTGTACCCTTGAGGGTAATGCTGTCGGAGTCGGTCACGGCGGAATCGACGGATATGTTGCCGCCGGTCGCATTGAGCGTGCCGACCTCGTGGCGGCGCACCGCCTGGGTCATGTAATTGAAAATGCCGAACACCTCGCCGATGCTGCCGCTGCGGAGGGCGCGGGTGCTGCCGCATTTCTCGGCATTCACGAGGGTCGGAATCTGCTTAAAGCCCGCTGTTGCCTCGGGGCTCCAGACGGCGCAGCGAGAATTTGTGGGTACGCGGTTGGAGTCGAGCATGAAGGCAGCCTCGGCGAAGTCGGAGAGCACGCAGGGGGTAACGCCGGGCTGACCGGCGACATAGGGGATGTCGCGGTAGAGCTCGAGGCCGTCGTTATTGATTTTCTCGGCGAGGGCCGCGGCGGCGGGCTCGATGAACAGGCGGGTGAGCGAATCGAAGTCGAGAGCGCTCTCGAGGGCGGAAATTTCGGCGTCGACGGTAGCGATGGAGTCGAGCTTAACGTTTACGGTATCCTCGGTGATGCTCTGCGCGGTAACGCCCGACTCGTCGGAGAAGCTCTGCGCGGTGAGCTTAACGGGTCGGCGGATGCTGACGGTATCGCCGCGCTTTGCCGCTCCCGCGGGGGCGGTATCACGGTAGATGATATTCGGAAAGACAAGATTGTCGATAAGGCGCGGAAGCGTCTCGCGCGCGATCTGCTTTACGGAAACAAATGAATTAGCCATGGGTATTGTCCTTTCTGGTTTTGTGATTTGGAATTGTGGAGTAGGGGAAGCTTACGTTGGCTGCGCCGGTGGCACGTTCAGCCTTAATCGCACATGCGGCAGGGGGATTCCGCACTCTGCGGAGTGCGGGTCAGGGCGCTGCCCCGACACCCTGCGAAGGCGTGGGGATTTCGCCTGCTTCGGCAGGCGACTCGGGACGCCGTCCCGAGACCCTGCGATTTTTCGAGAAAAATCGAGTAAAGCTTTCGGTAGGGCACGGTGCTCGTACAGTGCGCCGACGCGCGAGTTTTCCCTGTAAAATGTTGAAAAGTGCAAGCCGTGCGTTTGGGCGGCTGACTCCACCCACGCACCCTATCGCCGCAGGAGCGTGCGACTCCCGCCGACTGCCACGCGTGAATTGCATTAGCCCCCGGCTCCGCACCACGGCGGCGGAGCACGTTTTGCGAGGGCGAAACGCGACGTATTGGGGCAGAAGCCGCATTTCGTGGGCAACCGAAGCGGTCGCGGCAAGCCGCGACTATGAAGGTTTTCTTAGTTAAGTTTCTTTCACAAAAGAAACTTAGAGCAGTGACTAACGCTTTAGAGACAGTTGGGACAGTACAGTGTACGTTAACTGCGCCGGGGCATTGTTCAGCCTTGGACGCACGTGCAGCAGAGGAACCATCTCAAACGCCGAAGTTTCCGCTTCGCTCCTCCTTGGCTTCTTTCAAGATTTTTTAATACTGCGTATTAAAAATCTTGAGGAAAAAGCTATCGTGCAGTGAGCTGACTTGAGGTTTGTGCAAAGCGTTCAGCTTTGGAAAAAGCGTTTGTGTAGCGAGCTGTCGCGACAGCTTGTGCATGCCTCCCGACTGCGGCACAAGCTTCAAGTACCGTCACCGTCGCCGCAGGAGCGTGCGACTCCCGCCGACTGCCACGCGTGAATTGCATTAGCCCCCGGCTCCGCACCACGGCGGCGGAGCACGTTTTGCGAGGGCGAAACGCGACGTATTGGGGCAGAAGCCGCATTTCGTGGGCAACCGAAGCGGTCGCGGCAAGCCGCGACTATGAAGGTTTTCTTAGTTAAGTTTCTTTCACAAAAGAAACTTAATGCAGTAGCTAACGCATTAGAGACAGTGAGGACAGTGCAGTGTACGTTGCCGTGCGGCAAGGGGAGTTCCGAGCTCTGCGGAGCTCGGGTCAGGGCGTGCCCCGACACCCTGCGAAGGCGTGGGGATTTCGCCTGCTTCGTCAGGCGACTCGGGACGCCGTCCCGAGACCCTGCGATTTTTCGAGAAAAATCGAGTAAAGCTTTCGGTAGGACACGGTGCTCGTGTCGCGAACAAGAGTATTGTAACTGCAAGGCGTTCGTGCGATGCGGTGCGGCGTGCGGTGCTTTAGTGCTTCGCCATTCTTTTTGCGTAATACTCGCTGTCGCTGAGGTCGTCCTCGTCGAGCCTTGCTCCGGCGTGCGCGAGCCCCGTTGTCACAGCCGCCGTCTCCGCACCGCGGAACAGGTACGGCTCGCTTGCGCGCAGCCTCTTTATCTTCTCCGCCGCCGCGCTTCTCAGCTGCTCGTCGTCTCCCGTCATGTCCGAAAGGTCGACCGCTCTTATCGCCAGCGTCGGATTGTACGCGCCGCCTCGGAGCAGCTCCTCCCGAAGCGCACTTTTGGCACGGACTCCCGCAAGCTCCTCGCGGTGCTGCTCCCGCTCCGCTTCAAGCTGTCTTACCAGCTCTGCCTCACGGTCGGCGTTGCCCTCGACGCTTATTCCCGCGTCCCTCGCCGCTGCTGTGAACTCCTCAAAGCTCAGTCGCTCGCCGCCGAATATGTTTTCTATTCCCGTCACGCTCTCACCTCCCTTCCTTCGAGCGCTGCCCTCGCCGTCTGCTCGCTCTCGCCGAACCACTTCACCCTGAATTCGTGCGGCAGCATGAGTCCCGCCGCCACCTCCGCGCGGTCGCGCTCTCGCTCCGACTCCGAATCGATAAAGTAGCTGTCGTCGAAGCTGACGCGAAGCGGTGTGCTCTCCTCTACGTCGCGTCCGAGGACATTCCTTGCCGCGAAAAGTGCGGCTCGTGCGACATCCTTCAGATACCGCTCCGCGACGCGGCGGTGGCGTGCTGTATTCTGGATGAGGTCCTGCCGCTCGCCGGTGTACTGGGTCGCCGTGAGCTGCGCCTTTCCCTGCACGCCGGAGAAGAGGTAATGCCTTGTGCCGAGCCCGCAGCGGAACGACAGGTAATCGAGCTGATGCTGCACCGCCTCGGCATTCTCCTGTGTTCTCAGGCTCGGGTTGTGCTCGCTTATCATCGTCTCCTCGGCAAGCTCGCTGTCGCCGACGGTCATGAACAGCTGCTGCGCCACGTCGTCCGGCGTGAAGGTATTTCCCGCCTCGTCGCGGACGACAAGCGCGCGGTTTATGAAGACCTTCTTCCCGCCGAGCTTGAGGTCGCGGCAGAAATTATTGAACGCGAGGTCGACGCCCTTCAGGCAATCCGTTGCCTGCGCGTATATCGACTCGCCGAGCCCGCACCTCTCGTCGGTGCAATTTGTCACCGCGGGCGTGAGAAGTGCGAAGAACGGCACGTGCGAGTGCGTTCTTATCGTTCGCGGGACGCCGCCCTGCTGCGGCAGCCTCACAAGCTCTCCGTCGACTCTCTCGAGCCACTCGTTCGTAATTACGTACCCGTCCGACTCGAGCCTGTGCAGCTCGATATAGACCGTTTCTCTGCCGCGCGTTACCGCCTCCGAGACGAATGCCGCCTCCGTGACGCGCCCCTCGCAGCTCGAGATCGGCACGATGCATTTCGCGTCCGCGGTGTCGATTCGCAGCTTGGCGTCGGGGCTCGGCAGGAGCTCTCCGTTTTCCACCCGCGCGCCGTCGAGTCTGAGGAGTGCCGCGCCCGTTCCGAGGGCGAAGGCTCTTTCCGCGAGGGCGCAGCTTCGGCTGATAAGCGACACCTCGCCGATAAAGCCGTGCTCGCCGTCCGCACCCGACAGCCACTCGGCGCTCTTTTCGTCGGCGGCGTGAATATACGTCTTCTCGCCGAAGAGCAGGCTCGCCCAGTCCTCGCACAGCTTGCCCGCCATATTCAGTCGGTACAGCTCGCGCCGCACGGGTGCGCCGCCGACTCTGCCCTCGGTGAAGGTATGAAACGGCTTATAAAACCCGCGCCTCCAGGCGTCCCACTCGGCGACACGCGCGTACATTGCCGCGCTCGGCACGGCGCCGTAGTTCTCCGCGAGGTATTCAAGTATTGCGTTTTCCATATAAATTCCTTTCGTGTGTTTCACCTTCGCGACAGCGCTCTCATGTAGCGCTCGAAGGAGTATTCCGCCGCGTCGAGTATGTCGATATCCGACGTGAAATTGTCGAGCCTCACGTCGCGCGTGCTTTCGGGGTCGTACTGCGCCTCGCTGAGTGCGCGAATAAGAGACTCGCATTCTCGGCACACCTTAAAGCGGCCGCTTGCCATCATCGAGGTGACGAAGTCTATCCTGTCGCGTATCGGGCATTTCTTCGACTCGCCGAGCTCAAGCTGCTCGCCCGACTCGCGAACGGCGCGGCGGAGACCGTTTATCAGGTACTGCGCCTCGCTGTCGCAGAAGGCGTACCTTACTGCCGTGCTCGGGAAATATTCTCTCACGCGGGAGACGAAGGCGAGAAATTCCGCATTCAGCCGCGCGGGATCGACCTCGCCCTTCGCACCGCCGAGCTCGCCGTCGGCGACGATGCACAGCGAGCCGTCCGCCATGTGCGCGCAGGCTGCGAAGGCGCTTTTCGAGCGATTTCCGCCGAAGTCGACGCCGAGCGTGATAAAGCGGATGCTTGCCTCGTCGACGTCCCGACGCGCGAGCGTCAGCTCACGCCTGTTTTCGACGAAATAGGAATACACGAGCCCCTCGGCGGCGCATCTCTCGCCGAGGATGTCGCGTCTGTACCAAACGGAGCCGGGGTCGTACTGCGCCTCGATCTCGCGAAGGCGCGCCTCGCTGACGGTCGGGTTGTCGCGGATGGTGAAGTGCTCGTAATTGTAAAAGCGCGGCGGCAGCTCGCCACGGCTTGCCTTATCGCGGTAGAGGTCGAGGTAATCGCGGTAGACGGCGGCGCTCGGTGAGGTGGGGTTCATGTCCCAGAAGACTCGGCGGCCGCGGGCGGCGAGCTGGCGGTTCATCGCCTCCTTTATCATTGAGTCGTGATGAAGGTTTATCTCGGTGGCGATCCACATTCCGTAGGAATTACCGCGAATTCGCTTGTAGGCGTCGGCGTTCTTGCCACCTGCGAAGACGACGCACTTCTCGCCCGTCCTTGTGGAAATTTTCATGCAGTCGCAGCCCTTGATGCTGCTCCAGCGATAGCGCCCGGCGAAAAGCTTCTCAAGGCCGAGCCCGTTGCAGTCGGCAATATTGAGCCGCGCGGCGGCGACGGTGGCGCCTGTGGCGAGGTGGAGTCTGTCGGGCGCGCTCTCGAGCAGCGTCGCGAAGACGAAAACATTGTCGACGGTCTTGCCGGCGCGCACCGAGCCCTCTGCGACATTGAAGGTGCAGCGCAGCGCGCGACGCATGTACTCGCGGTGCTTTTCACCGAATACGTAGCCCATCACTCGTTCTCACCCCACAGCTCTCCGGCAAGCGAGTCGAGAGCGGAGCTCTCGTCGAGTCGTGCGCGTCGCTCCTCGAGCAGGTCGAAATAGAGTCTGACGACCTTCGGGTCGCCGCTCTTTGACAGCTCGCCGAGGGAGCGGATAACGCGTGCGCTCTCTGCCTCTGCGGCGACGGCTGAAAGCTCGGACAGCCTCTCGGTGAATTCGCGTTCGCTGAGCAGGGCGGCATATTCGGCGTCGGTGACGCCCTCGCGGGAAAGCAGCTCGCGTATCGAAAGCGGCGGCTCGGCGAAGACTATCTCGCGTGCCAGGGCCTCGCGCTTATCGGGGGAGATCATTTATGAAGACCTCCGTAAAGGCGCGCGGCGTATTCGTCGAGGGCGGCACGGCAGCGGCGGTAGACCGTGCTCGGCGTGCAGCAGAGGCGCTCGCACAAACGTTCTATGTAGCCGCGCTCTCTTTCGACGAATACCTCGCAGAGCAGCTCGCGAAGCTCGGGGTGGAGGCTTGAGAGCGCGAGCTCCTCGGCGCTCAGCGAAGACTTCAGAGCCTCGGCGGAATCGATTTCCCCGCGAAGGCGGAGGCATTCGGCGGCGCAGCGCCGTGCCGCGAGCGTGCGAAGTGAAGCGGCGGCGGCGGATCTTGTCTTGTTTTTCATGTTTTGCTCCTTTCAGCCGCCGAGGCGGCACGGAAGTGATGTGTATTATTTGATGTGTCGGCGCGCGGCGGGCGAAATTATAATGCGGCGCGGGCGGTCACGCGTTCGCTAATGCGGGAGCGCGATGGCTGTGTTCGGCAGTGGCGCGAGCGATGCGGGGGCAGCGATGCATTACTCATTCAGTCATGCGAAGCGGTGCGGCGGGCGGAAAGCTTCCCCTGCCGACGCTCAGTCGCGCGGCGAGAGATCGCAGTCGCTGCCGTCCTCCGCGCGGGCGATGACGGCGCATTCGCCGATGCATTCGAGGCAGAGAATATCCTCGCCTATGACGTAGGCAAGGTCACCGGAGAAGACGGCATCTCCGCAGCGCGAGCAAATTGCCGCGACCGTCTCCTCGCGAAAGGGTTGAAGCATTATACCTCCTTGGCGCCCGTGGGGCGCGTGATAAATTAAGTTGAGCCGACGCCGAGCGGACGTCGAAGCTTGTCGAAACATTTGTTCTGTTATTTTTTCATATGCTGCCGCGGGGGCTATGATAAAGTGTGCGTCTCGCGTGCGCGGGCGTTGTTCAGTTTCAGACACTCGAAGAAACCATCTCAAACGGCGAAAGCACTCTCCACGCAGTTAGAGCGCGGAATTGCAAGCAATTCCGTTTCCTCAGCTGCGGCTAGCCTCCTTGGCTGATTCAATATTTTTAATGCCTCGCATTAAAAATATTGAGGAAAAACGGACGTGTAGCGTGCTGACGCGGCGGCATGCGGGCGCGCGGCTTTATAAAGCTTCCGTCAGCTTTGCCGAGGCTTTTTCAAAGCCACCGCGTGCGAACTGCTGTTCTTGTTTAAGATTATATCACCGAACGCGCGTTCTGTCAAGCGTTTTTGCGAAATTGACCGCGAATTTATATTTTTCCGCCAATTCTTCGATAATTTCAAAGCTCGCCCGCCGCGCGAGTGTGTATTCCCCCGCGCCGAACGCGTACTCTACGCGCTGTTAAGCTGCGCCTCAAGCCTCACCCAAAGTCGCTCATTAAAGCCGCTCCGCGTCCGCTCGGCGCGTGCTTCTCACATAAAAACACGATGCGCGTCACACTTTTATGCGTTTTTGTGTGATTGGGGGCAAAAAAACCGCCTCGGCTCTCCTCAAGCCGGGCGGCTTTTTTTCATCCCTCCGCTATTGCGTAGGTCTCTATGCTTTCGAGTCTTCTCGTGCGGCAGCCGTCGAAGCGGTAGCCCTCGGGCGGGTGTAGCTCGCCGTGCAGCTCGCCGTCGACCTTGACGCTCATATTGACAAGTCTCTCGTCACCCGCGTCGCGCTCGAGGCGCACTGTCACCTTGCCGTAGGGCGTCTCGTAGTACGCCTCGGCATAGCTCAGCGCCGTCGGCAGGTGCGGGACGATATCGACGCGCGAGGCGCCGTCCGTGTGGCGGAATTCCCCCTCCGTGAGAGCTGTCCGCAGCACGTGCTCCGTTTCCGGCGACACGCGAATGCCGCACACCGTGTCGATAAACCATGCCGACACGTCCCCGAGGAAGTGGTGGTTTCTCGAATTGACGCCCCACTCCTCCGGATAAAAGTCCTCCGCGAGCGTCGTGTCGCCTCGGCGCACCATATCGGCATACGACGGACCTGTTTCCGCCGTTACCGCGCGGTACGCCGCATCCGTCCGTCCGACGGCACTCAGCGCGCGAAGAATATACCTCATTCCGAGGCAGCCGCAGTCGAAATGTCCGCCCGTCTCCTCCACGAGCGCTTCGAGGACATCCCCCGCGGCCTTCATTTCACGTTCGTTATAAATACCCATGCAAATTGCCATAGCCTGCGTCGTCTGGCAGCGTCCCGCCGCCGTACACGTCTCCGTGTCGATAAGGTGCTCCCTTATCGCACGTCTGTACTCGCGTGCGACCTCGAGACAGAAGCGCGAGAGCTCCCGCCGTCCGAGCCTGTCGTACAGGAATGCCGCCTTCAGCGCCGTGTCACAGCACATTACCGTGTCCGTGAATTCGAGCGGCGCCTTGATACCACGGTGCGGCGGCATCCAGTCTCCGAGCCCGACTGCGACCAGCCCTCGGCTGTCGCGCCGAGTCAGCGTGTACGCCACGTAACGCAGCATGGCATTCTCTACCGTCCGTGCGCCGACCGTGCTGTCGCGAAGCTCGAGCAGCCGGTACGGAAGCTCGCACAGAACGGCGTCCCACGCGGGACCGTTCCACGCGTCGTAAAATACTCCCGGCGCGCCGGGGACGACTCCGGGCATTGCGCCGACGGGCGATACTGCCGCCGCGACGGAATGGAGCCACTCCTCAAGGACTCCCTCCGCCTCGAAATTCATCAGCATATGGCGTGCCGACAGCGCGGCGTCAGCCGTCCACCCGTTCTTCTCGCGGTGCGGGCAATCCGTCGGAATATGCAGCATATTCGACAGCGTCGCCTCGCGCGTCATTTTCTGAAGCTTCACGCAGGTGTCGTCCGAGCAGGTGAAGTCGCCGCGGGAGCGCATTCGGGAGCTCATCAGCTCATAGGTGAAAAGCTCAGGCGTCGCCTCCTCCTCCGTTATTCCGTGGACCTTCGCGTAGCGGAAGCCCTGGTAGGTGAACGACGTTTTATACGTTCGCTCGCCGCCCCGCGCGACGTAGATGTAATTCTGGCTGCCGTTCGGGTAGGTCTCCGTCCGCGCGAAGCCCGTGATCTGCCTGTTCTCGAAGCGTCCGCGGAGCAGATACTCGCCGAATTCGACTGATATTTTCCGTCCGCGCTCGAAGCGTGAGTGCAGCACGAGCAGACCTGCGCCGTTCTTGCCGAAGTCGTACACGAACGCGTCGTCCTCGCGCCAGATCTTGACCGGGTGCAGCACCTCGCGGCAGACTATCGGCGGAGCGGTACACAGCCTCTGCTCGCCTCGCGGCATATCCGCGCGTCGCGCGGCAGTCCAGCCGGCGTCGTCAAAGCCCGCCTCGCACCAGCCTTCAAGTCCCTCCTCGAGCCGCGCGTCGTAATGCTCGCCGACCCGCAGGTCGTTCATGAGGATGGGCGACGGGTGTACGCGAAAGGTGCTGTCCGCCTCAAGGAGCGTCTCGCCGTCCGCCGTGAGGCGAAGCGCAAGCAGCTCCTCTCCTCGGCACGCAGAGGTGTCCTGACCGTGCGCCTTGAATATCGGAGCGCGCGTCCCGGCGCCGAGCATGACTCCGATGACGTTCTCGCCCTCGCGAAGCACGTCCGACAGCTCATAGCGGTCGAAGGCGACGACGAGCCCGGGATCTGTAATATACGGTGAGAGCAGCCCGCGCGTCAGCTCGCGTCCGTTGACGAACAGTCGGTAGAAGCCGAGCCCGGTGATAAGCAGCTCCGCCTCTCGCGGCACGGCAGTCAAATTGAAGCTTCGTCTGAACAGCGGGGCGGCGTGCGGTGCCTCGAGCGTGCCGGGCGCGCCGAGGTCGGCTGAAATAAAGCTTCGCGTGAAAATATTCATGCTTTCCTCCGTCAGAAGCGGTGACCTATGCGCGCCGCCTCCTCGTCGTATATCTTCTCAAGGCTTCTTGTCATTGCCTCCGCGGTGAACTTCAGCCTGTACTGCTCGCGCGCGCCGTCCGACAGGCGCTCGAGCAGCTCGCGGTCGCCGACAAGGCGCACTATCGCCTCTGCCATCTCGTGCGAATTCTTCTTCGGGACGAGCAGTCCGTTCACTCCGTCCGTTATCATATACGGGTTTCCGCCGAAGTCCGTCGCGATCGCGGGAACGCCTACGCTCATGCCCTCGGAGAGCGCGAGAGACGAGGTCTCCGTGCCCCAGGAGCAGTTGAGATTCAGGTCCATTATGCCGTAATACGTCGCAAGGTCGCGCACGAAGCCCGCGAAGCGGATGTTCTCTGCGACTCCGAGCCGCTGTGCCTGCTCGCGAAGGGCTGTCTCCTCGCTTCCGCGACCCATGAATATGCATACAAGCTCGGGAACGCTCTTCTTCACCTCGGCGAGCGTGTCGATGAGGTAGGAGTGACCCTTGTACGCCTCGAGTCGCGCGGGAATGCCGCACACGAACGCGTCCGACGGAATATTAAGACTCTCGCGAAGTGCGCGGCACTCGTCCGGTGTCGCCTCGCGCACGGGCATTACTCCGTTTATAATGACCGTTATCTTCTTCTCCGACACGCCGGTCTCCGTGAGGTTGTCGCGCGCCGCTGCGGCGACTGCCACGATGCGCGTGGCGAGCGTGTTATTGATAAA
Organism: uncultured Ruminococcus sp.; assembly: GCA_964441695.1. Lineage (GTDB taxonomy): Bacteria > Bacillota > Clostridia > Oscillospirales > CAG-272 > RUG11130. The sequence goes on along the minus strand of CAYYKO010000007.1, from coordinate 18,614 downwards.
GCCGTTTATCTGCCGTCCGGGGAAGGTGGTGAGTCGGCGCGGCATCTCGAAGGCGCAGTGGCGCGTGTAGATGCGGCTCTTAACCCCCGCAAGGTACGCCGCAAGCTTCGCAGAGAAGGCGGAGTGCGTGTGTACGATGTCGGGCTTCTCGCGGCGGAACAGCCCTGTGTATTCGCGCAGCGCCGCGTTCTCGAACGACCTGTCGTGTCCGTGCTCGAGCTCGATGACGCGGTAGCCCTCCGCCTCGACCAGCGGTATAAGCTCCGCTCCGCGCGGCAGGCACACGGAAATGTCGTACCTCTCGCGGTCGAAGCAGTGCAGGTAATTCACAAGCAGCGTGCCCGCGCCGCCGATGTTCGTATCGGTGAGCACGTGAAGTATCTTTAGTTTGTTCATATCAAAGCCTTCCGCGCTTATGCCTCGCGGAGGGAATAGCAGTACCCCCTCCGCGACATAACGCTTATTTTCTGTTTTTTAGAAGTCCGCCTCGCAGAAGCGTCTGAGCATTGCCGCTACCTGTGCGCGTGTCGCGTTTCCGCGAGGATCGAAGACGACCTTGCCGCCGTTATTCGTTCCGGTGATGAGACCGACGGAATATGCCCAGCGTGCGGCGTCGCGCGCGTACTCGCGTATCTTACCGAAGTCGGGAAGGTCTACCGTTACGCTGTCGTCGACTGTCGTGTCATAGCCGTAGAGCTCGGCGAATCTGTAGAAGATCGCCGCCGTCATCTCGCGTGTGATGCTCGTGTCGGGCTCGAAGGTCGTCTCGGTGATACCGTTGACGATGCCGTTCTCGTAAGCCCACGCTACCGCGTCGCGGTACCAGTCGTACTTGAGGTCGGTGAAGGGTGCTTCTCCCTCCGGCTCCGGAGAGTCCACCATTCTCCAGAGCATGGTAACGAGCATTGCGCGGCTCATTGCTGTGTCGGGCTCGAAAACGGTCTCGAAGGTTCCGTTCATGAGCTCAAGGCTGTAAACGTACATTACGTCGTCGTAGTACCATGCCTTCGCCTTTACGTCCTTGAAGGGAAGCACGATCTTCTCAAACTCAACCTCGAATTCGAGATTTCCGGAGATGATGTTCATGTAGAAAAGCTCGTCCTCGAGCTCCTGACCGTTTACCTTGAAGCTCTTGACTCTGTAGCCGAGCTCGGGAATCGGTACAACGAGTGCAAGCTCGCCGCCGTTTGCCTTGACTGTGGTGCCACCCTCCTCGGGCTTGATGGAGTCCTCGTCAAACCAGAACACGCCGCCCTCGTTTGCCTTGAAGGTGACGTCGACCTTGCCGAGCGCCATGCCCTTGATATCGGCGCTGCCGGTGAGGTAGCCGTGGCGGAAGTTGACCTTACCGCTGATCTCGACGGACTCGCCGTCTGCGGGGGGAGTGAAGCTGCCGTTTACGGTAACGTCGCCGACGATGTCGTAGTAACTGCCGTAGGAAAGGATCGACTCCCAGTTATTCTCGAGCGCGGCAGCATCGGCGGCACTCGGAACGACGTAGTAGTAATCCTCAAGGTCTGCGGTGATCGTGGAGATCGGAGAGGTCTCGTAGCCCTCGAGAGGTGCTACCTCGTACTTCTTGTCAAGCTCCATTGACGCATACGCCGCGTCGACCGCCTCGCTTATCATTTCCAGGTACTCGAAGGGCATCACGCCTGCGACCTGAGAGGTGCGAAGGTCGGGAAGGATGTAGTCCTCGGCTCTTGCCTGCTCGGGGATAAGTCCCTCGGCGAAGGTGAGTCCGACAGCGTAGCGTCCGATGCAGAATGACATGTGGACGGCGTCACGCTGGATACCCATATTCGGGTCGGTGGTGTGGTCGATAACGTCCGCGTCGTTGTTCACGTCGAGCAGACCGAGGTAGGTGCCGCGGAGAGCCTGGACCGTTGCGCCCGCGGGGATAACTCCCGTGAAGGTCGCGCCGGTCTCCGTGCCCTTATAGGTCTCGGCAAGGCGTGTGTACTTGCAGATCTTCTCGTAGGTTTCGCGCTCGGCGTCGAGCGCGGAATACTCCTTGGTCGTCGCCCAGATGTGGTAGTAATAGATATCCGCCTGCGGCGCGTTCTTCTTTACGTAGTCGAGCATGTAGGGAACGGAGTCCTTAAGCTCGACCAGACCGTCGAGCTCGCCGTTGCCGAAGGTCGCCTTACCGCGCGTTACCTCAAGGCCCCACGGCTGAAGGATGACTGCATCCCAGTCGGTGTACTTGAGCGCGAACTCGGAGCTCTTCGTTCCGATGTGGCGCCAATTGTTGTCGGTGTTCACCATGAAGGTGTAGCTCTCGTAATTCAGCTCGGCAGCCGTCGCGTGCCAAGCCAGCGTCTTTCCGCCGCTCCAGCAAAGACCGAGCTCAATGCCGACGTCCTCGCCGACCATGCTCTTCATGATCTCCCAGGTCTTGCTGTCGGTCTGATAGCCGGAGTCGGTCGCGTCGTCGGACGCGCTGTTTCCGATAAAGAGCACCTTAAACGTGCCGTCGGAGAAGAGCTCCTCGCTCTTGTCCTCAGCCGAGACGGTAATGCCGGTCGCGCACAGCGACAGGAGCATTACAGCCGTGAGAAGGAGGGACAGCGCCCTCACCTTGAATGTGTTTTTCATCTTAATGAAAGCTCCTTCGTATATATTTTTTATAAGGGGTTACGTGTTAAGCCTGCCCTGCAAGGCATTTTTATTCCGATACCGTCAGCGTCGGCTCGTCGAAGAGTCCGTAGCGGCTGAATTCGTATTCGTCCGCGGTGTACTCGCGATCCTCGGTGAAGAACCACTCGTAGGGCGAGTGATCCTTGTATTCGACGTGAGGACCGTAGAGGTTTCTCAGGCTTGCGCACACGCGAAGCGTGATCTCGTTCTCTCCCGCCTTCAGGTACTTCGCAAGGTCGATATAGCGTCCGCCGTCCATTCCGACAAAGCCGGCGTAGGTGCCGTTGACCTTTACCGAAACGACCGTCGCGTCGAAGTCGCCGAGCTCAAGGCGCGCCGTCTCAACGGCACTCTCGAGCGTTGCCCTGTAGGTGTAGTTGACCGCGCCCTCGTAGAAGACCCGTCCGAAGTCCGCAAAGTCTCCCATTTTTGCCGCCATGGCGGGAGCAATGGCAAAGCGCTTGCCGTCGCGAACGACGGAGAAGTCGCCGCGAATGAGGATAGCCTCCACCTCGCAGAGCACATTGAATACGTCGGCGTGCAGGACTATCTCGTTCTCGCCCTCGTGAACGAGCTCGGTAATGTCGAAGTCTCCCATGCCGCGGTCGAGACGGTCTGTGCCGAAGGGCTTGAGCTCCGTGCCGTTGACGGAAACGTGCCACAGCTCGGGACGCTCGATGACAGCAGTCAGGCGCGTCGGAAGGACGCCCTCCTTTATAGTGAAGGGGTAAACGACCGAGAAGGCGGACGACTCGTCGTAATCCGCATTTCTGTCGAGCCAGCGGGTCTCGACCTGGATGCCCGTCCACGGCAGTCCGTGCTCGAAGCCTCTTGCGCGGTAGAGCTTCGCGCGTGCGTCGAGGAAATATCTTATCGCGGGGTCGACGCCGTCGCAGCGGAGCGAAACGTGGTCGATATTGAACGAGTTCTCGCTCTCGGCTGCAATGCTCTCGCGCGTGAGCGGAACGCTCTTGACTGCCGCCGCGCGGGGGGCTGTGCTCTCCGCTCCGTCGCCGATGACTATAAGCGCCGCGCCGCAGCGCTCGAGCGTGAGCGGGAAGCTTACAGTACCGTCGCCGTTGACAGTGTAGGGCAGAAGCTCCGTTTCGCCCGTGTACAGATTCCACAGGCACGCGTCTGAGCCCTCAATTGTAAGTGTCGTGTCAAACAGCTCGCCGAGCGCGTGATTTACAAGGAAATATACGACGCGTCCGTCGTCGAGCACGCGTCTCATGTGCTGGATACCCGTTCTCCACGGTGCGCTCGAGGATATTCTTCTCTTGTAGACCGTCTCAAGGAAGGAGCACAGACTGCCGGCTCCGTCAACGGTCACTCCGAGCGCGCGTACCGCCTCGCCGAGCTCGTTGCCCTCGACTCCCTCTATTCTGCGTGCCACGCTGTCGCGAGCGGCGTCCGTGAGCACGATCCGTCCGCCCGCAGCGGCAAATTCGCAGAGCAGGCGCGCCGTCGAGGCGAACATGTCGGTCATATCGCGCGAGATAACGACGGTGTCGTAGGTCATGTCGCCAACGCGGAAGAGCTTTCCTTCAACGGAGGCGTGACGGCTCATCGAATATTCGTCCGCAAGGTCGAACTCCCACTGCTCGTCGGTCATGTCGCTGACGGCGGTCAGGAAGTCGGTCATGTCGGGATTCTTAACGCAGTCCACGCCGAGCGCGTGGTCGATGCTGCCGTTCTGAGCCTCTCCCGCAACGGTGTAGGAGGCGGTGTAGGGGTTCAGCAGCAGGATCCTCTGCTCCATTTTGCCCTGCGAGAGAATGTAGGACGCTCTCGCGTAGTAGTCAGCCATGTCGGTGTACTCGTCCCACCACGGCTGTCTGAAGTCGAACGACTGCGGGCAGTCGCGCTTTGCGCTGCCGAGGTAGGAGTAGAGCGACAGGTGCTGGCAGAGCACGTTGATGCCGCCGACCATTATGTAATCTCCGAGCCTCTTATAGTCGTACATCGTCGAGTGGTAGCCGCCCGCGCCGTATGCCTCGCAGATCGTTCTCGGGTGGGAGAACTGGTTCGCCGCGCTGCGTACCTCGTACATCTGGAACTTGTCAAAGTTCGTCGCGGTGTCGCGCAGGTGGTAGCACAGCAGCAGGTCAAAGCCCGGCCACTGGCGGTATTCGTAGGTGGTCATCTCGCCGGGCGTGCAGCCGCCGTAGCAGCGCGGCCAGAAATGCTCGTGGTCGTGTCCCGTCCAGGCGATATTGTGCTCCTCGCACCACTTCGCGATGGGGATAACGAAATTATCCTGCCAGAGCTCATGGAGCGTGCGGAAGTAGTCGTAGCGGATCTTCTCGTAGGAGCGTCCGTCCGTGTCGATGCCGACGGCATTCTCCTTGATTATCGGGAAATACTTGCCGAGCAGCTCATAGCCGGACAGCTCGCGGAACCTCTCGTATACGAAGCGCGAGCAGGGAAGCGTGCAGGCAAAGCCGACCTCGTCGGAGAAGATCGCGGGGATGTGCTTGCCGAATTCGTCGCCGAAGCGCTTGTAGTATTCCTCGTGCGTCAGCTCCATGAACAGCTGCGTCGTGCGCGGGTTCGTAACGTCGGGAACGAGCTCGCCTCTCTCCTGATATTCGTAGAATACCATAACGTCGCCGTCGGTGTGCTCGTGCCAGCTCTCCTTCGGGATGTCGGTCAGGTCCTCGCCGTAGACGCCGTCAACAAGGGGCGCGGCAAAGAGAATTTTTCCCGGGAAGTCGCCGGGAGCCGACGCGGGAACGGGTCTGTTCTTCACGTGAACGACGCCGGTATCGCGGTCGAGCTTCGTGACAAGACCGCCCGCCATGAGGGAGGGCCACGCGTTCTCGTCGTAGATGTAGAGCTTCATGTCCTCTTCCTTGACGGTCTCGAGCGCGTCGCCCCACGCCTTAAAGAAGTCGTCGGAGAGGTATTCGGTCACCATGCCGGCGCGGGGGTGAGCGAAGGCACCGCCTATGCCGTGCGCCTTAAAGTCGCGAAGCTGGCGCGAGAGCTCCTCACCGTCCATAACGTCGTTCCACGACCAGAAGGGCGCGGAGCGGTATTCGGAGGTGGGAGAGATAAAATTCTTTTTGATGTTGTCCATTGTATTCTCCATTTCAGCCGCCAAGCGGCAGGGGTTTGAATTAAAGCGACAGAGTCGCGTGGGAGACACAGCACGAGCATCGTGCCCTGAGAAAAGCTTTACTCAATTTTTCCCGGAAATTTGCGGGGTGTCCGCGCTTGCGCGTGCGGCAGCCCTGATCCGAGCTCCGCAGAGCTCGGAAGCCCCTTGCAAAATCAACAATTACGCAAGGCGTAGCCGCTGTGAAGCTGCGTTCGCCTTCTTCGCCGCTCACGCCGCGACCGCCGCTTCTGCCTTGCCACGCGCGGCGCGACGGCGGCAGAGCCTTATTATCAAGCAGGTCAAAAGCACACCGAGCAGCGCTCCCACGCTGTCAACACATATGTCAAACAGCCGGCACGCCCGTCCGTCTATAAAATATTGATGGAATTCGTCCGACGCCGCGTAGAATACGCATATGTCAAGCCCGAGCGAGCCGATGTAGAACAGCTCGCCGCCGGAACGAGCAACGGCGTTCGTCACAAGCACGCCGAGCACGAAGAACACGCCGAAATGCGCGCATTTTCTGACAACGAAGGACAGCGTTTCGCGCGAGAAATGCTCAAACAGCGAGCCGAAGGCGGAGAGAAGGTAATTCATTACCCCGTCGGAGCTCTGAAGCGAGCGCACCGCGTCCTGCGCGGAATATGCGAATATTACCGCCATCCAGGCGGCAGCGGCTATGTACGACACCGCGGTGAATAAACTGATTTTTTTCATAAAACCACCGAAAAACACTAAAAACATAGTATCATATATTAGTATATACGAAAAACTCCGCGCTGTCAATCAATGCGGGGAAATTTGATGTAATTTAATGCGAATTACGCCTCGCGGCGGGGGGATTATAAAGCCGAGCGTTGCTGCACCTCGCGGTTTTTCCTTATAACATGTTGAAAAGCCGGCGCAATCCGCACGCCCGAGGCACAAGCTTCAAGTTCCGTCAGCGTCGCCGCAGGAGCTGCCGACCCGCACCAACTTCCACGCGCAAAATGCGCGAACCCCATCCGCTGCACCATGGCGGCGGAGCACGTCTTGCGAGGGCGCAACGTATCGTATTGGGGCAGGAGCTGCATTTCGGGCAGCAACCGAAGCGGTCATGCCTATGACCGCGCGAAATTTTACAGCCGCGGGGCAAAGCTTCTTTAGGGGTCTCCCTATGAAGGTTTTCTTAGTTGATTTTCTTTCACAAAAGAAAATCAGAGCAGTGGCTGACGCTTTAGAGACAGTTGGAACGGTGCAGGGCAGTTCGGCGTGAGGCTTTATAAAGCGTTCGTCTCGCATGTGCGGGCATTGTTTTGCCTTAACCGCACGAAGAAACCATCTCAAACGGCGAAAGCACTCTCCACGCAGTGAGAGCGCAAAATTGCAAGCAATTCCGTTTTCTCGGCTTGCTCACGCAAGCCTCACATCCTTGGCTTAATTCTGACTTTTTATACTGCGTATAAAAAGTTAGAGGAAAAAGCTATCGTGCAGTTTACAGACGTGAAGCTTGCGCGGGGCGTTCGGCTTTGGAAAAAACGGGCGTGTCTCGGGCTGACGCGCGGGCTTCTGCGTGGCGCACGTTTTTTTGGGGAACGGCGGCTGCGGCACGCGGGTTTTCCTTGTGAATTGTTGAAAAGTGCGGCACACAGCGCAAACATATGTTCCTTTGCGGTGTGCCGCCAAATTTCTCATGAGCTTACGTCGTTCTTTTGCGCTGCGCCGCCTTGCTGCTTCGATTCAAAAAGTCCCCGCCGTCGGTTTGCCGACGACGGGGACTTCCCGTTTAGTCCTCTACGGGACCCATGCGCTCGAAGGGCGGCGCTATGAAGCCCGGGATCTTCTCGAAGACCTCCGCGTCCTCGCGGAAGCGGTAGTCGCGATTCTCAAGATCCACAAAGCCCGGATCCTCGTTTGTGATGTAGTTGGTCTCAAGTCCCGTCGCCGTCTCGATTCCGTTGTCAAACTTATACGGTCTCGCCGCGCGGAAGATGAGGTTGTTCTCGTAATGGTTGCACCACGGCATACGCAGGTACTTCTCCGCCATTCCGTCAAAGTGGTGATAGTCAGCCGACTGCATATCCTCGTAATGCTGCATTACATTCGCCGCGTAGTCGCGGTAGGTGGGGTTGCGCTCGAGGTACTTTCCGTGTGCCATCTCGCACGCCGCGCCGTGTATTCCGGCAAAGAAGCCCTCCCAGTGACGGTCGGTCGCGTTCCAGTACGAAATATCGCCGCCGAAGGCGAAATAGCCCGCGTCGATGCTGATGTTGTTCCAGTAGCAGTGCTCGCCGCCGTTGTGGTGGTTAAAGCTGCGTCCGCCGCTTACCCACTGATGGTCGTCCTCGGGAAGCGTGCCGTTTCCGACAACGATGTTTCCGTAGGCGTACATTCCGCGCGACAGGTCGTCGAAGTACACGCCGTAGTCGCCCATGACGAAGTCGAAGAAATAATTGTAGCGGTAGTGGTTGCCGCAGGTCGAGCAGCCGCCGCCTCCGACGTAGATCATTCCGGTGTCGTGCGTCTCGCAGTCGCCGCCCTCGATTATATTGTACTCCATAATGCCCTCGTTGTTGCCGCAGTCGAGCATTGTGGTGTTGTGCGAGTAGTTGTGCGAGACAATGTTTCCGACGCCGCCGTTCGACGCGATACCGAAGCGGCAGTGGGGGTTGACTATCTTGCAGTTCTGGATGAAGTTGTTCGCGGGAATGAGCTTCTTGCGGTCGCCGCCCGACACACTGCCCGCTCTCATGGAGAAGTGCTCGAGCACCGAGTCAATGATACCGTTTCGGAAGCCGCCCGCAATTTTGAAGCACTCCTCGTCGTTCTCGGCGTCGCCGCAGATTCCGGTGAGGTGGCATCTCTGGAAGAGCACCTGACGGCAGTCGTGCGTTTGGAAGGCAGAGCCGCAGCAGCGTCCGAGGTCAAGCCTGTCGACAATTACGTTCTCGGCGCCCTCGGCGACGATCACCTCGAGCTGACGCGTGATGAAGCGCACGTCATCCGACTCCTCGAAGTTGCCCTTCGGCGGGTAAACGTAGAGCTTTCCTGCCTTGCGGTCGACGTACCACTCGCCGGGCGCGTCAAGCTCCTCGAGCACGTTCGTGAAGTAGTAGGTATTGTGGTCTCCGCCGTTGATACCGTGACCGTCGAACTCGCCGAAGCCGCGCGCGGTGCCCTCCTCGGTGAAGCAGCGAATTTTCGCGTAAAGGCGCGTCCACTCGAAGCACAGCGCGCCGAAGAGGTAGATATCGTCCTCCCACTGCCACGAAAGCGGGCGGCGGTCGGTGAGCTTTATCTCCCAGTCACCCTCGGGGTGACCCTCGTCGTTGTTCCAGCCGGGAGCGACAACGCCGCCCTTCTCGACCTCGAGAAGGTCGTCGCTTCTGTTGGGGTAGCGCGCGAGGTCCTGCTCGACGCTGTTGATAAGGAGCTTCGAGCCGCGGACGTCGCCGTATTCGGTAATGCCGAGCGCGGTAAGGTCGGCGCAGAGCACCTTATCCTTCGCGCTGTCCGCCAGGCGTGCGAGGACCGACTCGTCGGTCACGGGAGCGAAGGCGGAAACAGGTATCGTGCGTGAGGCGGAGAGCACGGGAGTCTCGCCGGGGTATGCGGTTATAATAAGCGGAGCGGTAACGGTACCGGAGTGCTCGCCGGTGATGCGAAGCGTCTCGTCGAGGTCGTAGGAGCCGCCGCGGAGGATAATTTTGCCTCCGTGCTTGCCGGCAAGGCGGGAAAGCGCGGCTGCGGGAGCCTTGAGCGGCGCGTCGAGCGAGCCGTCGGCGCTGTCGTCTCCGTTCGGGGAGACGTAGAGCGTGCGTGAATTCGACTCGGCGAAGGCGTCGACGTTAAACGGGTGGATAACGGTAACCTCGTCGGGGAGCTCGGCGACTGCGGCAAAGAAGCGGTCGCGGACTCCGCCCTCCATTGTGTGGCGAGCCTCGATGGGCGGGTATTCGGTAGGCATGTTCATCTCAATGACGAAGCGGTCGCTCGTGACCTCCGACAGGTGGCGTGCGAGCATGATCTCTTTAAGTGAGCCTTTCATTGGTTTGTCCTTTCGGGTATAGAATTCTTTAATATAATGCGGGAGGTCCGCAATAATAGTGAGGCAAAGCCGCCGCGGGCGGGCGCAGCAGCTTTATTCCGCGTCGGCTTCCCCTTCGGGGATGGGGTACTTCGAAATATCTATCTTTCCGTGAATGCGCTCGCTGTATTCGACGTTGGTGCGAATAAGCTTCAGCATGTGGTTGTTGAGGTTGCATTTCTCGCGCTCGGCAACGCCGAGGAGCTTACGGTACAGCGTCTCGTCGACGCGCACCTCGAAGGTAACTTTGTTTTTCTGAGCCATAATTTTATCCTTTCGCAGCGTGTGGCATGCAGTGCGAGCACGCCGCTCTAAGCCCACCGGGCTGTAATTTATTTTCGCCGCAAGCGGCGGGGGGTTATAAAGCGAATGCTTGGTGCGCCGAGGGGCACACCGTGTTTTCCTTATAATATGTTGAAAAGCACTGCCGCAACGGCGTGATGGCTGACTCCACCCACGCACCCCGTCGCCGCAGTAGCTGACGCTTTAGAGACAGTTGAGACGGTGCAGTGTACGTCGGCTGCGCCGGGGCTTTGTTTCGCCTTGAGAATTCGTACAGCCGGAGATTCCGCGTTCTGCGGAACGCGGGTCAGGGGCGCGCCCCGACACCCTGTGAAGGCGTGGGGATTTCGCCTGCTTCGGCAGGCGACTCGGGGCGTTGCACGCGCAATCGCGGTCCCCCACGATTTTCCGACTTGGCACGCTTGCATGCAAGAGTGCCAAGCCCGAGAAAAATCGAGTAAAAGCTTTTGATAGGACACGGCGAACGTCGCAGCTCGCGGGGCGGTGCTATCGTCAATCCTCTATCGGCGCGTGCCCGCAGAGGGCTGTCAGCAGCTCCTGCAGGTCGTCGTCGTCCACGTATTCAAGCGTTACCGTGCGGCGGCGCGCCGTGTGCGTTATCTTGCAGCGGCGTCCGAGGCTTGTCGTTACCTTCTCCTCGAGATCCGCTATGTAATCCACCGTCGGCTCTGCCGTCGTGTCGTCCTCACTCTGCGCGGCGCGTCTGTTTGCAGCCTTAACTGCCGACTCCAGCTCGCGCACCGACATTCTCCTTGCCACGGCGCGTGCGGCGAGCGGGGCAATTTGCGCCCTGTCGCGCAGTCCGAGCAGCGTTCTGCCGTGACCGGCGCTCAGCGTGCCGTCGGCGACCATTTCGAGCACCTCCTCGGGCAGCTCGAGAAGTCTCAGCGAATTCGCTATGGCGCTTCGCGACTTGCCTATCTGATTGGAAATTTCTTCCTGCGTGAGTCCGAAGCCCTCCATCAGCTGCGCGTAGCCGCGCGCCTCCTCCGTCGGGTCGAGGTCCTCTCTCTGCAAATTCTCGATCATCGCGTAGCGCGCCGCCTCGAGCTCGTCCGCCTCGACGATGACCGCCGGAAGCTCCGACAGTCCCGCCATCTTCGCGGCACGCCAGCGTCGCTCGCCTGCGATTATCGAATATCTGCCGCCATCGCTCTCGCGAACGAGTATCGGCTGGAGCACGCCGTTCGCGGCTATCGAATCCGCGAGGCTCGCCAGCGCCTCTCTGTCAAAATTGCGGCGAGGCTGATCCTTTTTGGGGTCGATCATCGAAATTCGAAGGCGCGTGCCCTCGTTTTTCGAGCTGTCGACCGAATTATCGTCAAAAATCGCGTCAAGACCGCGACCGAGTCCCTTATTTCTTGCCATATCGGCTCCTTTCAGAGCTTACACGCCCACGGTGCGTCGGACAAGCTCCTGCGCGACGCTCTCGTATGCCTTGCAGCCCTTGGAATATTTGTCGTAGTAATTGATAGGCTCGCCGAAGCCGGGCGCCTCGGAGAGCGCGACGTTTCTCGGGATGGTATCGGAGAACAGCTTATCGCTGTAATATTTCTTTATCTCCGCGAGCACCTGCGAGGCGAGGTTCAGCCTGCCGTTGAACATGGTAATGAGAATTCCGGTGACGGCGAGGTCGGGGTTGTAGTGCTCCTTGACCTTTTTCACGGAGATCATCAGCTGAGACAGACCCTCGAGGGCGAAATATTCGCACTGCATGGGGATAATGACGCCGTCGGCGGCGCTCAATGCGTTGACGGTGAGCATTCCGAGGGAGGGCGGGCAATCTATCATTATAAAATCGTATGTATCGCCGGTCTTCGCGACGAAGTCGGAAATTTTCCGTTCGCGGCGTTCCTCGTCAATGAGGTCGAGCTCCGCGCCCGCGAGATTTATCGTCGAGGGGACGACGGAAAGGTTCTTGAATTTCGTTTCGACGACGGCGGCGAGCGGGTCGGCTCCGTCGAGGAGAACGTCGTACATGGTGCGGGAGACCTTCTTTTTATTGATACCGAGGCCGCTTGTTGTATTGCCCTGCGGGTCGCAATCGAGCATAAGCACGTTGTAGCCGAGCGCGGCGACGCAGGAGGCGATATTGATAGCGGAGGTGGTCTTACCGACGCCGCCCTTCTGATTGGCGAAGGCAAGGACGTAAGGCTTTTCAGTCATGATTTACAGCATGCTTCCTTTCGGTGAGGTTAGCAAAGGATGGATAATATCCGTCAAGATATAGTATACCACAAAGCCGCCGTCTATGCAAGAGCCGAGGGGAATGTTTCACGTGAAACATTCCGCGAAAGCGTTCGCCGCGCGGTGCGAACCGTCTCAAGCACGAATAGCGAACGCCGCTTCGCCGCCTGTCACCCGGCAAGCATGCACAACGCGCTGCACAGTGGTGCGAACGGAGGAGGCACTCAACAACTCATTTTTTATAAAGCCGACGTACACTGCACCGCTCCTGCTGTATGATAAAGCTTGGCGTGTTAAAATAACGATTCGCTTTAGACGCACGTGCGGCATGGGAACCATCTCAAACGGCGAAAACCAAGCACGCCAAGGCGTGTTGGCTTAATTTAACTTTTTATACTACGTATAAAAAGTTAAAGGAAAAACTATCGTGTAGTTTACAGCCGTGCGGGCATGTGCGTCGCATTCGGCTTTGTAAAAAGCGGGCGTCTCGCGGGCTGACACGGCGGGATTGCGCGAAACGCGCGGGGGGCGGCAGCTACGGCGCGAGTTTTCCTTATAAAATGTTGAAAAGCACTGTCGCAACGGCGGGGCGACTGACTCCCGCTTTCGTCAGCGTCGCCGCAGGCGCGAACGCCCACGCCAAACTCCACGCGCAAGACGCATTAGCCCCCACCAGCACCGCACCAAGGCGGCGGAGCACGACTTGCGGGAGCGAAACGCACCGTATTGGGGCAGAAGCAGCATTTCGTGGGCAAGCGAAGCGGTCGCGGCGACCGCGCGAAATTTTACAGCCGCGGTAAAGCTTCTTTAGGGCGTAGCCCTATGAAGGTTTTCTTAGTTGATTTTCTTTCACAAAAGAAAATCAGAACGGTAGCTGACGCCTTAGAGACAGTAGGCGGCTGTGCAGAGCAGCTTGCCGTGCGGCGAAATGACGCGGCGGCGAGCGCATAAAGTGAGACAGCCGCCCCGCAGCGGCGGCTGTCGAATGTTTCACGTGAAACATTCTCACCGCTTCGCCACGTATTTCCTCATATCAAGCGCGCACGCAACGAGAATTATCAGCCCCTTTATCACATATTGCAGATTCGAGTCGATTCCGAGGAACGTCAGCCCCACGAATATCACGCGCAGCAGCACGACTCCCGTTATCACGCCGCCGACGCTTCCGATGCCTCCCACGAACGACACACCGCCGATCACGCACGCCGCTATCGCGTCAAGCTCGTAATTCAGCCCCGTCGTCGCGCTGTTCGAGCCGATGCGCGCCGCCTCGATGAAGCCGGTCACTCCGTACATCGCCCCCGCGAGCGCGAAAACCAAAATTACCGTCGCCGCGACCGACACACCGGACACCGTCGCCGCCTCAGAATTCGACCCGACGGCGAACATGTTCCGCCCGAAGACCGTCTTGTTCCAAATTACCCATATGATCACGGTGAATATCGCCGCGTAGAGCACGTAGCGCGGCACCGCGACACCTCCGACGCTGAACAGCGTTCCCGTTATCAGCGACGTAAAGCCCGCGTCCAGCCCCGAAAGCGACTGCCCGTTATTCCCGCCGTTCATAAGGTACATCAGCAGCGCGCCGTAGGTGATAAGCTGCGTCGCGAGCGTCACGATGAACGGATGCAGGTGAAATTTCGCGGTGCAGAAGCCGTTGAGCGCGCCGATACCACCGCCGATGCTGACCGAAATGAGGAACACCGCCCACACCGGCAGCGTCGGCAGGGAAGGAAACATTTTTCCCGCATAGCCGACCGCCTGCAAGAGTGACGCGGACACGCACGCGCAAAGCCCCACGACACGCCCCGCCGACAGGTCCGTCCCGGCAAGGATAATGCACCCCGCGATGCCGAGCGCGATAGGCAGATTCGCCGCCGACAGCGACACGATATTGACAAGCGACGGCAGCGACAGAAAGCGCGGCTCGATAATTTCAATTACGACGATCGCCGCGAGCAGGAATACATACAGCGCCCGCTGCGCGAAAAGCTCCCTCGCACGCGCGGCGAAGGTCCGAATGCTTCGCACGCCCCCGACCCGTCGCTCTCCGTCTGCGCCGCTCGCCGATAAATTATCTCTCTTCTTCACGTTCTGCACCTCCGTCGTTTTTCATCTCACCCGTGAGAGCCAGCCCCGAAGCGAGGGCGGCTATCTTCTCCTCGGTCGCCTCACTTCGCGCCAGCTCGCCGGCAATTCTTCCGCCCGACATGACGATTATCCTGTCGCACAGCCCAAGCAGCTCCGCCATCTCGCTCGACGCCATTATAATGCACATTCCCTCGTCCGCCAGCGACGCGAGGAGTGAATATATTTCCCGCTTCGCGCCGATATCGATGCCGCGCGTCGGCTCGTCCGTGAGCAGAAGGCATGGCTCGGTAAGCAGCCAGCGGGCGAGAATTACCTTCTGCTGATTGCCGCCCGACAGCGTGCCGATCCGCGTGCGCGGCGACGGCGTCTTGATGCGGAGCGCGCGAATATTCTCCTCGGTCACGCGCCGCTCGAGTCGCGAGGAGACAAAGCCGAAGCGCCCGCACTCGCCGAGGCTCGAGATCACCGTGTTCGCCGTGACGGAGAGAATGGGGAATATTCCGTCGCGCCGCCTCTCCTCGGTGACCAGCGCCATGCCGTGCCGCACCGCCTCGCGAACCGTTCCGCGAGAGAGAGCCTTCCCGCACAGCTCCACGCGCCCGCGACGGCGGGACAGACCGAAAATTGCCTCAAGCAGCTCCGTCCTGCCCGAGCCGCCGAGCCCGGCGACGCCGATTATCTCGCCGCGACGCGCCTCAAGGCTTGCTCCGCGCAGAATGCTGTGCGCGCCGCTGACGCCCTTGACGCGCAGAGCGACCTTGCCGAGCTGTCCACGGCGGACGGGGAAGTGCTCCCCGAGCTCTCGCCCGACCATAAGGCGGACGATCTTTTCGCTCGTCAGAGAGGCGGCGCTCTCCGTCGCCGTCACGCGCCCGTCGCGCATTACGGTCACCTCGTCGGAAATACGGAGAATTTCATCCATCTTGTGCGAGATGTAGATGACAGCACAGCCGCGCCGCTTCAAGGAGTCGATAATTTTGAAAAGGCGCTCTGCCTCGTCGAAGGTGAGCGAGGAGGTCGGCTCGTCGAGGACGATCACGCGCGCATTATACGACAGAGCCTTCGCGATCTCGACCGTCTGCCGCGCGCTGACCGAGCAGGAGGACAATATTCGCCGAGGGTCGATATCGATGCCGAGTGAGGAGAAGATCTTCTCCGTGCGACGCTGTGCCTCACGCGAACGGACGAAGCCGAAGTGCGAAGGGTAGCGCCCGAGGAAAATATTGTCGCAAACGGAGCGCGAGAGCGCCTGGGAGAGCTCCTGCTGCACCATGGCGACGCCGCCGACAAGCGCCTCGCGAGGACCGGCGAAATCGGCGGACACGCCGTCAAGCGTGACAGAGCCGAAATCCTTCGAATAAATGCCGAACAGGCATTTCATGAGCGTGGACTTGCCGGCGCCGTTCTCGCCCATGAGTGCGTGGACAGTCCCGGCGCGGACGGTGAGCGAAACATCGTCAAGGGCGCGCACGCCGGGAAAGGACTTGGAAATATGCCGCATTTCAAGCAGCTCGGACATGATTAACACCCCCAAAAAAAGGCGGCAGCGCCGCCGCAAGCGGAATAAAGTTGGCACGCAAAGCCGACGTGCGAGCGGCTTTGTCGGCTGTGCCGAGGCGGCGTTTCGCACAAGCCTCACGTGCAGCCGGGGATTTCGCGAGCTGCGGCTCGCGACTTGGGGCGTTGCACGCGCAAGCGCGGTCCCCTACAAATTTCCGACTTCGTCCTCTTGCATGCAAGAGGACGAAGCCCGAGAAAAATTGAGTAAAGCTTTTGGCAGGATACGGCGAGCGTCGCAGCTCACGCCGTAGGCTTTCCGCAAGCTTCGCGGCAGCGCAACAAACTCCACCACCGTACCCCGTCGCCGCAGGCACAAACGACCCCCACCGACTCCCACGCGCAAAGCGCACGAACCCCACCGCCCGCACCACAGCGGCGGAGCACGTCGCGCGAGCGCGAGACGAGGCGTATTGCGGCAGAAACCGCATTTCGTGGGCAAACGAAGCGGTCGCAGCGACCGCGCGAGCTCTTTCAGCCGCGGGGGTAAAGCTTCTTACGCGATGCGCAGCTCGCGGGGGGGGGGGAATCCCCCCCCATATGAAGGTTTTCTTAGTTGAGTTTCTTTCACAAAAGAAACTCAGAGCAATAGCTGACGCTTTAGAGACAGTTGGAACGTTGCAGTATACGTCGGCGTGCGGCGCGTGGATTTAATTAAACCTACGTCGGACGCGCCGGTGGCACGTTCAGCTATAGCCTCACGTGCGGCATATGGAATTCCGCGAGCTGCGGCTCGCGGGTCAGGGCGCGCCCCGACACCCTGTGAAGCAATTGGGGATTTCGCACTCTGCGGAGTGCGACTTGGGGCGTTGCCCCAAGACCCTACAATTTTTCGAGAAAAATTGAGTAAAGCTTTTGGTAGGACACAGCGAGGGATTATATAAAGCAACGTCAGCTGACGCCGTGTATACTTGTTCGGAACTTACGCTCCGCGCGCTGCGGCTGCATTTTTCGCGTTCACGCCGGGGCGGGACGGCTTTAAGCCTCGCCCGACGCCGCCACCGCCTCGTAGTGTATTCGCACCTTCGCGACGCCCTCGTCAATGTCGTATTCCCCGAGCCGCGCGGTCAGCTCCTCTCCCGCCAGCGCCGACTCCGTCGCGTGAGAAATTGCCCGCGCCATCTGCTCGGCGTCCTGCCTGACCGTGCCCGCAAGCTTGCCCTGCGCGAGAAGCGAGAGCGCCGATTCCGTCGCGTCAACGCCGAATACGGGGATCGTCACCGAGTGTTCATCTCCCGTGTTGTACCCCGCGGAATTGAGCGCCGTTATCGCGCCCTCCGCCATGTTGTCGTTGTTGCAGATGACAAGCTCTACCATGTTTCCCGACTGTTCATTATAGGACGAGAGTATCGTCGTCATGAACTCACCCGCTGCCTGCGCCGACCACTTGCCGTCGCGGTCGGGAAGGTAATTGTCCGCGTTCGACGCGTCGTAGAAGACAAGACTCTCCCGCCCCGCCGCAGCCAGCGCCGCGTTCGCGTGCTCGACGGAGTATTTCGTCCGAAATATGGCTTCGTTATTGCCCTTTTCGCCCATAAACAGAACGTAGGATATCCGCCCGTCGCCGTTTAAGTCGACCTTCTCGAAGTTGTCGACAAGGTATTTTCCGATCATGTCGCCCTGAAGCCGACCCGCCTCCGCCGCGTCCGTTCCGATGAAGATACATTTGTCGTAGCTGTTCACAATTTCGTCGGAAACCTCGCGATTGAAAAATATCACGGGCACGTCGCGCTCACTTGCAAGCGAAATTATGCCGCTCGCGGCGTCGTCGCTTCCCGTTGTCACAATGTTCACGCAAAGCGCGCGGGCGCCCTTTGTGAGCGCAGTCTGCACCTGCTCGGTCTGCGTCGTCTGCGACGAATTTCCGTCGTGATCGCGGTACGAAATGCCGAGCGAGGCAAGCTGTGAGTCGAGGCTTCCGCGCACGCGGGTAATGTACGTATCGCTGTACGAGTAGTAGAAAACGTGGGCGTCCGCAGCGCTCTCGCTGCCGCACGAGGAGAGCGAAAGGGGCGACGACAGGGCGCAAATTGCCAGAAATGCGGAAAGAATTCTTCGCATAAGCACCTCCGAAGGGCTCGAACTGTTACGAAGCTATTATGAGCGGCGGCGGGCGAAAATATACCGTCGCGGCGCGAAAGGAGCATAAATTCGCACGAAAATCGCGCGAGGGAGTGAATTGCGAGCCAATTGCGGGAGCGCGCTTGACAGAACGTTTGTTCTTATGATATAATAAAAGGGACGGAATAACGCCCGCCCGAGGCACAAGCTCCACCCCCACACCCCGTCGCCGCAGAAGCTGCCGACCCGCGCCGACTCCCACGCGCAAAGCGCACGAGCCACACTACCGCACCACAGCGGCGGAGCACGTCGGGTTTGTAAACGCACGCCGCGCAGAGCCGCTACCTCTGTAGGCAATACTAACGCCGTCGCCCCCGTCGCCGCAGGCACGAACGACCCGCGCCAAACTCCACGCGCAAAGCGCACGAACCCCAGCCCCGCACCACAGCGGCGGAGCACGCCGGGTTTGTAAACGCACGCCGCGCAGAGCCGCTACCTCTGTAGGCAATACTAACGCCGTCGCCCCCGTCGCCGCAGGCACGAACGACCCGCGCCAAACTCCACGCGCAAAGCGCACGAACCCCAGCCCCGCACCACAGCGGCGGA
>CAYYKO010000006.1:0-51775 GCA_964441695.1 uncultured Ruminococcus sp. | reverse complement strand
GAGGCGATGGCGGCGTTGATGAAGAAGAGAATATCGCCGTTCGTGCGCTCGCCGTCAAGGCAGCGCTTTGCCGCCTCGATGCTTTCGCTGTCGGGCGTGCGGTAGATCTCACCGTTCGCAACGGGCGTGAACTGCACACCGCCGCGACGGTCGAATACCACGCTGTAGACCGTGCTCGGGAATTCCGCGCTTGCCACTCGGTTCATGACGACGCTTCCGACGGCAAGCTTGCCTGCCATCGGCTCACCGCGCGCTTCGGCATAAATTATGCGCGACAGCCAGTAAAGTGCGTCCGCGTCATAGCCTTCAATGGCTTCGCGCCGACGCGAAAGATGTGCGGAAAAGTCGGAGGACGACCACGTGACATCAAAGCCGAAGGCGCTGCCTATCGAGCGCAGCGGGACATAGGTGCGACCGTTTTCAAGATAGGTCGCGCCCGAGGAGTAAATGCTCCGTCCGTTTGCACTGATGCAGCTCTCGCCGATGACGGCTGACAGCGAAAGTGCAGCTGTTTTTGAAAAGGCACATCTTGCCTGTCCGTCCCAGTCGACACGGGCACCGAGCTGCTCGGAGAATTCTCTCAGACCGACATACGTTATACCGCCGCGAAAATGTATTTTACCGCGGTATTCGTCGCCGTCACGGACGACGCGCACGGTGCGTGCTCTTTTTTCGACGCTCATTTCAGCCGCTTCGGCGCCGCTTGCTACAGGTGCGAGCAGAGCAGTCAAGGCAAGCGCGAGCGCGACGCCCTTCAGGGCATGCTTTATTGCAGATCTCATGTTTATCATTCCTTTCCTTTGGGGTATCTGCAATATTATTCTATCATTTCACGGCTGATTATTCAACGCACAATATTTACCTTGCCAATTCAGTAAATTTTTTCCGAAGGGAGCAGCGCTATGAAGAAAAAACTACGGCGCCTTTTAATTGCGGCGCTTGCCGTGTCGCTTCTTTTGCCGTCGTGCGGAGGAGAGACGACGAATACGCCGAGCTCGACGGAGACAGGCGAGTCGGAAAGCGTCGGCGAGAGCTCACGCGAGCCCGAGACTGTCTATATCCACACGGGTGACCCCGACAATAAGGTTCGCGCCGAGGCATATCTTGCCGCGCTTCCCGAGCGCGATTTCGACGGAGCCTCGTTTATAATAACCGCACCGAACGCGTATCTGTTCGACCCGTCTGAGGTAAGCTATATTTCGAAGGCGGTCACAGAGCGAAACCGTGCGGTCGAGGAGAAATACAATGTTACGGTGTCGGCACAGAGCGCAGAGCTCGGCGTCATGCGCGAGGAGAGTGAAAAGAGCACGGCTTCCGGAATGTTTTATTCGCACGTGCTCGTGCTGCCGCAGACGAGCGTGCCCGTCTTTGCAGTGGACGGGCTTCTGATGAACCTGCGCTCGGTACCGCTGCTCGATATGACGAGCCCGTATTTCAACCGTTCGTCTGTCGATGCCTTCTCGCTCGGAGACGCGACCTACGCGCTGGCAGGCTCGGCGCTTCCCGCGTCCACAGGACTTTCCGCGCTTTTTTACAATAAAAACGTCGCGGACGTGCTCGACGGCGTCGACCTCTACGAGACGGCAATGAACGGATTGCTCACGTGGGACACAGTACACGAATATTACGCTGCCGCCGCGTCGCTCGGCTATATCGGAGCGGTGACGGACGGCGTCGGCGCCATCGACGCGATCTATGCCTCGACAGGACAGAAATACACCGCCTCCTCCGAGGGCAAAACGCCGCACGTGGCTATTGCGAATTATTCGATGAATGCCGCCGCGACCGAGTTTCGAACAATGCGGACAATAGCGACCGTTTCAGGTGTTGCCGAGAGCGGGGCACGCGCGGCATTTCGCTCGGGCTGTGTGCTCTTTACGACCTCGAAGCTCAGCGAGCTTGACTCACTCAACAGCTCGGGCGTGCGCCTCGGAATGCTGCCGATGCCGAAGAGCGTGCAGGACGGCGGAGACGTCGCCTCAACGTCGTATTACCACCTTGCCGACGGAACGAGCGAGGTGTTCACGGTGGTCGCGGACGTGACCGACAGCGTTATGGTTTCGCTCGTGCTTTCCGGGCTCAATGCCGCCTCCTACGGCACGATGACCGAGGCGCTTGCGGATTACCTTCACGCAACGGTCCTTCCCGACAGCCGCTCTGCCGATATCTACGAGCTGATGGCGGAGAGCGCCGTTTACGACACGGCGAGCGCGTATGCGCCGAATTACACCGAGGTCGCGAGCGGAACGGTAGACCTTGTGAGAAGCATAATCGACACCGGCGACTTTTCCGCGTTTCAGAGCTCCGTCGATACGGCAAACACCTTCTTCTCACGCAATTTTTCCGTCGGAAACCGATGATTTTTGTGTCGACCCTTGACGGGGGCGGCAGTATTTGGTATAATAAATTCAAATTCAAGGACAGTTACGGAGGACACTAAAATGGCATTTTTCGATGATCTCGGAAAGAAAATTTCGCAGGCCGGTCAGACTGCCGTTCAGAAGACGAAGGACATGACCGAAATTGCAAAGTACAATTCGGAAATATCGGAAGCAGAGCGCAAGATAGCGGCGATATATTCCGATATCGGTATGCTTTACGTAAAGCTTCACAGAGATGCTCCCGAGGAGCAGATAGCTCCCATGATAAAGGCTTTGAACGAGGTCGAGAGCAGGATCGCGGAATGCCGTGAGCAGATCAAGGATATCAAGGGCATTGCCCTTTGTGCAAGCTGCGGCGCACAGCTTACGGGCGGAGCCTTCTGCTCAAGCTGCGGAGCTCCCGCACCTGCTCAGGAAAAGCCCGAGGGTGCCTTCTGTTCGAGCTGCGGTGCTCCCCTTGCGGACGGCAGCGCGTTCTGCACCTCATGCGGAGCACGCCGCGCCTGAGACGCGAGCTCGGTATAATATTTCCCACCGATAACTCATGAGCTGAGGATAAAGGAGCGCGGGGACGGCACAGCTTCCGATCTCCGCGCTCCTTTGCATTCATATATTTAATTTGAAAAGAGGATACGGTAATGGCAGATTTTTGCGGAAGATGCGGCACACCGCTCGATAAGCAGACGGGAAAGTGCCCGAAATGCGACGAAAGCGGCGAGACGGCGGCAAAGAAGAAGTCGCGTGCTATGCCGATAGCACTTGCGGTAATAATCGTGATAATCGCAGCAGCGGCGGCGGTTATATACTTCACTGTGTTCGGCGGACATGGCACGGGCGGACACGGCACGTCTGAGGCAACCGAGGATACGGTAAGCACAGAGGTCGAGCCCGAGGAGACTGTGGACCTTTCCTCGCAGTACGAGCTTCCCGAGTTCGACGCCGACGAATATTTCGAGAACAATACGTCTCTTAAGGATACCGTGAGCGTTCGCTCGTCGAAGGATATCCTGAACGAGAGAGATGTGTACGAGGCGTTTGAGGAGCGCGGCTTTGCAGCCGAGGAGGCATATTACGAATATCTGCTCGACGGCTCGCTCTGCGACAGGACGGCAATATCAGACTATTCGGAGGAGGCTCACCCGAGCTATCAGCTGTATTACAGCTCGCGCCATGCCGCGTGGCTCGTCAGCAATATTAACGGCGACTTTTTCGCGACGCTTCTGTCTGGAGACGGCACGTCGCCGCGCATTATCGTCTCGGAGAGCGACACTGTCACTAGCTACGACAGCATATCGAATAAGTATTATATCAACATTCCCGACAGCTCGTCTGCCGTGATAAAAAAGGTCAAAACGCTTGACGCGGATGAGCTTGACAAAATAGCAAAAGAGGTGAACGGCTGATGAAACTAAGTGCTGTAAGGAGAGGTCTTGCCGCACTGCTTTGCGTGCTGACGCTGCTCTCCTGCGTGACGGCAGTCAGCGCGGAGCCTACAGGCAGCGCCGATACCGAGCGCATCATGGTCTCGCTCGGCGACTCCTATGCATCCGGAGAGGGAATTGAAAAGTTCTACGGTCAGGATGAGTCGACACGCAAAAAGCTCACAAATCAGGACTGGATGTCTCACAGATCGACGAAAAGCTGGCCGGGACAGCTGAAGCTTGACGGTGTCAGCGGAACGATGGCTGACCACAAGGACGAAAATTGGTTCTTCGTTGCCACCTCCGGAGCGACGACGGAGCACTTGAACAACAGCTTTCGTAAGGATTACGATTACGACGGTAATGAGGGCTATCTCGATATTGACAGCCAGCTGAGCGTATTTCGGAAGCTCGGCGACAAAAAGGCGGATTACGTCACCGTGTCCCTCGGCGGAAACGACGCGAAATTCTCGGATGTCATAAGCTCCGCCGCGACGAATTTTCTTGAGCCTTCCGACCTTAACAGGAAGCTTGCGGCGGTGTGGAACGAGTTTTATAACGGAACGCGGACTAAGGACAGCATCCGCGAAAGACTGTACCGGGCGTACCACGATATCGCGAACGCCGCGGGAGAGCAGGCGAAGATAATAGTTGTCGGCTATCCGTGCCTTCTCGATGAAGGCGGCAGCGGCTTCTTTTTCAGCAAGGAGGACGCAGCGCTCATAAACGATTCTGTCAGACGCTTCAATAAGGAGATCGAGGCGATAGTCAACAGCTGCAAGGCTGAGGGCATGAAAATATGCTTTGTTTCCGTGGAGCAGGAATTCAAGGGGCACGGCGCGTATTCCGACGACCCGTACATAAGAAAGGTCGATGTCTTCAGACAGTCGCAGGATATCTCAGGCGGAGTTTCGTCATATTCGGTTCATCCGAACGAAAATGGCGCGGCGGCGTATGCAAGATGCGTGCAGAAGAAGATCGATTCGATAGAGCGAGACAACGGCGCCTCGGAGTGGCCGTTCTTAAAGCGCTCCGACGAGCGTGAGGTCGTGCTCGTGCTTGACGTGTCGGGCAGCATGGAGGGCGAGCCGCTCGCCTCGACCGTGACCGCCTCCGAAAAATTCATCGATACGGTGCTTGAGGAGGATGCAAGCGTCGGCGTCGTGTCATACGACAGCTCGGCGATGTGCGTTGCGAATTTCTCAACGAACGCCACGCTGCTGAAAAGCGCTGTGAAGGGGCTGGCAATCGGCGGCAACACGAATATTGAGGCGGGACTTGCCACCGCGCATGACATGCTGAGTGACAGTAATGCGAAAAAGCGCATTATCGTGCTGATGAGCGACGGTGAGCCGAACGCAGGCCGCTGCGGCGACGAGCTGATCGAGTTCGCCGACTCGATAAAGGATGAGGGAATATACATTTACACCCTCGGCTTCTTCGGTGCGCTCGGCAGCAACAGGGCAGACGCTCAGGCGCTCATGGAGGCGATGGGCAGCAACGGCTGCCACTATGAGGTGTCCTCCGCAGACGACATACGGTTCTTCTTCGGCGATATCGCCGACCAGATAGGCGGTCAGAGATACACCTACATCCGTATCGCGTGCCCGGTCGACGTTACGGTAAGCTTCGACGGTCAGAAGCTCTGCTCAAGGAGCGATAAGCTGTCGACGCGCACCGACTTCGGCACTCTCACCTTTGAGGAGAGCGGCGAGGAGAGCGATGAAAAGGACGGCGAGAACGTCGACAGACGCGTCAAGGTATTGCGACTGAAGACGGGTGAGGACTACGAGATCAAGATCGAAGGAACGGCGCGCGGCTACATGGATTACACGATAGCCTTCGCCGACGAGAACGGCGAGTACACTGACACGCGCAGCTTTGAGGAGATAAGAATAACAAAGCGCACGGAGATCAGTACCGTGGCATCCGAGACAAAAAAGACCACCCTCCGCGTTGACGAGGACGGCGACGGCAAAACCGATATTACCTATCAGGCAAAGAGCGGTGAACTCGGCGTCGAGGTTATGACGCTCGGAACGGTGAAGGTAGTGCTCATCATAGCGGCAGCAGTCGCCGTAATCGGCGCACTTTGCATAATTGTCGCGAAAAAGAAGAAAAGAAAGCACAGCTGAGGATAATAATGTCCCCTCGGATGCGTGACAACAGGCTCGAGGGGACATTGATTTTCACGGAGTAAACGAGGACACAGCTTGAAGACGATTACCGTAAACGAAAACGACAGCGGGCAGAGGCTCGACAAGCTTATAATGAAGAGCACGAAGGGACTTCCGATGTCGCTGCTTTATAAGTTTATAAGAAAAAAATGCATCAAGGTCAACGGTCGCCGTGCGACGGAGAGCATGAAGGTAGAGCTCGGAGACACGGTCGAGATGTATATCCCCGACGAATTCTTCGAGGACGCGCCGACGGCACGGGAATACAAAAAGGCGGATATTCCGCTGAATATCGTCTACGAGGACGAAAACGTGCTCCTTGTCGACAAGAAGCCGGGCGTGCTCGTGCATGTCGGCGACAACGGCGACCCCCGCCTGACAGACGACGCGGAGCGCACGACGCTTATTTTCGCGATAAAGTCGTACCTTGTATCGAAAGGCGAGTACGTTCCCGAAAACGAGAATTCCTTCGCGCCCGCGCTGTGTAACCGCATCGACAGGAACACCGGTGGCATCGTAATTGCAGCGAAGAACGCCGCGACGCTCCGTGCGCTCAACGAAGCAATTCGCCGTCGCGAGCTCGATAAGCTGTACCTGTGTGCCGTACACGGCATTCCGAGCCGCAGAGAGGCGACGGAGAGAGCGTATCTGTTCAAGGATCACCGAACGAACCGTGTGACCGTAACTCCAAAGCACGTCAAGGGCTCAAAGGAGATCGTAACCTCGTACCGCGTGCTGAAGAGCGACGAAAGGCGCGATATGGCGCTGCTTGAGGTTTCGCTGCTCACCGGACGCACGCATCAGATACGCGCGCATATGGCGTATCTCGGTCACCCGCTTGTCGGCGACGGAAAATACGGCATCAACGCCGCAGACCGCAGGCTCGGCTACAAATATCAGGCACTGTATTCACACAAGCTCGTGTTCAAGTCACACATTCCCGAGCTTGAATACCTTTACGGACGGGAATTCACGGCGCAGCGCGACGGAATATTTTTCCTCGAGCTGTTCAAATAACAATAAAGGGTCGGCGCCCCGCGCCGGGGCGCCGACCCTCTTGCGTCCTACGGACTACAGGCGCTTCCAGGTTTTTCGGTCGAATAAAATGAGCACGGGAAGTATCTCGAGCCTGCCGAGCAGCATTGTCAGCGTCAGGACAAGCTTCGATATCGGGCTGAACGCCGCAAAGCTCAGGTAAGGTCCGACTGCCTCAAAGGCGGGTCCCACATTCGATATGCAGGTGAGCGCAGCTGAGAAATTGCTGAAAAAGCCGTGCGTTACAGTGTATGTTCCGGCATCGGAGCTCACGGTGAACACCTGACCGTTCACGGGGTCGAAGGCGAGCAGGAATATTGCGGCAAGGAAAATGAAGAAGTACAGCGTGATGAACACGAAAACGTCGCTGACGGTCTTCTTTTCAAGCTCCTTGCCCTCGAATTTCGCGCTTGATACGTAATGCGGGTCGATGAGACTGCGGACATTTATGTACGCGCCCTTCACGGCGATGACTATTCTTGATACCTTAATTCCGCCTGCGGTCGAGCCCGCCATCGCTCCGATGAACATTACGGTAATGAGAACCGTCACGGCGAGCATCGGCCACACCTGGTAGTCCGTTGTCGTGTAGCCCGCGGTCGTCATCAGCGAGGACATCTGAAAGAGCGAATGACGGAAGGCCTCCTCGGTCGTGTAGCCCTGCGGCAGCGAGGACGCCGCGCGCATAAGGCTCATAAATACGAGCATAACACCTCCCGCGATTATCGCAAAATACGAACGGAACTCCTCGCTCTTGAGCACCGCCTTGGCCTTGCCGATGAGAATGAGATAATAAAGCCCTAAGTTGCAGCCGAAGAGTATCAGGAATACCGACATGACATACTGCGAGAACGGGTGGAACATTTCCATGCTTCCGGGGATAAAGCCGAAGCCGCCCGTGCCCGCGCAGCCGAAGGTCGAAAGAAGACTGAAAAACAGCTTTTCGTTCTCGTAGCCCGGTATTGGTCGGTCGAGCATAAGAAGCACGACCTCAAGCACTGTCATGCCGAGATAGATGAGATACAGAATTCTCGCCGTGACCTTCATGCGCGAGACGAGCTTGCCGACCTGCGGTCCCGGGCTTTCCGCGCGAAGCAGATGCATTGACGAGCCGTCACGGCTCTCGGGAATGAATATCAGCACAAAGACGAGAATTCCCATGCCGCCTATCCAGTGCGAGAAGCTGCGCCAGAACAGCGTGGAGTGCGAGACTGCGGTAATGTCGGTGATGACCGACGAGCCTGTCGTGGTAAAGCCCGACATTATCTCAAAGCACGCGTCAATGTAATTCGGAAGGTCGCCGTTTATCACGAACGGAACAGCTCCGAACAGCGTCATCATGATCCAGACAGCGGCAGTCAGCGCAAAGCCTTCCTTTTGG
Source organism: uncultured Ruminococcus sp. (assembly GCA_964441695.1). Classification (GTDB taxonomy): domain Bacteria; phylum Bacillota; class Clostridia; order Oscillospirales; family CAG-272; genus RUG11130. The sequence continues at coordinate 43,380 of CAYYKO010000006.1, read as the reverse complement.
TAAAGATTGCTGCGCACGGGTCGCGGGAGCTGGAGCAGTGCGCCGAGTACGAACAGTACGACGATAGGATAGGCAAATGCCGAAATATTTCGCGCGCCCTCGCCGTAAAGCACAGCGACCGCAAGCGGGGCGCTCATGAGCAGACCCTCGAGTATCATTATCTTTCCGAGCAGTCTGCCGAGCAGCTTATATTCCATGCTTCACCTCATTCGAAGGCGTCCGTCAGGTCATCGAAGCTCTTGTGCGTCGTTACGACCACGACATTGTCGCCGAGCCTTATGGAGGAGCTGCCGTTCGGGATAATGACCTCGTTGTTGCGGATAATGCACGCAATGAGGCAGCCCTTCTTTATCCTCAGCTCAGAGAGCGGAGTGTTATATATGCGGCTTTCCTTCCGCGCTGCGAATTCAAGCGCCTCGACGCGGTTTCCGACGAGCTGATAAAGGGTCAGAATATTGCTGCCGCGTGAGTTTGCCATGGCGCGCACGTAGCCGACGACGCGCTCCGCGACTATTCGCTTTGACGAGACGCTGTCGTGCATGCCGAGCTCGTCGTACATCGCAAGCAGCTCGTCACTTTTGATTTTGGCAATTGCCTTTTTGACCTCCTTCTTGTCCGCGAACATCGATACGACGATGTTTTCCTCGTCAATGTCGGTCAGCGCGACGAAGGCGTCGACGGCTTCGATGCCAGCCTCTGTCAGAAATTCGTGGCTTGTGCCGTTTCCGCAGCAGACGGACACTTTCGGCAGAGCCACGGCAAGCTGCTGCGCCTTCTCCTCGTTTTTCTCGATGAGCTTAACGGTATAGCGCCTGTCGGCGAGCGCGTCGGCAAGGTAATAGCCGGTCTTTCCGCCGCCGACTATCATCACGGAGCGCAGTCGCGACTTGACAAGCGCGGTTTCCTTGAGAAAGCTGCCGAGTCGGCGCGAATCCGCCGTGATGTGGAGCTTGTCGTTTTCCTCTATCACGAAATTGCCGTCGGGGATGAATACCTCGCCGCCGCGTCTGACCGCGCAGATTAGCACTCCGTCCGGAGCGCTCTTGCCGATCGAATAAAGGCTCTTGCCGATCATGGTGCAGCCGCGCCGAGCGACCAGCTCGACAAGGGTCGCCTTTCCGTTCGCGAAATGCTCGACCCGAGCCGCCGACGGCAGGTCGATGAGATTGAATATCTCACGTGCCGTCTCAAGCTCGGGGTTAACTATCATCGATATTCCGAGATCGTCCTTCATGTCGGGGATCTGCTGCCTGTAGTCGGGATTGCGGACGCGCGCCACGGTGCTTTTGCAGCCGAGGCGGTTCGCCACAAGGCAGGCGAATATATTCAGCTCGTCGTTGCGCGTCAGCGCCACCACAAGCTGCGCCGACGGGACGCCCGCCTCCCTTTGTATGTCGATGGAGGCGCCGTTTCCGATAACGCCGAGAATATCGTATTTCTCGACGAGTGCTGCCACCTTTGCTTTGCATTTGTCTATAACGGTTATTGTGTGCTGCTCGCCCGCAAGGCTTGCGAGCACGCTTTTTCCGATGTTTCCGAGTCCTATGATCACGATATTCATGCTCGGCACCGTCCTTTCCGAGTGCGGGAGCGCTCAGGTGTTTTTGATGATTACCTGCTCGATGACATCTGCGGCATGCTCGCACAGGTCGCAGCAGTCCTCAAGGCCCTCGTAAATCGCGTGGCTCGCGATGAGCGCCTTTGCGTCGCTTTGCGTGCCGAAGAGCTCGTATATTGCCTGTGAGTAGAGCTCGTCCGCCTCGCCCTCGATATCGTTCACCTTAACGAGCCGCGCGCGGAGCGTGTCGGGCTTCTTGAAGCTCTTGAGCTCGCTTGCAGCCTCGTCGAGCGCGCATACGCAGCGTGTTACCGCACCGGCAAGTGCTGCGGTGCCGCTCGGGATATGCTCGACGCGGTACATGTAAATGTCAAGTATGACCTCGTCGATGGCGTCCGTGATGTCGTCGATTATCTGAACAAGGCGGAGGATATCCTCCTGATCGATGGGGGTGATGAATTCGGTCGACAGCGAATTCAGTATGCTGTGGTGAACGCCGTCCGCGGTGTGCTCTATCGCGTGCATCTGCTCGCGGTACGCGCCGATGCTGTCGGGTGTGAAGCGGGTGATTATCTCCTCAAGCAGGCTCGCCGCCTGCACGCAATACGAGGACTGCTTTTTTATAAGCTCGAAGTAATTGTTCGTTTTCTTAGCCATGTTAAACTCTCCGTTTCGTTTATCGTAATTTGTCTGTCGCCGAGCCGAATCAGGCGAATATCATGAGGAACAGCTTTGCCATTCCGAAGCCGAGCAGTCCGCAGCCCGGGAAGGTGAATACCCACGTCAGCACAAGCTCGCGAACGACTGACCAGTTGACACCTGTAATGCGCCGTGCCGCGCCGACGCCCATAATGGCGGTGGTCTTCGTGTGCGTTGTGCTCACGGGGATTCCCGTAAGCGACGAGATAAGCAGGCAGAGCGTCGCGGAAAAATCAGCCGCAAAGCCCTGGTAGGGCTTGAGCTTTACCATGTCCATGCCGACGGACTTTATAATGCGGTAGCCCCCGATGGAGGTGCCGAGTCCCATGACGGCGGAGCAGAGCACCATCAGCCACAGCGGAACTGTAAAGCTTGTCGCGTCAGCCTGACCGTTTGCCATAGCCGCGCCGAGCAGGAATATTGCCATGAATTTCTGACCGTCCTGTGCGCCGTGCATGAATGCCATGGCTGCGCCTCCGGCGACCTGCGCTCCCGAGAAGAAGCGCTCGCACTTGAGTCTGTTGCGACGCCTGAAAAGCAGCACAGTGAGCTTCGACGACAGAAAGCCGAGCACGAAGCCGAGCAGCGTCGAGAGCAGAATGCCGTACACGACCTTAATCCACTCGCCGCCGTTAATGCCGGAAAAGCTGCTTTGCAGCGCGACGGCAGCGCCAGAGACGCCTGCAATGAGCGCGTGGCTCTCGCTTGTCGGGATACCGAAGTACCACGCAGCCGTAGCCCAGATAACTATCGCCGCCATAGCCGCGCACAGCGCGATAAGTGACGTGTGAGCGTCGCCGCCGAAGTCCACCATATTGTATATCGTGAAGGCAACGGACGCGTTGAGCGAGGTCATGACGAGAACGCCGAGAAAATTGAATATTGCCGCCATGATGATGGCGGGACGGACTCCGATGGCTCTCGTCGAGACGCAGGTCGCGATGGCGTTCGGCGCATCGGTCCAGCCGTTGACGAGAATAACTGCCAGTGTCAGCAGTGTCGAGACGCACAGCATCGGGTTATGCGCCGCCTGACTGAAAAATTCTATCATTTGTCTTTGATTCCTCCGAGCGGGGGTGATTCGGCGCCGCAGCAGCCCGCCGCGCCGAGAATATTATAATATATTTTCGGCAAAGACGCGGCAAAAGCTTCACCTCGAGCGAAATAAAAAAGCGGCACATGTGACGTACCGCTTTAGCATGCAATATTATTCTTCTCCGCCGTGCCGCTCGGCATTCATCCTGTAGCCGACGCCGAGCTCGTTTGTAATGTAGGTCGCCTCGCCCGGCTTCACGCCGAACTTCTTGCGAATATTTGCCATATTGACCTGGAGCTTCTTGACGCTTCCGTCGTCGGCGTAGCCCCATACGCCCTTGATTATCGCGGAATAGGTCATCATCTTGCCGCTGTGCTGCGAGAGGAATACGAGAATGTTGTACTCCGTCTGCGACAGCTTGACCTCGCGCCCCCTTATGAATACCTGTCGCGCGTCGTAATGTATCTCGAGATCCCCGAGTGTGAATTTTTCGTCCGGCAGCTTGCCGCTCTCGGCACGCGGACTGAAATGACGCAGGGCGGTGCGTATTCGCGCAAGAAGCTCCGCAGAGCCGAACGGCTTTGTAACGTAGTCGTTCGCGCCGCAGTCGAGAGCGAGCACCTTGTCACGCTCGGAGCTGCGCGCGGACAGCACGATAACGGGTGCTAAGCTGTCGCGCCTGATGTGCTCGAGCAGCGTCATGCCGTCGCCGTCCGGCAGGCCGAGGTCGAGTATCACAAGATCCGGTCTGTGCGAGGCGAAAAGCCCGCGGGCGAGCGAGCAGCTTCCCGCAAGTATTACCTGATAGCCTTCGCTTTGAAGCAGTGTGAGGAGCACCGAGCGAATGCTCGAGTCGTCCTCGACGAGCAGAAGCTTGTATTTGTTATTCTCCATCGCACATGTCCTCCCTTTTTAAGGTAAAGCGAAACAGCGCGCCGCCGCTCCTGCGGTTTTCGGCGGAGATCTTGCCGCCGTGCGCCTTTATGATGCTCGCGCAAAGCGTAAGCCCGATGCCCGCCGAGCGCTTTGAATTGTCGGAGACCTCGCGGTGAGCTGTAATTCCACCGCGAAACAGCTGATGCAGCATGTCCTCGGGAATTCCGCAGCCGTTGTCGGCGACCTCGAATACGGCGTCGTCGCCGCGTGCCTTGACGGACAGCGTAAGCTCTGTCATGCTTTTCGCGTGAAAGAGCGCGTTCTCGAGAAGGTTGATTATTACCTGCTCCACAAGCAGGCTGTCGACGGAGACGAAAATCGGCTCGTCGCACAGCTCGACGTCGACGCTTGTGCTCGGATGACGCATGAGAAATTTCGTCATTGCCGAGTCGACGAGCTCGTCGACCACGACCGCGCGCCGCTCGAGACTCACGTCGCCGCTGTCAAGGCGCGTGACCGACAGCAGGTTTTCCACCATACGAATGAGCCACTCGGAGTCCTCGCAGATATTACCGAGCATCGCGTCGCGTTGCGCGTCGGTAAGGCGCTCACCGCGGGACTTCAGCGTCGCCGCAGCGCTGTATATAGACGTCAGCGGGGAGCGCAGGTCGTGCGAGACCGCGCGGAGAAGATTTGCGTGCATTCGCTCGCGCTCGGCGTCCTCCCGCGCACGAAGGTAAAGCTTCAGCTTCGTGGTGAGCGCGCTCGTGAGCACGGAAAGCAGTGCCATCACGGCGGCGGAGACGAGATTGACCGGTGTGATAAAGTCGAAGGCGAGGTAGGGATAGGTGAATATGTAGTTTATCGCGAGCGTGCCGACAGCTGCCGAGGCAAGTCCGTAGGCGTAGCCGCCTGTGAGTAGGGAAATGAGAAACACCGCAAAGACGAATACGGTGGTTATGTGCTCCTCAACGTCGAGCTGCCGAAGCAGAATGCTCAGTGACGTGGCTGCTGCCAAGAGAAAAAGCGAGATCGCCGTGCTTTTCACGACAGTGCGTGCTTTCATTATGCCTCCTTCGGCATGATAAAGCCCGCGCCGAGCCTCGGCACGGGCTTTTTGCCGTGTTAGTCTTATCTTGTACCGATAATATGATATTTTCCGCTCTTCAGCACGTCAACGAGTCCGACAGCGTCGCATATCGGCTTTTCCGTCAGAATACCGCCTGTCGGCACGTGGCACGCGTCGTGGTGGTCGGAGCCGGAGGTGAGTATCTTGCCCTCGCCGCCGACGCTTTTTGCAAGCAGCATGGCAACGTCGTTGTGGCTGTCGTGACCGGGGTGAGTGTTCATTACCTCATAGCCGTCAATGTGGTCGCGGTTTGCGACCTGCATGCCCCAGCGGAGCGGGTGCGCCTGTATCAGCACGCAGCCTGCCTCCTTCAGCACATCGTGTATCGTGTGGAGCCTTTCGTTAAAAAGGTTCGGCATTTTGCGAAGCACCTCGTAGTACGGTCCGAAGACGAGGAAGTCGCCGCGGAAATCATTGATAGCGAGCTCGAGTCCCGGGATGAGGTGAAGCTCGGTTCCGGTCTTCTCGGCAGTCTCCGCCACGATCTCGTAATGACGCTGAATGTATTCCTCATAGGTCGCAAGCCCCGTATCGGGGAACGACCAGCTGCTGAAGTGGTTTGTGAAAACTATCGAATCATAGCCGAGCTCGGCATAGCGGCGAACGGTGTCAACTGCCGACTCCGATGCACAGCCGCTGAGCTCCGAGGTGTGGCAGTGAAGCTCTGTCTTAAACATGGGGGCGACCTTTCTCAGAGTCTGTCGATGGACTCAAATGCGTCTCTGATGACAGCTGCGGGGTCAAGCTTCTCCATGTAGATGATCTTGTGTCTCATCACATCAAAGGAGTAGCGGCAGCTCTCGTCGAAGATAGGGGCGGGAATTATCGAGAACTCGAAGGCGTCGGGGACAGAGAGCACGGCGGGGGCCGCAATGTCCCAGATTATGCGCTCGAAGCGTCCCGCGTACTCGACAGTCTCCGCGCGGAACTCATCGGGAAGCGTGTCGCGGAAGAATATTACCGCATCGGACGACCCCTTCATGACGCTGAGCTGCTCGTCGTCTACGCGAAGCATCTGCGTTCCGTGACCCTCCGCACCGATGGCGGGGAGGAGAATGAGCGGCACGCCGCAGTCGAGCAGGTACTGACCCGCTCTGTAGTCCTGCATGAGGTTGAACTCGTTAACGTTCGGGTGCTCGAGGCAGTGACCGCCGAGCCAGATGACGCAGATCTTGTCCGTGATGGAGGGATCGAGCATGATGGCTGAGGAAACATTGGTGCAGGCGCCGGTCGTGAGAATGTATACGATGTCGCGAGCCTCGTGAGCGGTCTTTATAATGCTGCGCGACGCGGGGCTGTCTACGGGAGCGAAGTCGGGGCTTTCAGAGATGGGGGTGGGGCAGCCCTTGAAGGTGTCGACGGTGCCGGTGCGGTGGCACACGTTCAGCACGCGACCGATCTCCTCATAGCTTTTCTCCATGCCGTCGGCAAAGCTCTCGCTTCTGTGATTGTTGAACAGCGCGGCGTTGATCGAAAGCACGTTGATGCGGGGGCTTCCGAGCGCGTGAGCGATGGCGTACTGGTCGTCCATCTCGTTGAAGGTGTCCGAATCGAAGATAACGTCCTTGACTCTGTCCGACTTAATGTCGGCAAGTATCTCGTTGAGTGTCATATTATTATTCCTTTCGGAGGGGTATTTGGTATAAAATAATGATAGCAAAAACGCGAGCCAATGTCAATAGCTTCGGCGAAACTCGGCGCGCTCTTTTTTTCTCACGGGTCGCTTTGAGAAAAAATATGTCGCAGAGGGGAAATAATTATGAATTATTTTCGCGGAAATTATTGAAAAGCTTACGGTAATATGCTATAATGTAGCCATCGGGAGCACAAGCTTGGCGAAAGCGGAGCCCTCCGAAATTACTTTTCTTTTAGAAAGGAACACTACTATGTTCTGTCCTAATTGCGGGGCTAATGTCCCCGAAAATCAGGCTTTCTGTGCCCAGTGCGGCGCACAGACGGCACCCGCAGCTCCCCATTACCGTCAGCCCGCTCCCGCTCCCGCAAAGCTGAGCATCACCAAGGACGCAATGTTCGGCATGCGCGTCGTGATCGTTGCGCTTGCGATCCTCAGCATATTTCTCCTTTTCTCGAAGGGCATTTCTTGTCATGTTGAGCAGGAAGGTCCTACCGGCGACGAGATCAAGGTCAATACTCTGTTCGAATGGGATGATTGGTTTAAGAATTACTGCATGGATGAAGACAACTTTGATGACGGTGAGCTTGCCAGCGCAGCTGTTGCTATAGTGTTCCAGACTCTTTCGGTGGTGCTTATAGTTGCAGTAGTAGCGGCTACCGTTATTCCCGTTGTGGCTCCTCAGCTTGCTTCGAATAAGTTCTACAACCTGATCCCCGCGGCGCTCGCGGCATTTTGTCTGCTTTTGTTCGTTATCATGCTGATACTTGCGCTTGCACTTTGCGGAGAGGTGATGGATATACTTGAAGAAGGTGGAATGAACCCCTCCGTCACGCCCGCTTTTGCAAGCTGGTTCTACATGGCATGCCTCGGAGGCATAGGACTTACCGCCTACAAGATGTTCAAGGGAACAAACTAATTTTTACATATTTGAAAAGGCTCCGCGTCCTTGCGGGGCTTTTTTGCGTCTTGACAAAGCGTGGCTTTTCCTATATACTATCCTCAGAAGAAAAACTACGGAGCGGAATATGAAAAAACTATGTAAAATACTTGCGCTTCTCACGGCGCTTTTGACACTTGCCTCGTGTAACGCCGACACACCCCCGACGGAGAGCGCGACTGCGGGAGAGGCGCTCGAGCTCTCCGTCGGCGACATTACCTATGAGCTGCTGCCCGACGGCACGCTTTCCGTGGCGAAATATAACGGAAGCGAGGAGCGCGTTGAGCTTGAGAGCAGTGTCGACGGACGCGCACTCAGCGCAGTGTCTGCCTTCGCCTTCGAGGGCTGCACCCTTTTGCGCGAGATAATTCTTCCCGAGGGGATAAGCTCTGTCGGCTCCTGCGCCTTTGCGGGCTGCACCTCGCTTGAGAAAATATCGCTCCCGAGCACGGCGACCGACCTGAGACGCGACGCCTTCGAGGGCACTCCGTATTACGACGCGCTCGAGGACGGCGCCGTCGTGATAAACGGCACGCTCGTCGCCTATAAGGGCGAGTCTCCCTCAGGTGAGCTTACCGTGCCCGACGGCACGCTCCGTATTGCGCCGCGCGCTCTTTACGGCACCGGCATTACGAGCGTGATACTGCCCGAAAGCGTAACGTCGATAGGCGAGCGAGCCTTTGCCGAATGCACGTCGCTGACGAGAGTCGAGCTGCCCCTTGGCATTACCGATATCGGTATCGCGGCGTTTGAGAACACAGCCCTGCCGACACGAGAGGGCGGCGCGACTCTCGTCGGAGATATTCTTGTCGGCTTCAGTCCGAAAAGCGCAAACGCACGGATCCCGAGCGGCGTGAAGGTCGTGGCGCCCGGAGCACTTGCCGGCTGTTCGCCGATAGCGATAACCGTCCCGGACACTGTGGAGATACTTTGCGATTACGCCTTCTACGGGCTTGAGAAAACAGTGCGTATCAACCTTCCCGCGAGCGTTTGCGAGATAGGCGAGCACGCCTTCGAGCTTTCACCGACGCTCAGCTCGGTGAAAGTCGATGCGGACAGCGAATATTTCTTCAATCGCGAGGACGGCGCGCTCTGCCGTGCCGACGGCGAGGTCATATTCGAGAAGGCGAGCGATGTTGACAAGACGTCCGACGCAGCGGACTGACGGGAAAACGCAAATTTTGTCTTGTGATATTGAACAAAAAAACGCTTCCAATTTTGTTTAATGTGCCGAAATGATTTTTGAACGCGAAAAATGTTCCGAAAAGGGTTGAAAAATGCGCCGAAATACTTTATCATATGTCTGACGTTAAAATCGTGACGCTATGGGCGTCAGGTCAGAAAGGTTGGTTTTTCCAAAATGATTAATGCATCGGATAAGGTAAGAGTCGGTATCATCGGCTGCGGCGGTATCGCAAACGGTAAGCACATGCCCTCCCTCAGCAAGCTCCCCAACGTTGACATGGTAGCATTCTGCGACCTCGTTGTAGAGAGAGCCGAGGAAGCAAAGGCTAAGTACGGCACAGCAGACGCTGCTGTATACGAGGACTACAAGAAGCTCCTCGAGGATAAGACTATCGACGTTGTTCACGTCTGCACGCCTAACAGAGCTCACAGCTTCATCACCGTTGACGCTCTCGAGGCAGGCAAGCACGTAATGTGCGAAAAGCCGATGGCTATCAACTCCGCAGAGGCTCTCAAGATGCTCGAGGCAGCTAAGAGAACCGGCAAGCTTCTCACAATCGGTTACCAGAACCGTCAGAACGCTAACTCCCGTTACCTCAAGCAGGAGGCTCTCGACGGAACCTTCGGCGACATCTACTATGCACGTGCTATCGCGCTCAGACGTCGCGCAGTTCCCACCTGGGGCGTATTCCTCAACGAGCATGAGCAGGGCGGCGGTCCCCTCATCGACATCGGAACACACGCACTCGACCTTACGCTCTGGACAATGGACAACTACAAGCCCAAGTACTGCGTAGGTACAACATATCACAAGCTCAACAACCAGACCGAGACCGGCAACTGCTGGGGCGACTGGGATCCCGAGAAGTTCACCGTTGAGGACAGCGCATTCGGCTTTGTTGTAATGGAGAACGGAGCTACTATCTCCGTTGAGTCCTCCTGGGCTCTCAACTCCTGCGCTATCATGGAGGCTACAACTCTCGTTTGCGGTACAAAGGCAGGCGGAGACCTCATCAACGGCGTTCGCATCAACGGCGTTCGTCACGGTCGTCAGTACACACTTACTCCCGACCTCAGCTCCGGCGGAGTTGCATTCTACGACGGTAACACAACAAACGATCCCTCCCTCCTCGAGGCTGCACAGTGGATCAATGCCGTTGTCGAGGCAAAGCAGCCCTGCGTACTTCCCGAGCAGGCTTACTGCGTAACAAGAATTCTCGAGGGTATCTACGAGTCTGCAAAGACCGGTACGATCTACAACTTCTGAGAAGTCAAATAACGGATTCTAAGTGGCATCCCGTCCATTCGACGGGGTGCCCTTTTGCTTTGCGCGACCGCTGCATTACGGCAGTCCTCTGCCGAACCTATCCAAAGTCGCCGCCGAGACGAAAAAGTTAAAAAATACCTTGCCTTTTGCAGGGTGGTGTGATATAATTAACTTGCCAAACTAATCAAATACAGGAAGGTATCGCCGACGGCAGATGCTTTTGTCTTTGCGCCATTTTTACTCTTGCATTGCGAATTTGATAAAAACGCAAATTCCGTTCAATGTGAGAGCATGGCGATGCTGTATTATATTGATTGGTTTGGCGACTGTCGGAGCTTGCGTTTTTTGTGCGCCCGCTTCGGTAGGCGCACTTTTTATATTTACCGAAAATGAGATTTTTTGTAAAAAAGGTGGAATCGCGCTTCTCTTTGTGGTATAATATTGCGTAAGATAGTATGCCGCCGAACGGCAGCTGTGCCACGGCTGCGCCCGCTTTTGAAACGGGTGTGACAAATTATGCATTGCCGATGAATTACTGCGAAGGATGACCGAATGTCGGAATATATTTTCATATTACTGTACCTTGGTGCGATGCTCCTTTTGAAGACGCGCACGACCGCCGGGGTCGAAAAAAACGAATATGTTCTCGGCAGAGAGCGTGCGCGCACCTCACTGATATTCGCTGTCGTGATTTTTCTGCCGATACTCATAATGGCGACGAACCGAGGCGCGATCGGTGACACACCGTCGTATGTTCGCGCCTTCAAGGAGCTTCCGAACACATTTTCAGCTCTTGCCGAGCTTGTGCCGACGGTCACGAAGGACCGCGGCTTCACCGCGCTCTCCGGCGCGATAAAGTGCATATTCGGCGAGAGCGATACCGTGTATTTATTCGTGCTTGCGCTGTTGCAGAGCGCCGCGCTCGTCGCGGTCTACCGCAAGTATTCCGAGGATTACCTGCTCTCAGTGTTTCTCTTTGTCGCCTCCACCGACTACCTTTCGTGGATGTTCAACGGACTGCGCCAGTTCACGGCGGTGACGCTTATCTTCGCGGCGACGACGCTGATGCTGAAAAGGCGCTGGATACTTACAGTCCTTGCGGTGCTGCTTGCCTCTACGATACACCAATCGGCGCTCATCATGCTCGCGATAATTCTCATCGCACAGGGAAAGGCGTGGAACCGCAGAACGGTGCTCTTTCTCACGGCGACGCTCGTTGCGGTCGTGTATATCGACAGCTTTACTGAGCTGCTTGACAGCATGATGAAGGAGACGCAGTATTCAAACGTCGTTTCGGACTGGACGCTGTGGGAGGACGACGGAACGAACGTTTTCCGCGTGCTCGTGTACGCCGTGCCGACGGTGCTCTCGCTCGTCGGGCTTCGCTACATCCGCGAGGCGGACGACCCGGTTATCAATTTCTGCACGAACATGTCGATAGTGTCGACGGGAATCTATATAATATCGATGTTCACCAGCGGAATATTCATCGGCCGTCTGCCGATATATGCCTCGCTGTATAATTATATCCTCCTGCCATGGGAGGTGGAGCACATGTTTACAAAGGAGTCCGCCCGCTTCATGAAGGCGGCAACGGTCGCGGCATATCTTGCGTTTTACTGGTATCAGATACACTCAACATGGGGCCTGGTGTGAAATGATGTGCGAAGCTAAGGTAAGTATCATAATCCCGATATATAAGGTCGAGCAATACCTGCGCGAATGCGTCGACAGCGTGCTCGCGCAGACGTATGAAAATATTGAAGTTCTTCTCATCGACGACGGAAGCCCGGACGCCTGCCCGGCGCTTTGCGACGCTTATGCTGAGAAGGACGCACGCGTTCGCGTGATACATAAAGAAAACGGCGGACTTTCGTCCGCGAGAGAATGCGGATTGTACCACGCGAGCGGCGAATATATTCTTATTGTCGACGGCGACGACAGGATAGACGCCGATACCGTCGGCGAGTGCCTTGCCTTTGCCGAGAGGCACGGCGCGGACTGCGTAATGTTCGGCTATGTTCGCGAATATCCGACGCGCAGCCTCGAGACTCACCTCTTTGAAGGGGAGCTTGTGTTCGACTGCGAGGAGTCGGAGCGGCGTGTGCATCGCAGAATTGTCGGTCCCGTCGGAGAAGAGCTTCGCGAGCCGCACAGACTCGATAATTTTTCGACTGTATGCATGAAGCTTTACAAAACGGCTACGGCACGCCGCGGACGCATCGTAAGCGAGCGTGTTGTCGGCACCTCCGAGGACACCGTGTTCAATCTGTACGCGCTCGACGGATGCAGAACGGCATATCTTGACAGATGCTTTTATCATTATCGCAAAACGCATGCCTCGTCGATCACGGCAAGCTATAAAAGCGAGCTTGCCGAAAAATGGGACGTGCTTTACAGCGAGATATCGGACTATATCGGCTCATCGGAGCACGGCAAGGAGTATACCGAGCCGTTTTACAACCGCGTTGCCTGCGGTATGATAGGTCTCGGACTCAACGAAGCTGCCGACGGCGCACCGTGCGTCACAGTCGCCCGCAGAATTCGCCGCATTCTCGAAAAGCCGTTATATAGGGAAGCGTTTTCGCGCCTTGACACGTCACACTGCGGCGCTAAATGGAAGCTTTTCTTCTTCTTGTGCCGACACCGCGCGGCATATCCCCTTGCGGTGTTACTTAAAATAATGGATAAAATGCGAAGGCACTCGGCGTCGTAGGAGGTCATCGGTGAAGATATCTGTCATTATGGGAATATACAACTGCGCGTCAACGCTCGGAGAAGCGATAGCTTCCGTTTTGGCGCAGAGCACTGACGACTGGGAGCTTATTATGTGCGACGACGGCTCGAGCGACGCGACGCGCTCCGTTGCCGAGGACTACGTTCGCCGCTATCCCGAAAAGCTGCGCCTTTTGATAAACGAAAAAAACATGGGGCTGAACGTGACGCTGAACCGCTGCCTTGCGGAGGCGACCGGCGAGTATATCGCCCGCATGGACGGAGACGACCTTTCGCTCCCGACCCGACTTGAAACGGAGGCGGCGTTTCTTGACGCGAATGATAAATATGCCATAGTCAGCACGCCGATGATATTCTTTGACGAAAACGGTGACTGGGGCAGAAGCTACTCAATAGAAGAACCGACAGAGCGCGATTTTATAAAGCACAGCCCCGTCCACTGTCACGCTCCCTGCATGATACGTCGAGAGGCTTATCTTGCGGTCGGCGGCTACACGGAGGACAGGCGAATGCTCCGCTTCGAGGACGTAAACCTGTGGTACAAGCTTTACGGCGCGGGCTACAGAGGCTATAATTTGGATACCCCGCTTTACAAAATGAGAGACGGTCGGGACGCCGCGCAAAGACGCACGCTTCGCTCGCGAATGAACGGAGTTTACGTGACCTACAAGGGCTTCGGGCAGCTCGGCTTCCCATGGTATATGTACGGCTATGTCGCCGTTGATTTTATAAAGCATTTCATAAAGGGCGTCATGCCCGAAGGGCTGTATATGAAATTTCACAAGAAAGCCGTAAGAAGGTGGTGACCGAGGTGAAAAAGGTAAGCGTTATTATCCCCGTTTACAATGTGGAAAAATATCTTCGCGAGTGCGTTGACAGCGTGCTTGCACAGACCTATAAAAATATCGAAGTTATCCTCGTTGACGACGGAAGCCCGGACGGATGTCCCGCCATCTGCGACGAATACGCCGTGCGCGACGACAGAGTGCGCGTTATCCATCAGGAAAACGGGGGCGTTGCTGTAGCAAGAAACGCAGGACTCGAAATCGCGAGCGGCGAATATTTGGCTTTTGCCGATCCCGACGACGTGTGCTCTCCGGTGATGTACGAGGCTCTTGTTGCGGCACTCGAGGAAGAAGACGCGGACATGGCGATGTGTGAGTATGCCAGAGACTTATCGAGACTTGACAAAAGCGATGCTCCGAGTAGCAGTAGACATTTGTTTGCATCCTATGATGACCTGATTTCAGTATTGACGAATGCTCCGAACATTCGCGATATAACGTGGAGCGGTATATATGTTTGGGACAAGCTTTATAAAAGAGAGCTGATCATTCACAAATTTAACTCGAAATATCTGATGTCCGAGGACAATGATTTCAACAGACATTATATACGCGAGTGCAAGAAGGCTGTTCTGATTCCGCGTGCTTTTTATCTGTACAGAGAAAATGAAGACAGTATTCTCGGTAAATATAACGGATCAAAGTTAGAGAATAGCTCCATTATAAAAGGAATATCAAATGCTTCGGCTTGGTTAGATATAATGAATGATGCTGAAGAGAGAGCAAAAGACGAGAGCATTCGCGAATATCTTCGAGCAAGAGCAGCGTATACTGCTCACGGTATGCTATGGCGTGCATACGCCGCACGGCTCGAATCTGAGCACAAGGACTTCGTTCACGATTCGCGACAGCTCATCAAAGAGCACTCGTCGCGCATTTTCCGCGACAAGGTCACCTATTCGCTCTTTATTCGCACGATGTGCGCCCTGTGCGCCCACGCCTTCGTTATATGGAAGCTTGCTGCACGCCTATACGGCTTAGTGCGTATGAGGGGTCGCAGGTGACATGACGAAAATACTGTTTCTCATTCACGACCTCGGGCACGGCGGCGCGGAAAAGGTTCTCGTGAACCTCGTGAACAACATGGACAGGACAAAATTCGATATAACCGTCGCGACGCTTTTCGGCGGCGGCGTGAACGAGCAATTCCTGGAACCTCACTTAATCCACTACAGCTTCCTCCCGCTTGCATTCCCGGGAAACAGCCGCCTGATGAAGCTTTTTTCGCCCCGCGCACTGCACAGGCTTTGCGTGAGAGGGCAATACGATATCGAGGTCTCGTATCTCGAGGGACCGTCTGCCCGCATCATCAGCGGCAGCACCTGCCCCGACACGCGCCTTATATCGTGGATACATATAGAACAGCACACGATGAAAGTCGCCGCGTCGTCCTTCAGAAGTGCAAAGGAGGCGGAGCGGTGCTACGCCCGCTTTGACGAGACGGTCTGCGTCTCCGAGAGCGTGAAGGAGGACTTTACGTCGCTGTTCAAAACGGTCAAGTCCTGCCGAGTGCTGTATAACACGGTCGAGTCCGACAAAATCCGCTGCGCGGCAGATGAGGAGATCGACATTACGCTCGAGCGCGACAAGCTTTGCGTCGCAGCTGTCGGCAAGCTCACGCCGAATAAGGGCTGTATGCGCCTGCTCGAGACGGTGCGCCGCATGAAGCGCGACGGGGTGGGCATTCACCTTTATTTCCTCGGCACCGGCCCGCTCGAGGGCGATATGCGCCGATTTATCGAGAAGCATGACCTCGAAGACTCCGTGACACTGCTCGGCTACAGCACAAACCCGTACAAATACGTCGTGCGGTGCGACCTTTTCGTGTGCGCGAGCTTCAAGGAGGGCTTTTCGACAGCCGCCGTCGAGGCGCTGATCGTCGGAACGCCCGTGTGTACGGTCGAGGTCAGCGGAATGCGCGAAATGCTCGCCGACGGCGAGTACGGCATGATAGTCGACAACGACGAGGACTCCCTCGAGAGAGCCCTGCGAACGCTCGCAACGGATCGAGCACTGCTCGAGCACTACCGCGAGCGCGCTGCTGTCCGCGGAGCATCGTTCTCAACGGAAAACACAGTCCGCGCCGTCGAAGAAATGCTCTCGGAGAGCGGCGAAAGGCGGGAGACCTATGAGTGAAGTGACAGTCTCGGTCATCGTGCCTGTGTATAACCTGGAGCGAGAGATATCCCGCTGCCTCGACAGCATAATCGCACAAACGCACAAGGACTTGCAGATAATAGTAATAGACGACGGCTCAAGCGATAAAAGCGCAGAGATAATAGACGCCTATGCCGCGCGCGATGAGAGAATAGAAGTCGTCCACCGCGAGAACGGGGGGGTTACCGCCGCTCGGCTTGCAGGTCTTGAAAGAATGCGCGGTGAGTGGTTCGGCTTTGTCGACGGAGATGATGAGATCGAACCCGATATGTATGAGCGTTTGATTTCAAATGCCGTGAAGTACGGTGCGGACATATCGCACTGTGGATATCAGATGCTGTTTTCGGACGGACGAATAAGCCGTTTCCACGGCACGGGTGAGATTAACATACATGATCGAGTGACCGCTGTAAGGGAGCTATTGTCCGGCGCGAAAATTGAGCCGGGGCTGTGCAACAAGCTGTTTAGCAAAAGACTTTTGCAAAGTCTTCTTCAAAACGATATCCCGAGCGACATTCGCATAAACGAGGACTTGCTCATGAATTATCGCTTGTTTTCGGCTTCTGAGCGGAGCGTGTTTGAGGATGTGTGTCCGTATCACTATATCGTTCGGCATTCCTCGGCTTCGCGTACGGGGATAAATAAAAATAAAATTTACGATCCGATAAGGGTAAAGGATATCATAAGGAGCGATGTCGACGGCGAGCTGAAGCTTGCCGCTCAGAGCGCGTATATCGGCACCTGCCTTTCGGTTTACAATTCGCTCGCGATAGCTCCGGCGGAGTACTCCACCGACAGAAAAAAAGTTCGTCGGCTTTTGCGTGAAGAAAAAGACGATTTCACGCTTCTAGGGAAAAAACGCGCATTTGCCGCTCGCTTTTCGCTTGCACTTCCGCATCTTTACATCGCGCTGTACCTCGTGTACTGCCGCTTTTTTCAAAATAATCCGTATGTCTGAGGAGATAATATGAAAGAGCTTCCGCTGATAAGCGTGATAATTCCGGTATATAACGTGGACAGCTATCTTGACAGATGTATTTCATCCGTTGTGTCACAGAGCTATAAAAAACTCGAGATAATACTTATTGATGACGGCTCGAGCGATTTATCGGGAGAAATATGCGATAAGTGGGCACTGCGCGACTCGCGCATTTGCGTGATACATCAAAAAAACAGCGGCGCGGGTGCGGCACGCAATGCGGGACTTGATGCCGCGTGCGGGGATTATATCGCATTTATCGACAGCGATGACTATATCTCACATGATATGTATGAGCATTTGCTTGAAATAATAGGAGAAGCTGACATTGCCGAATGCGCGTATTTGAAAGTTGAATGTGACAACGATAACGCCGCTTTTGCCGATGGCCACAGTACTTCAACGCTTTTCACTGAAGAGGCAATGAGAGAGCATATTAACAATACGCGCTTTTGCCAAGTGATTTACAATAAGCTGTATCGGCGCGAAACCGTCGGGAAAATAAGATTTCCCGTCGGGATGATGATCGACGACGAGTTTTTTACTTATCGTGTGCTCGGCGAGGCAGAAAAGCTCATTTCGTCGGATAAGGTGTGTTACGCTTACCGTCAACAGCCCGACTCTGTTATGCACTCCATGCCGATCGAAAAACGTGTTCAAGCGGTCGCGGCAAAAAGTGAACGGCTTGAGTACCTAAAAGAGCGTTTTCCGAGTCTCGTCGCACTCGGTACGGTCGACCTTTATTTTACCTGTATTTATCAGGGACAGCTCGCACTGCGAAACCTTGACGGTGATAAGGCTGGCGAGATCATTTCGTACATTAAGCAGGTAATGAGCACTTTTCCGTGCAAAATTTTCGGGAACACACCAAAGCAGATGATATGGTTGACTTTAGCGAAAATAAATTTGCGCTTGACCTGTAAGCTTCGGAATGCGCTGAAGATTGGACTTTGACAAGATGAAAGATACTGTTACGGTTATAGTTCCGGTATACAATGTCGAGCGTTATCTCGACAGATGCGTCGAAAGCATTTGCGCTCAAACGCACGGAGAGCTTGATATTATCTTAATTGATGACGGTTCAACCGACGCTTCCTGTGAGATTTGCGACAAATGGGCGCGAGATGACTGCCGCGTTCGCGTGATACACCAAAAAAACGGAGGCTTGTCGGCGGCGCGAAACGCCGGACTTGACGTGGCGCACGGTAAGTGGATCATGTTCGTGGACGGCGATGACAGTATCGCCTGTGATACGGCGGAAAAGCTGCTCGCCGCTGCCGAAGAAAACCATTGCGATATTTCCGTGTGCAATATTATACGTGTGTTCGATGACGGAGGAACAGAGCCATTCTACAGACCTGCCACAGAGTGTGAGGTGCTTTCGGGCGAGCGTCGCTTTGATACCTTGCTGCAACCGTCGGTTTGCAACAAGCTTTTCAGTGCGAGCCTTTTTGATACGGTGCGTTTTCCCGTCGGGAAATACTACGAGGACACGTATGTTTATCATGAGCTTGTTTTTCAAGCGCAAAGGCTCGCTTTGAACGGTCACGACGGTTATTATTATCTAATGCGTCGTGGAAGCATCCTCGGTGGAGAGAGATACAGCGACAGATATTTTGATATGATCGACGCTGTCTATCTGAGAATGACGTTTCTGTTTGAAAACGGAGTTGATTCATACGGAAGACAAGCGGCACTGAGTATGTATGCCGCAGTGGCAAATGCGGAGAAGAATATCAAAAAAACTCCGCAAAACGCCGATAAGATATGCCTGATGAGGAGACAGTATCGCGACGCATACGGACACTTAAAGCTCTCCGATGTCGGAATAAAGCAGAAAATAAGACTTGCAATGCTAAAATATGCGCCGCGCATCCACAGAGTTATTTATTAAAGGATTTACGTTAAATGGCTGAGACTCGAAGATTATCAAATGTCGCAAACACACGCGTCCTTGCAATATTTTTGGTCGTGCTCGGACACAGCATAATAATATATTCCGACGCATGGACGCTTTACGAGACTGTCCGTGAGGTCAGCTTCCTTAATGAGCTGAAAAAAGTTGTGGACTTTCTGCAAATGTATTTGTTCTTCTTTCTTGCGGGATATCTGTTCTTTTTCACTCACGGCAAGCACAGAGGCTTTTTGAGACTTGCATCTGACAAGGCAAGGCGGCTTCTTTTGCCATACCTTGGCATTGCGCTTTTATATCTTCTGCCGATACGGCTTTTGGTCGGCTTTTGGGATTACAGAAGCATGAATGCATTTGACTTGCTGCAAAAGCTTGCGACGACGGGAGATGTCGGACACCTGTGGTTTCTTCCTGCGATTTTCCTGACATTTATGCTCTCAGAGGTGATACTTGGAATATTCGAGCGCCTTCCGCTTTGCAAAAAGAGCCCCGCTATATGCTTTGGCGTAGCCTCGTTCCTCTTTTATCTTGAGGGTTACCGCATCGGCTTCGGCTATGCGCCGCTGCTCAATGCCTTTCATTATATGCTTTATTTTGCCGGAGGCTACTTCGTGTGCTCCCAAAAAGCATTTTTTGAAAAGCTGTATGCCGTGAGACCGTTAAAGCTTTGTATGCTTGCGGTGAATATTATCGCGGCGGTAATATTTGTTGCGTCCGAACGATCGTCGGTTGCGTTTGAGCTTTTGTTAAAAGTGCTTTCGATTCTTAATATATTCAAGCTTATGCCTAATAAGAGCTGTTCGTTTCTCGAAAAAACGGATCAAAACAGCTTCGGCATATATCTGTTTCACTCGCCGCTCGTTTACATTACATATTCCATTATCCCGAATGCGTCGCCGATCATCGTGGTGTTTGTAAACCTTATAGTATTCGGGTCGGTTGCGTATTTGCTTACAGATCTTGTGCGAAGAACGAAGCTTAAATTTCTTATCGGAGAATGAACGATGGATTTATTCAGACGCATAGAGTGGAGACTTTACAAAGAGGCGCGGCGAGCGAGACTCCGAAATCGCACCCCGACGATAATTGCCTCGAACTGTATCGGAACATTTATATATTACGATATGAAGCTCCGCTTTAATTCTCCAACGATAAACTTGAGCTTCGATATGAATGATTACGTGCGATTTTTGGAACGCTTGCCGTATTATTTAGAGCAGATGCCGATTCAGGCGGACGATAAAAGGTTTCCGTATCCCTGTGCCATGATAGACGATGTTGAGGTGAGATTTAATCACTACCCCACTTTTGAAAAAGCTGTCGCAAAGTGGGAGGAGCGTAAGCGCAGGGTCGACCTTGACAATCTCTATGTAATAGGCATTGACGGTGACGGTTGCACATACGATACTCTTTTGAAATTTGACGCGCTTCCGTATGCGCATAAGGTGATATTTACACATAAACCGTATCCCGATATAAAGTCGGCATTTTATCTGCCGGGTTTTGAAGAAAAAGGCGAGATCGTGCGTGCTACGGATTTTATCGATGCTTATCGAATTCGCAGATATACCGACGCCTTTGATTATGTGTCGTTTTTGAACGCCCGTTGAGGAGGTGTGATATGCCGATACCGAAAGTGATCCACTACTGCTGGGTGGGCGGAAAGCCGAAGCCGAACTCGGTGCAGTATTGTATAGACAGCTGGAGACGCGTTTGCCCCGACTATGAGATAGTTGAGTGGAATGAAACAAACTACGATTTTACAAAAAACAGATCCATGAAAGAGGCATACGATGCCCAAAAATGGGGCTTTGTTCCCGATTATGCCCGGCTTGACATCATCTACGAGCACGGAGGCATTTATCTCGACACCGACGTCGAGCTGCTTAGACCTCTTGACTCTATTCTCGAAAATGAAGCTTTCGCGGGATTTGAAAATACCGGCGACGGTGAGTATTTCGTGAATTTTGGACAGGGCTTCGGTGCTGTCGCGAAAAACGACATAATTAAATGTGCACGAGATATGTACGATGATATGTCGTTTATAAATTCCGACGGCACGTTGGCATTGTTGGCATCACCTCATTACACCACAAAATGTCTTGACAGCTTCGGACTTATCAGAGAAAACAGAGATCAGAAGCTCGAAAAAATCGCGATATATGCTTCAGATGTGCTTTGCCCCAAATGCTTTCGCACAGGAAAAATACGAAAAAGCTCCCGCACATTGTCGATACACCACTTTGAAGCATCGTGGGTCGACGAGAAGATCAAATGCGATATGGCGCACTGTCAAAAGACGAAAAAAATATTCGGTGAGCGCCTTGGTGCATTTTTGCTGTACGCTGAAAGCGTATTTCAAAAATATACGTTGCGTCAGCTGATACTAAGATTCCTGTGCGGTGCAAAGAGGCGTGCCATACGTGTTAAGGATGCCCTGCCGTTTTATGCTGGGCTTGTGAAGCTCGGAGCTGTGCGAAAAGAGAAAAATGCCGAGGTGATTTTGGATACATCGCTTCAAAGCGATAACTCCGGCGACTATATAATTATGGAAAGATGCATGGCTTATCTAAACGGAGCCGACCGAATGCATCACGTACCAACGCATGTTTTTCCGACTGAAGAGGAGCGAACGCTTCTGCGTCAGGCATCCGAAAAGCTCCTTTGCGGAACAAACATACTGTCCGGACATATCAGAAGCTATGGTCTGTGGAAGCTGAATTCCGATGTGTCCTGCTATCGCAATACGAGACTTTTCGGAGTCGGATTTAATTCCGAAAGTGAAAGCTTTGACTTTTATACAAAGCACCTCATGAGAGCGATGCTGTGCAAAAACGGATATCATTCGGTGAGGGACAGCTTCTCGGAAAAAATGCTGAAGAAAATGGGTGTCGAAAATGTGCTTAACACGGGCTGCCCCACGATGTGGTGCCTCACGCCCGAGCACTGCGCGGCACTGCCGAGGACGAAAGGAAAAAATGTCGTCTGTACCGTGACCGATTATTGCTGTGACGAAAAGCGCGATGCGGATATGATTTCTATTCTTGCTGAAAGCTATGATAAGGTTTATCTCTGGCTTCAGGGACAGGGTGACAGGGAATATGTTGAGAAGCTTGGCTTTGTCGATAAGGTCATATTCGTTGACTCTGCGCTCGATGAATACAAAAAACTCCTTCAAGAGCATGACCTTGACTATGTAGGAACACGCCTCCACGCGGGTATCTATGCTCTTTCAAAGGGTCATCGCGCACTTGTGATATCCGTTGACAATCGTGCCGAATGCATCTCGGCAGACACTGGCTTGCCGACGCTTTCACGTGACGCTGTCACCGATTTGCTGCGAAAAAAAATATACGGCGAAATAATTACAGAGCTCGCTTTGCCATGGGACAATATCAAAAGGTTCCTTGGCGAGCTTGATTACGGAAGAGGATAATTAATGAAAGCAAAAAGGTATCTTGTAAAGCTGTATGAGAGCATTTACAGCACCGGTCCCGTAATGGGCACCTTGTACCGTTTCAAAAACCGACACAGCAGACTCAGTATAATGAATTCCGACAAAACGATCGACTTCATAATCAAAAATGAAGTCTCGGTCTCGCGTTTCGGTGAAGGTGAACTCGAGCTGATATTGCAGGAGGGACGTGATTTGGGCTTCCAAAAGCATGACAGTGAGCTTTCAAAACGGCTCGAAAAGGTGCTTTTGCAAAAAAATGGAAATTACTTGATTTGTCTTCCTTATGCTTTTAATTCGATATACGGAAGAACGAAGCATTCACGCATGTTTTGGTATAGCTGGGGAAGAAGCGATGATAAGTACAAGCTTACGTTCGATATGATCAATGCTTCTCGGACAGACGGGCGGATATTCGGAGATACGCAGATCACCAGACCGTATATAGCATATAAAAATGCGTCACGCCATGCGAAGCGTATTTTTACAAAGCTCAAGCTCTTGTGGCAGGACAAGGATCTGCTGTTCGTAGAGGGAGAGCAGACGCGCCTCGGAGTTGGGAATGACCTATTTGCCAATGCGCGCTCGATAAAACGGATAATAGCCCCTGCGACAAATGCCTTTTCTTCATATGACCGAATCCTTGAAGAGGTAAAAAATCTGTGGAACGGCGAGCTTGTTTTACTCGCTCTCGGTCCGTGTGCCACTGTGCTTGCATCGGATTTGTCAGAGGCGGGAATACGTGCGATCGATGTCGGTCACGTAGATATTGAATATGAGTGGTTTTTGTCCGGGGCGAGAGGACATGACAAGATCTATGGGAAATTCACAAACGAAGCCGACGGCGGAAACGTCGTGGCGGAAAGCGTGGATGAAGAATATCTAAAGCAAATTATTTCGCGTGTGGGACTTTGATTTGAGACTGCTTGATAAATGAGAAAAATGCTGTTGAGCCGAGCATAAAACGGCGACCGGAACGGAGCTTTTCATGCATAGCAAAACCAGAACACAATATTCTATATTAAACATAATGACCGGCATAGGCGGATTTGTTCTAAATACGATACTCGGCTTTGTTTGCCGAATTATATTCGTTCGATGCCTGTCGGCGGATTATCTCGGCGTAAACGGACTTTTTACAAATATATTGTCCATGCTTTCGCTTGCCGAGCTCGGCGTCGGAAGTGCAATAGTATTTGCGCTGTACAAGCCGCTCGCCGAAAACGACGAGGAAAAAATCGCGTCGCTGATGAAGCTGTATTCAAAGGCATATAGGGCTATCGGTACGCTGATAGCCGCAGCAGGTCTTATCCTCATGCCGTTTATAGGCTTTATTGTAAAAGAACAGCCGAATATCAGCGAAAGCATATATCTGCTTTATGTAATTAACCTTTTCAATACTGCAAGTAGCTATTTCTTCAGCTACAGAATATCGCTTCTCATTGCCGCACAGAGAAACTACATAGTGAGCGGAATAAGCTACATTGTGACAATAATTCAAAGCGGCGTTCAGATGGTGTTTCTGCTTGTGTTCCGAAATTATGTCGGTTATTTGCTCATACAAACGGCAGGAACGCTCATATATAATCTGATAGTAACAAGGGTAGCAGTAAAGCAGTTTCCGTTTATCGGTAATAAAACCGCCAAGCCCCTTGAAAAAGAGGAAAAACGCAAGCTGTTTTCAAACGTTCGTGACCTAATGTTTTATAAGCTTTCCGGAGCCTTGGTGAATTGCACGGACAATATTCTTATCACATTTTTTAACGGACTTGCCACAACCGGAATTGCATCGAATTACACACTTCTCGTGAATACGTTGAATTCGATATTAAATCAGATATTCAGCGGGCTTACGGCAAGCATAGGTAATCACAATGCAAGCGAGTCCACCGAGAAGCAGTATGAAATGTTCAGCTTTTTGAATATGATGAATTTCTGGTTTTTCGGTTGGGCGGCTCTCGGTATCTATTTTTGCTCATCGGATCTTGTGAGACTTCTTTTCGGAGAGAGCTATGTCTTGCCGACAGAGATACCGTTTATTTTGGCACTGAATTTTTACACGTTTGGTGTAGTCAGTGTGATCGGAACATATAAAGATACGCTCGGCCTGTTCCATTACGGCAGATATATACAGCTCATTACCGGTATGCTAAATATAGTGCTCTCAATAGTTTTGGGCAAAATCTGGGGCGTGTTCGGAATCTTTGCGGCAACGGTGATATCGCGCATGTGTACTCACCTTTGGTATACGCCGTATGCGGTATTTCGCTACGGATTCAAGAAGCGTGTCGGCTCCTATTGGAGGCGCTACGCCTTCTATTTGCTGCTCCTCTGTTTTGCGGGAGCTATATGCCGTTTTTTGTTCGGTATTATTCCAGCGGAGGGAATAGGCTGGGTTTTGCTGAAAATAATTGTATGCAGCCTTACTGCGAATGCAGTATTTATTCTCGGGCTTCACAGAACCGACGAATTTGCAAAGCTAAAGACATTTGTTGCTTCGCTGCTTAAAAGACATGCGCGAGGATGAAGAACTTGAAAAGCTTCCCTCCCCCACAAATCCACACACGGAGGCGGAATATGACACAGGATAAACAGCTGCTTTTGCACTCGCTTGCGGCGGGGGCGGTCGGGCGGCGGTGCTCGGTCGACGCGCTGCCCGACGACGTCGCGCGCGACGTGCTGACGCTCGCCTCGCAGCATAAGGTGCTGCCGCTCGTTTTCGATGCGCTGTGTACCTCGCTGCCGGACGCGACGGTCGCCTCCGTGCGCCCGCTCGTTCGAAGTCAGGTGATCGAGCAGACCGTGAAAACGGAGGAATTTCTACGTCTTTACGAGCGTCTTTCGGATGCGGGCGTCCGAGCCGTCGTCGTTAAGGGACTTGCGCTTCGCACGCTTTATGCGAACGGCGATATGCGTCCGTCTGCCGACGAGGATATCCTTGTTTCCGCCGACTCGCTTGCTGCCTGCCGCGAGGTGCTGAACGCGGCGCACTTCACAACGCACGACAGCGCCGACGCCTTCGAGCAGACCTTCACCTCGGAGGGCAGCACGCTTCGAATCGAGCTTCACACGTCTCTGTTCGAGCCGAGCTCACCCGCCTTCGCACACTTCAACGAATTTTTCGCCCGCGCTGCGGAGCACGCACAGCCGCTCGACGTCGGCGGGCGCGAAATATACACCCTCGAGCCGACGGAGCACCTTTTGTACCTTGTGCTCCACGCCTATAAGCACTTTTCGCACAGCGGCTTCGGAATACGCCAGGTCTGCGACCTCGCGAGCGAGGCTTCAGCCTTCGACGGGCAGATAGACGTCCCGCGCTTCGCGGAATGCTGCCGCCGCGCCGACGCCTCACGCTTTGCCGCCGCGCTGTTTGCGCTTGCTGAGGAATATCTTGGGCTGCCGCATGAAATCGCCGCCCACTTCACCGACGCGCTCGGCGAGCGACCGCGAACAGAGCCCCTTCTTTCGGATATTTTCGACTCGGGCGTGTACGGCAGCGCGGAGAGCAGCCGCGTCCACAGCGCGGGAATAACGCTCGGCGCGCTCGAGGCGCAGAACGGCGGAAAAAGCCGTGCCGGCTCGCGACTTCGCGTTATCTTCCCGTCCCTCGGGCAGATGCGCGCGAAATATCCGTACCTTACACGGCATCCGCACCTGCTTCCGGCGGCATATGTCGCGCGAATATTCTCATATCTGCGCCGCCACGGAAGAGCTCCGACACGCGCCGCGCATATCGGCGAGCAGCGTCTCGCACTTCTGCGCGAGTACGGCATTATAAAGGAGAGAAATCAGTGAAAGAAACAAAACAGCGAAGGCTGCTCCTCGTCGCGAACGTGTCGAAGGAGCACATACGGAAGTTTCACATTCCCTTCATTAAATATATGCGCTCTCGCTCGTGGTGCGTGGATGTCGCGTGCCGACTCGACGAGCCGATACCCGAATGCGACCGCGCCTTCGATCTGCCGTGCGACCGCAATCCCTTTCGCGGCAGGACCTTCCACAGCGCGAGGCTGCTTCGCGACATAATCGCGCACGGCGAGTACGACGTTGTTGTGTGCAATACGCTTACCGGCTCCATAATTACGCGAATAGCGCGCCGAAAAATGGGACGCACGCTCCATGCATCTCCACCGATCGTGTATATCAATCACGGACTCCATTATTTCGCGGGCGCGCCGCTCCACCGCTGGCTGCTCGGCTTTCCGACCGAGCGCGCACTTGTGCCGTTCTGCGACGTGCTCGTTACAATTAACGACGCAGATCACGAAATGGCGCGCCGCACGCTGCATCCGCGTCGTCTCGAAAAGCTGAACGGCATCGGCGTCGACCTTGAGCGCTTCAGCTCGCACAGACTTGGCGAGACCGAGAAGCGCGCGCTTCGGAGCGGGCTCGGCATACCCGAGGACAGCACCGTCATCGCCTACACCGCGGAGCTCAACCGAAATAAGAATCAGCAGCTGCTCCTGCACGCGATGAAGCAGCTCGTCACCGACGTGCCGAACGCGCGTCTGCTGCTTATCGGACCGGAGCACGACGGCGGAAGGACCCGTCGCCTCGCGGAAAAGCTCGAGCTGACGCACTGCGTCACCTTCGCAGGCTGGCGCTCGGACGTACCCTCGCTGCTTGCGGCGTCCGACCTGTACGCCGCCTCGAGCCTGTCCGAGGGACTTCCCATCAACGTCCTTGAAGCCATGGCAAGCTCGCTGCCCGTGGTCGCCGCGCGAAACCGCGGCCACGCGCAGCTGATATGCGACGGCGTGAACGGCTATCTCACCGAGAAAAACGACGCGTCGGCGATGGCGAGATGCCTTCGCGAGCTGTGCGTGTCACCGGACAGACGCGCGAGCTTTGCCGAGGCGGCACGGCGCGACGCGGAGAAATACTCCGTTTCGGCGGTGCTCACCGAGGAGGAGAGGATAATCACCTCGGCGGCTGACGGCGCGCGGTAGCCGAAGCAAATTTTTATTGAAATTTCCCCTCGTTTTTTCCTGTTTTTTATTGACACGGGGGCGACTTTGCGGTATAATGTATCCGTATAAATACATAAACTGAGCTACTGCTCAATATTTTAACAAGTAATTCAAAAAGCGCAGCGGAGAGTTCGCGTCGGGTAAATTCTGCGACTGTTCGGCGTGCCGCGAGTGCTTTTTCGGGAGGTATAAGATGAGAAGAAATGCGACCAAGCTTTTCGCACTGCTCATGACGCTGTGCATGCTCGTCGGCGTGCTGCCGATGCAGCTGCTTGCGGCAGAGCTCACCGCGACACAGTCAGACGTCACCTACGTCCTCGCAGCAAGCGATTTTCAGGCGGGCAGCAGTAGCAGCTCCAACCGTCATGAAGAAAGTGCGAAAATCGTTAATTCGATTTTGACACAGGTTAAGAAGGATTACGCCGAAATGGACGGCTTCCTGTTCGCAGGTGACTATGACGTTGCCATGTACGGCGGCTCTACGGATTCAATATATTCGCAGACCGAGCAGGGCAAGGCTGCGCTTCAGAAGGCAGTGCAGGGCGTTTACGGTACATTCATGGACGAGATTTACGTTCAGGGCAACCACGACAGCAACAGCACGGCGGGCACGGTCTGCTCTCCGAGCGGTGCCAACGATCCCGACAGCGGCGCATACGGTGTTTTCGTTATCAACGAGAAGGACTACATGTGGTCTACTCAGAAAAATGAGGAGTCGACCGTCAAGGCGACCGCCGCAAATCTGAAGGCATACCTCGACGCGAAGCTTGAGGAGAATTATTCGAAGCCTATCTTCGTCATGTCTCATCTGCCTCTCCACTACAGCATGAGAACGCAAAAGGACAGCGACGGAATGTATGCAAACTACATCTTCGACGTGCTGAACAACGCGGGTCTTCAGGGACTGAACATCATATTCCTGTTCGGTCACAACCACTCGCACGGCTGGGACGACTACCTCGGCGGCTCCGCGATCTTCCTTACCAAGGACGATAAGATCAACATCGCACAGGCAAGTCAGACAGAGTTTAAGGAAGAAACACTCTACTTCACATACATGAACGCGGGCTATGTCGGCTACTACGGCACGACATATACAAGCGACGTTGACAAGACTCTGACCATGACGACCTTCGCCATCTCGGGTGACGAGGTCGAGATCAGACGCTATGACGCAAACGGTCTGCACAATCTGAAATCTGCGGGCGTCTACAATGTAGAGTACCCCGACAGCGCATACTATAAGACAAACACCTCCGTTGTCACCTCCCCCGAGACCGTAGCTCTCGTTAATCTCGGCGGCATCACAAACGGCGGCAATCCCGGCTTGCCCAACGTCGGCGGCACCGCAGGCGGCTCGACAGTCACCACCTCCGGCGGCGAGTGGGTGAAGATAACGGATGCCGTTGAAGGTCAGACGAAGTATATATACGAGCCTGTAACGTCGATAACTGCGGGCGACTCCTACGTTATCCTCGCGGGCAGCAATACTGTCGCGCTGAAGAATAACAACGGAAGCTTCGCCAGCGTCACAAGCGGGCTTGAGATAAAGGATAGCAAGCTGTATTCCGATACTGAGCTGGATTTGTGGAAGTTCACAAAGAAGACTATCAGCGGAACGACGTACTATAATGTAAGTAACGACAGTCGATATATACGCTATTCCACTAGTAGTATAACTATTGTTGGAATCGTTTTGAGTAGGGAATTCGAATTATCGTCAACTGCGTCTGACTTGATTTGTGCTCCTAACGGAAATACCGGAAGTGGATTGTTTACGATAAATTACAACGATAGTAGCCGTTATTATTTCTATTGCAATAGCGGCTCTACATGGACTATATCAAGTGCAGATAATCCACAAAACGTCCGTCTCTACAAGTACAGCACCACAACCGAAACACCCCCATCCTCCCCCGCGGAATACGCGATAGCGGAAGGCGAGCTTGCGTATGATCTCGAGCGCGGCGCGACTAACGAGGCAGCATTGGCAGCAGTCAAGAACGGTATTTCGCTCTATACCGCTACCGATGATAAGGGCACGGATAAGAATCCGCTCGCCGACAGCGCGGCTACGTGGACGCTCGACAGCACCTTCGACGGCAACACCGCGGGCGAGTACGCGGTGACTGTCACCTACGGCGGCAAGGAGCTTGCGGTTGCGAAGGTCGTTATTCCCGAGCCTGAGATCACCTCGCTTGAGCTCAACGACCTCGAGGGCACGGTACAGCGCGGCGCGTCAGGCTCCGCAAACACCGGCGCGACGCTTCGCGTGACCTACGATGACGGCAGCAGCGCCGACATCGCGATCACGGTCGACATGCTCAGCGATTCGAGCGGAAATACTCCCTCCACCGAGAGCATCACGGTCTTCGAGGCTCTGAAGGTCAGCTACCGCGGCAATGTGGTAGACGGCAGCTTCACACTCTACGTCGTCGGCAAGCTCGGTAACAATTACCCCGAGTACCCCGATGAGGGCGCGGTCAAGGTCAACAAGACCGCAACAGGACAGCAGTTCACCTCCACGGGCGTAGCCAAGGTAGAGCTCTTCGCCTCCGGCATCCCCACCAAGAAGGGCGCAGACGTTATCGTTATGCTTGATAACTCAAGCTCGATGTACACCTACTATGTAAACGGCAAAAGAAGGCTTGAGGTCCTCAAGGAATCGCTCGAAAATATGCTTGAGCAGTTCCAGGCAGAGGGCGAGGACGGAACAAAACTCGACATCCGCATAGCTGTTGCTAACTTTAACGGCTATTATTCCTCCGGCAGCAAATACTATGTTGAGAGCACCGACCACCTTGCGGGCGGTAGCGTACAGGGCGGAAATGACCCTACGCATAATGTTTATACCGGTACCGGTAATCTTGATGCGGGAGCCTTCGTCGACGTTAATACTCTTTCAACTACTCAATTTGATTCGATAAGCTACCACAGCGGTACAAACTACGACTACGCATTCGATGCTGTATATCAGCTCGGTGAGGCGATAACCGCTAAGAACGAGGAAGACGGCGTAACGCGCGACCTCTTCGTCATCTTCATGTCCGACGGCGCACCCTTCCAGTACAACTACTTCCAGGCACGCTCCGGCTCTGATACCGGTACCACGGCTGCAAGATACTGGAACAACTGGCTGACCGGTACCGTTACCGAAGATATGTTCGACGACGGCGCACGTAACGACTACTACAATCCCGACGGTAAGCACTGGATGGCTGAAGCTATCAAGGGCGACACCGATACCATGTACCCTGTTATCCGCAAGGACGATGACCGCGACAACTGGATCGAGGTAAACGGTCTCGGCGCAAAGATGTACTCTATCGGCTTCTGCCTTGCTGTCGATAAGGAGATCACTGTAGACGCGATGGACACTGTTATCAGAAACATCGCCTCGAGCAGCGAGTACTACTACTGTGCAGATAGCGCAGACGAGCTTGACAACGCGTTCACGGCTATCACGACGGATATCCTCTACGCGGCGCAGAACGCTCGCTTCGTTGACACGATGGGCGAACACTTCACGCTTCAGATAGCGACCGTGACAAAGGGAGCGTCCGGCAGCACTCTGTCAAACAGCATCGTCCCGACCATCGAGGTCATCTCCTACGACATCTACACAAGAAGTGACTATGAGAACGGCACGATCAAGGACGTAAATCTCATCGGAACCCGCAAGGGCACGAAGACAGTTGTTGAGAAGGTTACCTTCAGCGAAGACGGTACGAAGGCCTACTCCGACCAGATAAACGGCGGTATTACCGATATCTACGGCACGGACGGCGTCATTCGCGCGAAGTACTTCTACTACAACACGAACTCCACCGCTGTTGCAATTGACGGCATCAGCATCCCGACAGGCACGACGGCGGGCGGTCTGACAACAGGCTCGACTGATCTCCTCCCCGGCGAGACCTTCTACTGGAATCTCGGTACGGTCAAGTCGGCGGAGCTCGCACTCAGCTATTATGTTTACCTTGATGGCTCCATGGATGGCTCCTGTCCTTCCGGCTCCTACCCCACGAACACCTCGGCAGTTCTCTATTACGACAACTACCTCGATAATCCCTGCAAGAAGGACACGGTCTCCCCGGTCATGCCCTGGGGCGAGGCACATGTACGCTACGCATTCTACCTTGTCAACGAGAAGGGCGAGACCATAGTCAACCAGACCTCGGGCGCGACAGGCTCCTTTGCAAACAAGATCGCCGTCACGAACCCCGTTGTCGCCGAGACTATGAACCTCAACACGGGTAACCACCTCGAGGCGACGCTCCTTGCGAAGGGAATTCTCCCGGCAGGCTACACGCTTTACGACGAGGGTGCAAAGTACACCATCCACGTAAGCTCCGACGAGGGCTCTTACTGGAAAATCGAAAACACAATAGCTCCGCAGTCGACCTACGTTACCGGCTACAATGGTAACGAGTTTACCAATGTCACTGAGAGCAGCGGCGGAGATCGCGACTACACGCGCACCACTGTTTGGTTTGCGGTAGTATGGACTGTCGGCGCACTCGATGACACGGTTGTCGTCGATTACGGTCTGCCCGTGAACATCAGCGTTCTCGGCAACGACATGTTCGGCGAGAAGGGCACGCTCAACGCTCTCGGTACAACGAAGCCCGCAGGCGTATATTCCGCAACAAGCAACAGCTCCTTCACAGCACAGCTCGATACCGAAAACGGTAAGGCTGTCACAGTCGCCAACAACGTTAAGTATCAGCTTACAAGCATGACCTGCTCCTCCACCGACACCTTCGCCTACGAGGTGAAGTACATCGGCGATGACGGCGTGAAGTATTACTACGGCGAGGTCAATGTAGTCCCCGCAAGCACCGTATACTTCGAGGAGTCCTTCGTGACCTACACCGACAGCACAAACAAGGACAGCGAGCTCGGCAAGTGGACTCAGGTCGGCGTATCCGACAAGCAGACAGGCGCCTCCCAGGCGGAGGATCGCCCCGGTAAGTTCTCGACAAACGACGCGAACAACCTTTACGGCTACGACGCGACCTATTCCGCCTTCACCGAGTACAGCCTCGGCGGCGCGATGAAGGTAACGGTCGACGCTCTCACCGGCAGCGGCAAGATAGCTCCGAAGGCAAGCTTCACCTTCACAGGCACAGGCTTTGACATCATCTCGCTGACAAACAGCGACTCCGGACTCATCACCGCAAGCATCTTCAAGAAGAATTCCGACGGCACAAGAGGAGACTACGTTACGGGTCTCAGCGTCTGCAACTACTACGGCTACACCTACAGTGAGACCGATGGCTGGGTCGCAGCACCCGGCGAGGACTGCATCTGGCAGGTTCCCGTGCTCAAGTTCGAGGGTCTTGAATACGCGACCTACGAGGTCGAGATCAAGGTGCTTTACTCAGAGAACTTTGACCTTACGGGCGACGAGAGCTACAGCTTCTGGCTCGACGCTATCCGCATCTACGACCCCGTTGACACCGACAGCGACAAAATAGCGAACGACGCATACAAGGCGGACGGCGAGCTCAAACCGAGCTACATCACGCTTCGCGACGTGCTCGTCAATGCAGGAAGCCTCGGCGAGCTCACCTCAGGCGACAAGACCGAGCCCGGCGTCGTATTCATCGACGGTAAGGCTGCGACCGACGACCTTGAGGACTACAAGAATCCCGGTCCGAACAACGAGACCTATCTCGCATACGGTCAGGGCGTAGCGTTTAAGCTTCACAGCGACACCGTTCCCGCAGCCGTACACCTCGGTGTTAAGCTTGCAAAGGGCACGACGGCATCGCTCAACTACACCGTGACAAGCTTCGAGGGCAAGCTCACGACAAACAAGACGCGTGAGTTCGCAACGGCATCCGACATGTTCTACGATCTCGGTCAGTATCTCACATGGTACGAGGACACCGTAAACGGCGGCTACACCACAGGCACGATAGTTCTCTCGAACGCTACAGCCTCCGATGCTGTTATCTCTATCACGAACATCAAGTACACCTTCGCCGAGACTGCGGCAGCTGCAACTCTTGAGGCTGTTATCGACAGCGAGGTCGTCTCCCGCGGTGTTTCCGTGATGAGCATGTACGCACCCATTGACAACACAGACCCGTTCGTTCCCGAGACACTTGAGAGCTACTGGGCAGTCGGTAAGACCTCGGTGCTCACAGTCAAGACCTCGACGGACGTTACACGCGTAACGGTCAACGGCACAGAGCTTAAGAACGTGCTCGTTCCCTCCGTTTCCTTCAAGAACGGAAGACTTCGCATCACGTGCCTCAAGGCATGGGTCTACACCGCGCGTCTCGACGCAGGTGAGCACAGCTTTGAGATCACGGCATACGACGAAAACGGCAAGGCAAGCCTCCCGCTCGACGCAGACGTCGAGATCACGGGCATTGCCAAGTGAGACAGGAAAGGAAGTATTTGAATGAACACAGCAACAAAAAAGCCTTACGTTAAGGCAGATATAACCTTGGTCGACTTCTCACTTTCGTCGAGCATCGCATCGAGCTGCAAGGTCTTCGCGGACTCCGATAACACCTATACCTTTAAGGGCTTGGCTTACTTCACAAGCGATAACTACGCGTGCGAGGTTAAGTTCGGAAAAGAAGACGAGGCAGGAATATGCTATCACGTGCCGACTGACGACACAAAGGTATTTGCTTCCTAACAGGCAACGCGGAAATGCCCGCCCGAAAGGGCGGGCATTTTTTCAGAGCATTGAGGACAGACTATGACAAAGAAGAAAAAAAACATAATTACGGCGGTAGCTGCGCTCGTGCTTGCAGCGGCACTAATCTCAGCAGTGCTGCTCGCTTCACGGAATAATAACGAAGGCGGCGAGGTCTCCGACAGCACAGCAGCTGACGCGTCGCTCGAGAGTGTCAGTAACGCCGACGCGACGGACAGCGCATACATTACGACAGGCGAAGAGACTGAGACATCCGACGAAACAGCTCACGTGACAGGCGAGGTGACAGGCGGCGAGACAAGCGGCGAGGAGCAGACGGAGGACACGCCGTCATACGCCGATGACCCGACCGCCGACGAAAAGGAGCTCTGGAGCAACGCAGACGGGAACATTAAGCTCGGTCAGGGCATGGTTATAACCGCGCTGTCCTGCGTGGACGGCAGCTACGTCGAGGACGGAAGCGGTCGCACGATGAAGAACGTCGTCACCGCAACGGTACGCAACATGAGCCCGCACACGCTTCAGTACGCAAGCTTCACCCTGTCCGACAGCAGCGGAAGCTATTCCTTCGAGCTGTCGACGGTGCCTGCGGGAGAGACAGTCCGCGTTATGGCGCTGGGCGGCATGTCGCGCGAGAAGGCATTCACGGGTGCAATTTCGACATCTGTCGCGTATGAGGTGTATTTCGACGAGGAGCCGACCTGCCTCGAGGACGTGCTCGCCTTCGAGGTAAATGATGGCGAGATAATTGTCACGAATATTTCGAATGAAGCACTGACGCGCGACGTTTCCGTGTTCTTTAAGAATTACGCCGACGGCGTCTACAACGGCGGCATCACCTACCGCGCGAGAATTACAGACGAGCTCGCGCCCGGCGCGAGCGCGAAGCTGATAGCCTCACACGCTGTAGGCGGCGTGAGCGTTATAATGTTTGCACAGTATGACAGTTGACAAGCGCTACAGCTTCGGCGGCATCGTAATTCGCGTCGTGACGCCGGTGCCGATGAGGGATAACCCGATATTTCACTCCTTCGAGGCGTCCGAGGACGCCGTGCCCGACATGACCTACGTCTTTCACGACAGGCAGCCGAACGGGCAGAGCTCAATTGAGCTGAGGAAAAACGGCGACGTGACCGACGTCTTTATGGATTGCGGTTATATCCCGCAGAATTCGCTCGGGACGCTGCTGACAGACGTCCGCGCGGCGCATGACGTGCTAACGAAGGACGCATTCGTTCTGCATTCGTCGCACGTGCAGACGCCACACGGAGCGATACTGTTCTGCGCGCCGAGCGGCACCGGAAAATCGACGCAGGCAGGCTTCTGGAGGGCTGCGCGCGGAGCTGTCACCGTCAACGAGGACAGAGCTCTGATACGTCGCGTCGACGGCAGGTATCTCGCATGCGGCTGTTGGACGAAGGGAAGCGGCGCGTCCTGCCTAAACGTGACAGAGAGCATCCGCGCGCTCGTACTGCTTTCACAGGCAAGCGAAAACCGCGTGCGGGAGAGCTCGCCGAGCGAGGTGCTGCGGCGTGTCGTGCCGGAGTGCAGCTTCGACGAGAAGAACGTCGACGGCAGGCGGAAAATTATCGACCTTGTGGCGGGAATGCTCGGAAGTGTACGAATAGTGGAGCTTGCGTGCATTAATGACATAAGCTCGGTCGATGTGCTTGAGAGGTATATATGATTCGGAAAGATATGATATACAGCGACGGCGAGCCCGTCTGGAGCAAATATTTTCACACAAAGAGCGCCTCGCGCGCCATCCCGACCGCGGGAATATTCGAGCTTACCGAAAGATGTAATTTTTCGTGCAGGATGTGCTACGTTCATCGCTCGTCACGCGCGGACAGCCTTTCGGCGGCTGACTGGATAAAACTCGGCGAGGAGGCTGCGCGCTGCGGCATGGTATTTCTCCTGCTGACGGGCGGCGAGCCGCTGATACGCGACGATTTCGCCGAAATATATTCGTCGCTGCGCCGCCTCGGACTGCTCGTCTCTGTTAATACGAACGGCTATCTGATAGATGACGCGCTACTCGAGCTGTTCCGAAATGAGCCGCCG
This sequence comes from uncultured Ruminococcus sp., assembly GCA_964441695.1. Taxonomy (GTDB): domain Bacteria; phylum Bacillota; class Clostridia; order Oscillospirales; family CAG-272; genus RUG11130. The sequence continues at coordinate 7,261 of CAYYKO010000006.1, read as the reverse complement.
CTGCGACTGAATATTACGCTATACGGCACCTCGGAGGATGCGTATTTCCGTCTGTGCGGCGTCCGCGGCTTTGAGCGCGTGCGCGAGAATATCAGGCGACTGCGCGAGGCGGGAATTCAGGTAAGGCTGAACGGCTCGCTGACGCCGTATAATTGCGACGATATTCCGGGGCTGTACCGAATAGCGGAGCAGCTTGGAGTCACGCTGAAGGCAACGTCGTACATGTTCCCGCCCGTTCGCGTGAATAACGGTGGCTACGGCGAGGCGCCGCATCGCTTCTCACCCGAGCGCGCGGCTGAGGTACAGCTGCTGTGTCGCGAGCAGTACCTCACAGCCGAGCAGCTCTCAAGCTCGAGCATAATTCCAAGCGAGCTTGACGACTGCACCGACGGCTCGGGAGATAAGATCCGCTGCCGCGCGGGGCAGAGCTCATTCTGGATAACGCACGACGGAAGAATGCTGCCGTGCGGAATGTTCCCGTGGGACAGCTTTTCCGTTCGCGAGATGGGCTTTGAGAGCGCGTGGAGGGCAGTTCACGAGGCATGCGACAGCATCAGGATGCCGTCGAAATGCACCTCCTGCTCGCTGAAGGACAGATGCACGGCGTGCGCCGCAGGCTGCATTGCCGAGACGGGAGCGACCGACCGCGTCCCCGAATATATTTGTCGCATGACAAAGACGCTCGAGCGCCTCACCGCCGAAAAATACCCGCCCGCCGAAAAAAAAGAAGCTCCGAGCGACGAAGCATAAGAATGCTCCCGCAGTCAAAAACGGCTGCGGGATTTTTGCGCGAATAATATGATGACCGAGAGGTGAAAAGAATCGCGAAACGAAAAAACCAAAAGTTTTCAACAGATCGTGTGGAAAAAAGATCGCGTGGCGGAGAAATAGGGAGAAATCAAGCTACATCAACGGGACGTTCGACTCGACGATAACGAAAAAAATCACTGCACGGCGGCAGTGATTTTTTATGCTTATGCTTACTCCGGAAGCTTCATGTAGCCGTCCTTGACGACTCCCAGCTTGCGGAGAATTTCGTTGAATACAAGCGAGAGAGCTGCGGGAAGGACGAAGCAGATGAGGAAAAGTCCGACCCAGTTGAGTGCCGTTACCTCGTAGGGATATGCGTTCTCGGGGGAGAGCCAGCCGAGGATAAGTCCGATAGGACCGAGCAGACCGCAGGTGCCCATGCCGGAGTTTATCGCAGCGCCGTACATCTTAAGGTCGAACACGCAAACCGCAAGGGGACCTGTGATCGCGGACGCGAGCGTCGGTGCTATCCATATCTGCGGGTGACGGATAATATTCGGCATTTGAAGCATGCTCGTGCCGATTCCCTGCGATAGCAGTCCTCCGACACCGTTTTCACGGAAGCTGATTACCGCAAAGCCGACCATCTGAGCACAGCAGCCCGCAACAGCCGCCGCACCCGCAATTGCAAGTCCCTCGGACGCGCCGACAGCCGCAGCGCTTCCCGTGAGGACGAGTCCCGCGCATATTGCCGCGCTCGAGATCGGGAGCGTCAGGCAAACGCCGATAACGACGGAGACGAGGATTCCCATTACAAACGGAGTCTGGAGGGAAGCCCAGCCGATGAAGTCACTGATGTGACCGACGAGCGTTCCGATATAGGGTGCGATAAGAAGCGACAGAGTGCCGCCGACAAATATCGTAACAAAGGGAGTGACGATGATGTCGACCTTTGTCTTCTTCGAGACGAGCATTCCGATCTCGGAAGCCGCAATTGCTATAAAGAATACTGCAAGGGGACCGCCCGCGCCGCCGAGCGAGTTTGCCGCCTGACCGACAGCCATTGCCGAGAATACGACGAGCTGATGTGCGCCGAGCGAATATGCTATTGCTCCCGCCATGGCAGGACCTGCCATAGCCTGCGCGAAGGTACCGATATCCGCGAGAAATTCGAGATGCGGTATCATTCCGAGAGCCTTGAAGATGGTGCCGATGAGCAGGGAAGCGAAAAGTCCCTGTGCCATAGCACCCATTGCCTTAATAAAGTATCTGTGGAGAATACGCTTGATCATATCCTTCGCAGACGTCGTGGAGCTTGCCATTTTTGTAACCTGGCCTTTCGTTATTGTACTTTAATATATTATAGCACACGGGAAATTTATAGTAAAGGACACTTTTGAACAATCTTTCACATGGAAAAAAGGATATAGTGTGCAGGATTTTTCCGTGTGAAGTGGTAAGCGGCTGTCTGAGAGAATATACTGTACAATAAGTAAAAATTCGAAGGAGAGGTGGAATTTAACTTGAAAATCTTCGATTACGACAGGCGGCGCGTATACGAATATGCGCTTCGCTGGGCTTACAGGAGAAATCCGCTGTTTTACGACTTCACGGAGCTCGGCGGGGACTGCACGGGCTTTGTGTCGCAGTGCATTTTAGCGGGCTGCTGTACAATGAACTTTACCGCCGACTACGGATGGTACTATATTTCGGCGGATGAGCGAGCCGCTGCGTGGACGGGAGTCGAATTTCTGTACAGCTTCCTGACGGATAACGTTGGAGTCGGGCCGTTCGGCAAGGAGGTGTCGCTGCGCGAGGTACACACGGGAGATGTGCTTCAGCTTGCGGACGAGGAGGGAGATTATTATCATACGCTTGCCGTTATCGGTCGTGACGCGGGAGAGCTGCTTGTTGCCGCACACAGCGTCGATGCCTTCGCGCGCCCGCTTTCAAGCTACAATTACGCTGCCGTCCGCGCCGTTCACATCGACGGCTACCGAAGCTCCCGCGATATGTGCGACTGCTTCGGTGGTCTGCTTTCCGGAGAGCGACTTGAAATATGCCGTGACATGTGACGCGTGCGGCATATTTCAAGCCGAAGGTGCATATTGTGTGGTAACTAAAAAATGAAAAAGGAACGGTAATTGCAATGACACATACAGCTGATATATACCGAGATCTGACGGAGCGGACGTCGGGGGAGATATACATAGGCGTTGTGGGACCCGTGCGAAGCGGAAAATCAACTCTTGTGCGGCGCTTCATGGAAGGACTTGTGCTCCCGAATATAGCGGAGGGCTACGACAGACAGCGCGCGCTTGACGAGCTGCCGCAGAGTGCGGGCGGACGAACGGTAATGACGACCGAGCCGAAATTTGTGCCCGACGAGGCGGTCGGTGTGAGCATCGACGGAGTAAGCGACATGCGCCTACGGCTGATCGACTGCGTCGGATATCTGATTCCCGGTGCGCTCGGCGACAGCGAAAACGGCGAAGCAAGGTTTGTCAGCACGCCGTGGAGCGACGAGCCGATGCCGTTTCAGGAGGCGGCAGAGCTCGGCACGCGCCTTGTAATAACGGAGCACTCGACGGTCGGCTTGCTTGTGACCTGCGACGGCAGCATCTGCGAGATACCGCGTGAGAGCTACATTGAGGCGGAGGAGCGAGCGGCAAGTGAGCTCGCAGAGCTCGGCAAGCCGTTTGTTATTGTACTCAATTCAAAGGCGCCGGACAGCGCGGAGGCGGAGAGCCTTGCCGAGTCGCTTGAGGAAAAATATAACGCACCAGTGGCGCTCGTAAGCTGCGTCGATATAGACAGCGAGGACATCGAGCAGATAATGCGGCTGCTTCTGCCGCAATTTCCGATACGTGAGCTGACGCTGCGTCTGCCCGACTGGCTCGGAGCGGCAGAGGAATGCTGCTCTCTGCGGCAGGGAGTCGCCGCTGCTGTCGCCGAATGCGCGACCGGCGTGTCGAAAATGGGTGACATTACTGCATTTCTCCGAAGCTTAAAGACGTCGCTTGCCGCCGACTGCGGCGAATGCCGTGTGGAGCTTTGCGGCATTGACATGGGGCAGGGAACCGCAGCGCTTTCTCTGACGCTGCCGCGCGAGCTGTTTTACCGCGAGCTCACAACGCAGACCGGGCTGAGTATCGCAGGAGACGCGGAGCTGTTTTCGACAGTTCGGGAGCTTGCCGAGGCAAAGCGGAGGTACGACAAGTACGCCTCGGCGCTCGAGGACGTTGCCGTGAACGGCTATGGAATTGTAATGCCGCAGCCGGAGGATATGACGCTCGACGAGCCGCAGCTCGTAAAGCAGTCGGGCGGCTACGGAGTAAGGCTTCGCGCGAGCGCTCCGTCCATTCACATGATACGTGCCAATATCGAAACGGAGCTGAGCCCGGTCGTCGGCACGGAGCAGCAATCCGAGGAGCTTGTGCGCTTTATGCTTGAGGAATTCGAAGAGGATCCGTCGGGCATATGGAACACGGAGCTGTTCGGGCGCTCGATATACGAGCTTGTCAACGAAGGACTGCATGCGAAGCTCGAGCACATGCCGACGGACGCGCGAGACAGACTCGGCGAGACGCTTGGACGCGTAATAAACGAGGGCGCGACAGGGCTTGTGTGCATTATAATCTGACGCGAATTGGGATGAGCCTCCACGCAGCTGCAATTACCGCACACGAACGCCGCTCGCACGTGTTGAAATTGGGCTTTGGGTGAACGCGGTCTCCACTTAAGCGAAAAAGAGAAGGCACGCCGCGCGGCGTGCCTTCTCTTTTTTCAGTACGAATTATTCTTCGTCGTCTGCAATTTCTTCGTCATCGGGCTCTGCGATGTCCTCATCGGACTCAGCGTCGCTCTCGACAGCTTCGAGCTCCTCTGCGTCTACGACGTCGTCGGTGCTCTCGAAGGCTTCGCCGTCAAGCTGCTCATCAGCGTCGCTTGCAGTCTCGTCCTCGGGCAGCTCTGCCTCGGCTTCGTCGGAGCTTGCCTCCTTGCTCTTGCCGTCGTCAAAGAGTGCCGAGTTCATCATGATGCTGCGGTCGTCCGGCGGGAGCTCAAGATTGAACTTGTGATCCTCGTCGCACTCGACCTCAACATTGCGGTACTGCTCCATACCCGTACCTGCGGGAATGAGCTTACCGATGATGACGTTCTCCTTAAGTCCGAGAAGGTGGTCGACCTTACCCTTGATAGCCGCTTCTGTAAGAACCTTTGTGGTCTCCTGGAAGGAAGCTGCGGACAGGAAGGAGTCGGTGAGAAGCGATGCCTTCGTGATACCGTGGAGAACGGGCTCGCTTGTCGCAGGGCGGAGCTCAAGCTCGCCTGCCGCAATACGCTCGTTTACAGCGTCGTTCTCTGTCATGAACTCATTAAGGCTGACAATGGAGCCGGGAAGGAGCTGTGTATCTCCCTCGTCGACAATGCGAACCTTACGTGTCATCTGACGGGCGATGACCTCGATGTGCTTATCGTTGATATTGATGCTCTGCGAGCGATATACCTTCTGAACCTCGAGGATGATGTAGTCGTAGACCGCATCGATTCCGTTGACGCGAAGGATATCCGCGGGGCTCTTGTCACCCTCTGTCAGCTCGCGACCTGCGCGAACGTGCTGACCGTCCTCGACCACGATACGTGTGCCGAACGGGATGGGGTAAACGAGAGTTTCGCTGCCGTCATCGGGTGTGATGACGATATTACGCATCTTCTTGACCTCCTGAATGGAGACCGTACCGGTAGCCTCGGAGATAAGAGCGATCTTCTTCGGCTTTCTCGCCTCGAAGAGCTCCTCGACTCTCGGAAGACCCTGTGTAATGTTAGCCGCAGCGACACCGCCTGTATGGAAGGGACGCATCGTAAGCTGTGTACCGGGCTCACCAATGGACTGAGCGGCGATGATACCGACAGCTTCACCGACGTTAACGGGCTTGTCATTTGCAAGGTCGGCACCGTAGCAGTGAGCGCAGACGCCGTGTCTTGCCTTACACTGAAGGACTGTTCTGATGTGAACGGACTTGATGCCTGCGGCAACTATCTCGCGTGCGACAGCGTCGCTTATCATCTCGTTGTTGCCGATTATCAGCTCGCCCGTTTCGGGATGAACGATGTCACCGATGGTGTAGCGTCCGACAAGTCTGTCGCGAAGCGGCTCGACTATGTCGTTGCCCTCAACGATATCGGATACCCAGATACCGTTCTCGGCTCCGCAGTCCTCCTCACGGATGATGACATCCTGAGAAACGTCAACGAGTCGACGTGTAAGGTATCCGGAGTCAGCAGTCTTAAGAGCGGTATCGGAAAGCGACTTACGCGCACCGCGCGCCGCTACGAAATACTCGAGGATGGTAAGACCCTCACGGAAGTTCGACTTGATCGGGATCTCCATTGTCTTACCGGAGGTAGCGAACATGAGTCCTCGCATACCTGCGAGCTGTCTCATCTGAGTCATGCTTCCTCGCGCACCGGAGTCACTCATCATCTTGATGGAGTTATAGCGGTCGAAGTTCTTCTGAAGTGCTGCGACAACGTCCTTTGTCGTCTGCTCCCAGACGGCGATAACGTTCTCGTAGCGCTCCTCGTCGGTCAGCTCACCGCGCTGGAAGTGGCGGGCGATAATGTCGACCTTCTTCTCAGCCTCACTGATGAGGGAGTATTTTTCCTTCGGGATGGTCATATCCGCAACGGAGATCGAGATCGATGCCTTTGTGGAGTACTTGTATCCCATGGACTTGATGCTGTCAAGAACCTCAGCGGCAACGGAGAAGCCGTGCTGCTTGATGCAGCGGTCGACGATGTCGCCGAGCTCCTTGGAGCCTGCGACGAACATGATCTCGAGGTCAAAGAGCTTGTCGGGATCGCTTCTGTCGACGTAGCCGAGGTCCTGCGGGATCTGTCTGTTGAATATGAGACGACCGAGTGTAGCGTCGATTATCTTCGAGCGCATCTCACCGTCGATCTCCTTCTCGACTCTGACGCGGATAGGTGCGTGAAGACCGAGAACTCCCGCCTGATAAGCCATCATAGCCTCATCGAAGTCACGGAATACCTTGCCCTCGCCGGGCTCGCCGGGCTTATCGAGAGTAAGATAGAACGAGCCGAGGACCATATCCTGCGACGGGACCGCAATTGCGCGACCGTCAACGGGCTTCAGGAGGTTATTTGCGGAGAGCATGAGGAAGCGAGCCTCAGCCTGCGCCTCAGCGGAAAGCGGAACATGAACAGGCATCTGGTCGCCGTCGAAGTCGGCGTTGAACGCCTTACAAACGAGCGGGTGGAGCTTGATAGCCTTACCCTCAACGAGGACAGGCTCGAATGCCTGAATGGACAGTCTGTGAAGTGTAGGAGCACGGTTAAGAAGAACGGGGTGGTTCTTGATAACGTTCTCGAGTGCGTCCCAAACGTCGGAGTTGACTCTCTCGACCTTCTTCTTGGCTTCCTTAATATTGGACGCCTTGCCGGTCTCGACAAGTCTCTTCATTACGAAGGGCTTGAACAGCTCGAG
>CAYYKO010000005.1:0-56402 GCA_964441695.1 uncultured Ruminococcus sp. | reverse complement strand
GACGATATTCTTCCCGTACACTCATCTTGAGTGCAACAAATGCGAAAAAGGCAATACCCACGCGACCGCGGTCGCGTGGGTATTGCCTATCACTCTGGGATAGCTGGATTCGAACCAGCGAATGCAGCAGTCAAAGTGCTGTGTCTTACCGCTTGACGATACCCCAATATGCTACATTAACAGTATACCACAATTCGCTCCGAATGTCAAGCAAAATTACCGTGAGCGCGTAACTTTGGAGCAAAATTGCGCAAGGGCTCTTGCAAATATCGGCGAAAGCTGATATACTTATCTATATTTCGATTGAAAGAAGCAACTATATGATAAATCCCGAAAAACACCTTCTCTGCTCGACCGGCACAATGGTCAGCCGACTTACAAATTACGATTACGAGGGCGCGCTCAAGCAGATACGCTCGCTCGCCGACGACGGTGTGATATACGGTGCGGAGCTAATGATGCTGACGCATTACTATCCGATAGAGGATAAAGTACTCTCGTGCATTTCACGTGCGGATATCCCGGTTCCCGTTATCCACTGCGAGAAGGGCGTCGGAACAGACCTCTCGCACGCAGCCTCTCTCGCGGCAAACGGAGAAAAGGACGCCTCGGCGGCTCTGCTCGAGTCGCTGACCGAGACCTTCCGCGTCAATTGCCGCTTCGGCAAGGCTGTCGGCGCGCGCATGATGGTACTGCACCTGTGGAGCGGTCTTGATTCGGATGCCGACATCGACTTCAATATTTCATACGCGCATCTTCTTTACGATATCGCCTCCGAATATTCCGTTACGCTGCTGTTTGAGACGATCCCCTGTACGACGCATGACCCGATATCAAATCTCGAGCTGCTGCACAGCCGCTTTGACGCCGCACGCTTTACCTACGACACACGTCTGACGGCGCTCCACGGACAGGAGCTTGAATTTCTGAATACACCGACGCTTTCGCCGCTGATACGTCATGTTCACGTCAGCGATCTTCGCGGACGCGTGGGAGATTTCTCCGCGCTTCGTCCGATATACCACCCGCGCGAGGGTCAGATCGACTTTGAAAGCGTGGGAGCTGCGCTGCGCCACATCGGTTACGGCGCTTACGTGACCCTCGAGTCCCCGATAGAGCGCCTTGACGAAGGCAGTGTCGCACACCTTCGCTCGAGCTTCGAGTACATCTCACAGATTTTCTGAAAGCGATATGTGTAAATTCAACAAGCTGTATTGACATACCGACACATGTGTGCTATAATTTACACATCTGATATACGAGGTGATATTCTATGAAGCTCAAGCTTGTTACGTTAAATATTCGTATTACAAATCCCACTGATTTCGCACCGCGTGCGCGCGACATTGCCGATAAAATACATAAGGAAGCTCCCGATGTTATCTGCTTCCAGGAGCTGTCCACTGACATGAAGGCAGTCCTCGCTCCGCTCGTTCCCGAATACACCTTTGTCGGCGGCGGTCGTATATTCAACCGTCTCGGCGAGGGAACGCCCTGCGCCTTCCGCTCGGACCGTTTCGTCATATCCGAATTCAGAACGCGCTGGCTCTCCGCAACACCGTACATCCCCGGGTCCAGATATATCGGCGATCAGAGCACCTGCGCTCGCGTATATACCTTCTCGCTCCTTACCGACAGTCAAAGCGGTGAATCGATCCGTGTTTACAACACGCACTTCGATAAGGCGGGTCAGAACGCGCGCCTGATGGAGGCATCGGTAATGGTCGAGACCATAAAGGAGGACGCCGCCTGCTTCCCGCACCCCGCAGTGCTCGTCGGCGACCTTAATGCTACTCCCGAGAAGCCCGAGATCCGCAAGCTTGCCGAATGCGGCTTCCTTAATGACATCACAGATCACTTTGAGCAGACCTTCAACTACTTCGGCGAGCCCTTCGATTACGAAAACGAGCACAAGATAGACTATATTTTCATAACAGACAGCATAAAGTGCAGCGACACCGAGCTGTGGACATATTCGCCCGAGGGCAAATATCTGTCCGACCACTTCGGTATCATGGCATCTCTCGAGCTGTAATACAGCTTTGAACAAACGACAATCGCCCGCAAAAGCGTAAAGCCTTTGCGGGCGACTTATTTTTCTTCAAAGACGAATGCCGAAGAGGCGTTCTGCGTTTTCGCACACGGTGCGCGACAGCTCCTCCTCGGATACTCCGCGAAGAAGTGCAAGTGCGCGATGCGTATGTACAACATTTCCCGGGAAATTCACCTCGCCGCGGTGCGGAACAGGTGTCAGATACGGAGAATCCGTTTCTGTGAGTATTCTGTCACTCGGAACGCTCTCAGCTGCCCTTTTGACCTTCGCTGCGCTCTTGTACGTCACCGTTCCGCTGAACGAAATGTAAAAGCCCATATCGGTCAGCTGACGTGCCATTTCGGCGCTTCCGCTGAAGCTGTGGAGCATTCCACGCACGCCGTGGTGTCGCGCCAAGGCGTCAAGCACGTCTCCGTGCGCCTCACGGTCGTGTATCACAACGGGAATATCATGCCGCCGTGCCATGTCAAGCTGCGCTTCAAAGGCGTACAGCTGCCGCTCACGTTCCGTACCGTCGTAATGATAATCGAGCCCTATCTCGCCGAGCGCTACAACTCGAGAGTGCGAAAGCAGGCTTTCTATCTCGCTGAGCGCCGACTCTATACCGTCACCGAGGCGCTGTGCATCGGCGGGATAAATGCCTACCGCAGCATACACAAACGGATACTGCTCGGCAAGCTCTATCGAGCGGCGTGAGTTCTCGACTCCTGTGCCCGCGTTTATGATTCCGCAGACGCCGGCAAGGCGTGATGCCTCGGCAGCACCCGCCGTTCCTCCGTTAAAGGAGGAGGCAAGGTACTCGTCATCAATATGCGCGTGTGCTTCAAAATATTTGACTTCCATTATCTTACGCGAGAGCCGAGAGGCGTGGACTCATCAAGGAATATTACCTTAATGTCGTCATCGCCCGCTGCAAGTATCATGCCCTCGGACTCGATTCCGCAAAGCTTTGCGGGCGCGAGGTTCGTAACGAGAACGACCTTTTTGCCGATAAGCTGCTCGGGCTCATAGAAGGCGGCAATTCCGGAAACGACCTGTCTCTGCTCGAAGCCGAGGTCTACACGAAGCTTCAGCAGCTTCTTTGCCTTCTTGACCTTCTCGCATTCGAGTATCTTCGCACATCTGAGCTCAATGCGCGCGAATTCGTCTATCTTTATCTGCTCGAGATGCTCGGTATCCTCTGTAACGGGCTCTGCGGGAGCAGCGTTTCTGTTTCTCTCCTCCTCGATCTCAGCCATAAAGCTCTCCTCGTCTATTCTCGAGAAAAGAACCTCGGGCTCGCCTACAGACTCGCCTGCACGAAGTCCGCCGAAGGTGTAGACCGTGTCGAAATCACGAACCTCGCTGCCGAGCTGTGCGAATATTTTGTCCGCAGACTCGGGAATAGCGGAGGAAAGGAGCACTGCCGCAATGCGGATGCACTCAAGAAGGTTATAAAGCACGGTGCCGAGTCTTTCCTTCATGGACTCGTCCTTTGCGAGCGCCCACGGAGTAGTCTCGTCAATGTACTTATTCGCGCGTCGAAGTGCTGTGAACACCTCTGAGAGCGCGTCGGAGATGCGGAAGGAGTCCATGCTTTCGGTAAATGCGCTTACCGCCTTTGCAAATGTCGCCTTCAGCTCACGATCGAGCTCTGTCTCCTCACCGGGAGTCGGCACCGTGCCGCCGAAATACTTCTTTGTCATTGCAACGGTGCGGTTCACGAGGTTGCCGAGGTTATTTGCAAGGTCTGCATTGAATCTGCTGAGTATCGCCTCGTAGGTCACCGAGCCGTCGTTGGCATACGGCATTTCGGAAAGCGCGTAATAACGCACGCCGTCAACGCCGATCTTGTCGGCAAGAGCATCTGCGAAGATAACGTTTCCGCGCGACTTCGACATCTTGTCCTGACCGTAATTGAACCACGGATGACCGAATATCTTCTTCGGAAGCGGAAGCTCGAGCGACATGAGGAAGATCGGCCAATATATGGAGTGGAAGCGCATGATGTCCTTACCGATTATGTGAACATCGGCAGGCCAATTCTTCTTGAAGAGCTCGGGCTGCTCCTCAAGAGTCGGGTCGTAGCCGAGAGCGGTTATATAATTGCTGAGCGCGTCAAGCCAAACGTAAACCACGTGCTCCGGGTCGAAGTCAACGGGTATGCCCCACTTAAAGCTCGTTCTCGAAACGCAGAGATCCTGAAGTCCGGGCTTCAGGAAGTTGTTTATCATTTCCTTTCTGCGGGACTCGGGCTCGATGAAATCGGGATGCTCGTCGATGTACTTTATGAGTCTGTCGGCATATTTTGACATTTTGAAGAAATATGCCTTCTCGCTCTCACGGCTCACGTCGCGTCCGCAGTCGGGGCACTTTCCGTTGACAAGCTGGCTCTCGGTGAAGAAAGCCTCGCAGTCCGTGCAGTACCAGCCCTCGTAGCTTCCGAGGTAGATATCGCCCTTGTCGTACATCTTCTTGAAGATATTCTTGACCGCACGAACATGATAGTCATCTGTCGTTCTGATAAAGTGGTCGTAGGTCGTGTTCATCTTATCGCACACGCCGCGAACCTCTGCGGCGACACGGTCAACGTACTCCTTCGGAGATATGCCCGCGTCATTCGCCTTGAGCTCGATCTTCTGACCGTGCTCGTCGGTTCCCGTGCAGAAGAACACGTCATAGCCGCGCTGACGCTTGTAGCGTGCGACGGCGTCTGTCATGATTATCTCATATGTGTTGCCGAAATGCGGCTTTGTCGATGCGTAAGCTATCGCTGTGGTTATATAATACTTTTCCTTCATGTTATCGCCTTTCGTTAATAAATCAAAGTCGTACATCCTCGCCCGCCGCTATGACGGAGACGATGTTCATGTCATCCTTGGAGTCGAGCACGACAAGGTCTGCCCTTGTCCCTCTTGCAATGCGTCCGCAGATGCCGTCGATGCCCACCATTGCGGCAGGATTCGAGCTTGCCGCCGGCAGCGCCTGCTCAAGCGAGCGGTCACAGAAGCGCATGTAATTTTTAAGAGCCGTGAAAAGGTCGAGCGTGCTGCCTGCAAGTGCTCCGTCAACATTGACCGCGCGACCGTCGCGAACGAAGACCGGCTGACCGGCTATCGCGTATTCTCCGTCGGGGCAGCCTGCACCCTCCATCGAATCGGTTATGAGCACAAGGCGTCCCTTCGCCTTGACTCGGTCAAGAAGCCTTATCATTGCGGGATGAACGTGCTCACCGTCGCAAATGACCTCGCTGTACGCGTCCGAGAGCATGGATGCCGTGCAGTTTCCGGGCTCTCTGTGATGAATGCGTCTCATCGCGTTAAAGGTGTGTGTGAATGAACGCGCGCCGCGCTCCACGGCTTGCATTGCCTGCTCGAAGGTCGCATTGCTGTGCGCCATGCCGAGCGTCGCACCGTGTGAGAATGCCGCCTCGTAAAAGTCTTCGTCCGCAAGCTCAAGTGCCGCCGATACATGCACCGGAAGCGGCTGCATTGCATCGATAAGCCCCGCAAGCTCGTGACCGTCAAGCGACGCCAGAAGCTCCGCCTTGTGAGCTCCGCGGCATTCGGGCGCAAGATAGCGTCCCTCAAGATGAATTCCCGCGACAGTGGTAAGCCCACCCGCAGGTGCTCTCTCGGAATTGATGACACGCGCCGAGTCGTACAGCTCGTCAAGGGTCGCCGACGCCAGTGTAGCCATGATTGTCGTCGTGCCCGTTGCGGCATACGAATGCCTCAGCTTGCACACATCCTCGCGCGTAATATGATTAAAGTCATGGGATATCCTGCCGTGCGTGTGAACGTCGACAAGTCCCGGTATAATATAGCGTCCGTTGCAGTCGACCGTCTCGCAGTCCTCCGCCTCGATATTTTCACCAAGCTCGGCTATCGTCAGCCCGTCGATGAGAATATCGGCACGCTTAAAGCATTCGTCCTCGGTATTGTAAACCATACCGTTCTTCAGCAAGCGTTTTATATAAACCACCTCCACGGAATACACTTCCGAATAATTATACCAAAAAACGGCGCAAATTACAAGGCGTCGCCGTCCCCGCCGCCCTGCTCGTCGAGATATTTTTTATAAATTTCGCTTTTCGATACACCGCGCTCGCGCGCTGCGGTCTTCATTGCGCTCTTTTTGTCAAGTCCGCCGGAAATAAGCATGTCGACATGCTCGACCACGCTCTCCGGGTAGCTGCTGCCGCAGTCTTCGGGCGCGCCCTCGAGCACAAGCACGTATTCGCCGCGCGGCTCGCGCCCGGAATACGCCAAGACCGCCCCGCCGAGTGTGGTACGCATTACCTCCTCGTTGAGCTTTGTCAGCTCGCGGCAGAGCGTTATTCTTCGCTCCTCGCCAAGCTGTAGCGCAAGCTCGTCAAGCGTTGTGCGGAGTCTGTGCGGAGCCTCGTAAAGAATTGCAGTGCGATTCTCGTGCTTCAGCACCTCAAGTCTCTCTCTGCGAGGCGCCTTAGCCGTCGGCAGAAAGCCCTCGAAAACGAAGCGCGTGGTCGAAAGAGCCGACAGGGTGAGCGCCAAAATTGCCGCACACGCTCCGGGAACAGACGTTACCGGAATTCCTCGCTCGGCGCAAAGCCGTACCATATCCTCGCCGGGGTCGCTCACTGCGGGAGTGCCCGCGTCCGTAACGAGCGCACAGCTCTCACCGTGCTCGAGTCTTTCGGCGATCCTCACCCCGCGCTCTCGCTTGTTGTGCTCAAAATAGCTGATAAGCTCCTTTTGGAGTCCGAGCCGCGATAAAAGGAGACCTGTGTTTCTTGTATCCTCCGCCGCTACGAAGTCGACCTCTGTCAGTACCTTGACAGCGCGAGGCGAAAGGTCAGCGAGGTTGCCGACAGGCGTTGCAACAAGATAAAGCGTGCCGCCCTCGACCTTATTCTTTTCATCTGAATTTCGCAAGCTCATTATGCCTCCCCTACAGCGATGTTATATGCTCAAGAGAAAAGCTGTCGTACACAGCATTCATGTCGTCGGTATACTCGCGTGTGCCGTCCTTATATATAAGCAGCGGGCGCGTCAGAGACATCGACGGGCTGCCGTCCTTTCTGCCTTCGACAAGTATCAGCGACGGACGCGACACGCTGTCGGGGCACACATACACAAGCTGCTTCGGCTCAAGCCTTGCCTCACGCATGGCGCATATAAGGTCGCCGAGCCTCTCCGGTCTGTGTACGGCGTAAAAGGCGCCGCCGCTCCTGAGGACGCGCCCCGCAGCACGGCAAAAGTCCTCGACCGTCCCGTTCAGCTCACGGCGCGCAATATTCTTCTCGTCATGCTCGTTTTCGCGTCCGCTGTTCGCCTTCATGTACGGCGGATTTGTAAACACGACGTCGAGCTGTCCGCCGGTATCCGCCTGCGTCAGCTCACGCACGTCGCGACACAGCACGGAAATTTTATCCTCGAGTCCGTTAAGGGTCACGTTTCGCTCGGCAAGGCGAGCATATTCGCTTTGCAGCTCGAGTGCGATTATGCTTGAAAAGCGTTCACGTGAGGCGCAGAGCAGCGAGATCACTCCCGTGCCGCAGCCCATGTCGAGCGCACGCCCACGCACACAAGGCCTTGTGAATGCGCCGAGAAGATACGCGTCCGTGCCGAAGGTCAAGCCGCGCCGCTTCTGTATAAGGCGCAAGCTTTCGTTTATCTCGTCAAGCCGTTCGAGCTCGTTGTCATAGATACCGTTTTGTTCTGTATTACTCATAAAGCACATGCCTTTGCCCTTACCGAGTCGTCCGAGGCGGCGACTTGGTAAAGACAAAGGCGAAGTTACCTCCGCCCTTATCTTTATAGTAGTATTGATTACTCTGCTGCGGGAGCATCAACAGGACATACGCCTGCACAAGCGCCGCACTCGAGGCACTCGTCGGCATTGATAACGTACTTGCCGTCCTGCTCAACGATGCACTCAACAGGACATTCGGAAGCGCAAGCACCGCAAGCGATGCAAGCATCGGAAATCTTGTAAGCCATTTTTTCTACCTCCTAAGTATTTTATTATATTGTATCACAAAGTTGCCGAAAAATAAAGATGTTTTCGGAAATTCGTGAATCAATCTTTCTTTCCGAGCACTTTAACGCTCTCTCGGTCGTAGTTTTTGAAGCTGTCGCCCTTCTCATCGCTGAATTTTACCTTGAGAACGCCCGTGAGAACGTTGGCATCAGCCACGACGCCGACGCCGTCCTTCGTGGAAACACGGCTGCCTACGCGCGGTGTGCGCGCAATTTCGCTCTCGTAGGTCTCGTGCTCGTAGCGCAGGCAGCACATAAGTCTGCCGCAGCTGCCCGATATCTTATTCGAGTTGAGCGAAAGATTCTGCTCCTTCGCCATCTTGATGGACACCTGAACAAAGTCGGAGAGGAACGACGAGCAGCAGAAGGGTCTGCCGCATATTCCGATACCGCCGAGCATCTTTGCCTCGTCGCGGATACCGATCTGACGAAGCTCGATGCGTGTCTTGAATACGGACGCCAGATCCTTGACAAGCTCACGGAAATCGACACGCGACTCTGCGGTGAAGTAGAACATAAGCTTCGTATTGTCGAAGGTGTACTCCGCCTCAATGAGCTTCATCTCGAGCTTGTGCTCGGCTATCTTCCGACGGCAGATATCCATCGCGGATGCCTCAAGCTCGCGGTTGCGCTCATACTGCTCGGTGTCCTTACGGCTCGCAATACGGATAACGCGGCGCAGCGGCTGAACGATGCTGTTTGTCGGGACGGTATGATTTTCCTCCGCGACAAAGCCGTACTCAAGACCGCGAGCGGTCTCGACGATGACGCAGCTGCCGCTCTTCACCTTCAGAAAGCCGGGGGCAAAATAATATATTTTTCCGGCGTCGCGGAATCTGACGCCAATAATTTCGGTGTTCTCGCTCTCGGGAGCGTTCTCCTGAGGCAATTTATTTTCGTTTTCGTTCATAAGATCTCCTTTCGTCATCAACGACGGTGGCTGTGGCACTCGATGATGAGACTTGTAAACACCGTTTTCACGGAGGCATTCGCATCAAGCATGTCAAGCGCCTCGCAGATCCGGTCATGAATAAAAATAAGCTTTTTGTACGGATATTTCGTAAGCAGCGCTTCAGCCTCGTCGGCACTAACAAAGAATTCAAGCATGCCGTCGCGGATTTCGCAGCCGCTTTTAAGGCAGCAAAGGTCGCGAAGCGCATTGTCGGCAAGTGCAAGCAGGCGCTTCGGCTCTGCGCCCTTTTTTGTAATTTCGGGAAGCATGCGAAGAAGCGGCGCTCTCTGTGCATCGGCAAGTGCCGTTATCAGCCGTGCGGCGTCGGCTCGTAATGCATTCAGCTGTGTTCCGTCGCCCGCCAGAAGCTCACACGCCCGCCCGAGCGAGCCTCCGCTGAGTGATGCCGCAGCAAGCTTATCCCTTTCGCTTCTTTGGCGAAGGGTCGGAACGGTGTTCAGATATTCTCCGATGCGCGACGGCGAAAAGCTCTCCGTGCGAATTCGTTGCGCGCGGCTCTTCACGGTCTCGAGTATTCGTGACGAATCCTCCGTCAGCAGAAGAAATACCGCAAACGACGGCGGCTCCTCTATTGTGCGGAGCAGCGCATTTTGCGCCTGAGTGGTCAGCTTTTCGGCTTCCTCGATAATGTACGTGCGCGTGTCGGAATCGTTCGGCGAGACATACAGCCCCTCACGAAGCAGTCGTATCTCGTCGACCCCGATGGAAACCCTTCCACCCGTGCCGACCGTAACGACATCGGGGGATATTCCCTTTTTTATCTTATTGCAATTGGAGCACTCGCCGCACGGCAAGGGATATGACGCGTCGTCGCGATGCTCACACGAAAGCGCGGAAGCAATAAGGTATGCCGCGGTATGCTTGCCGCTGCCGTGCTTTCCCTCGATAATATACGCATGCGAATTTCTGTGTGCGCGAATGTCTGCGCCCACGTTCCGCTTCAGCGTAGCATTACCGATAAGGGTCGGAAATATTTTGTCCATTCGGCACTCCTAAACAGTAAACACATTATATTTTATCACGAAATGCAGAGCGACGCAATAGTAAATGCGCGTTTTTTTGCGTCCTACGGTCAATTTTCCGCCGTCATATCGCGCGGGAACTGGCTGTCATAGAGTGACTTGTAGAAGCCGCCGCGACGAAGCAGCTCGTCATGCGTGCCGGTCTCTATAACATTTCCGTCCTTCATGACGAGTATCACATCGGCATTTTTGATGGTGGCAAGTCGGTGTGCGACAATGAACGAGGTCCTGCCCTCCGTCAGCTTGTCAAACGCCTCCTGTATCTTCGCTTCTGTTCTGGTATCGATCGAGGAGGTCGCCTCGTCGAGGATCAGCAGCTCGGGACGGCACAGCATAACTCTTGCGATCGATATAAGCTGACGCTGCCCCTGCGACAGGCTCGAGGCTTCCTCGCCGATCACGGTATCGTAGCCCTCCGGGAGTCTCTTGATAAACGAATGCGCCCGAACCGCGCGTGCGGCTTCGATTATCTCGTCGCGCGTAGCGTCGACCTTTCCGAGAGCAATATTCTCGGCAACGCTGCCGGTCTTCATCCACGTTTCCTGAAGCACCATGCCGTAGCTTCGGCGGAGCTTGCCTCTCGGCACATTGTAGATATTCACCCCGTCAAGGAATATAGCGCCGCTGTCTGCGTCGTAAAAGCGCATGAGAAGATTGATAAGCGTGGTCTTACCGCAGCCCGTAGGTCCGACTATCGCGACCTTCTGTCCTGCCTTGATCTTCACATTGAAGCCCTCGATAAGCTTTTTCGACTTATCGTAGGAGAAGCAAACGTTATTAAAGGATACGTCACCCCTGACGGTATCGGGCAGCGACTCGACAGCTGTGCTCTCATCCTCCTCGCGCTCGTCAAGCAGCTCGAAGATACGTGCCGCGCACGCTATCGCATTCTGAAATTCGGTTATAACTCCGGAGATTTCGTTGAACGGCTTCGTGTACTGATTGGCATATCCGAGGAAGCACGTGAGACCTCCCGCGCTGATGCCGCTGAGAGCTCCCGCGAAGGCAACAACGGCATAGATTATACCGTTTACAAAGCGTGTCGAGGGATTGACCAGTGAGGAATAAAACAGTGCCCTGCTCGATATCTTCTCAAAGCGGTCGTTCGTTACCTCGAAGCGCTCGGTCATGTCCTTTTCCATCGAGAACGCCTTAACGGTCTTAACATTCGATACAGCCTCCTCGACAAGGACGGTCTGCTCCTCGCGCGCCTGTGCCGATTCCTTGAAAAGGCTGAAGGTACGCGACGCGATGAATTTCGATACGACCATCGACAGAGGCGTGAGAATGACAACGAGCAATGCGATCTTAACGTTAAGAAAAAGCATGAACACGAGCGTCGTGATTATCGTGAGAATTCCCGTGAAAAGCTGTGTCAGCCCCATGAGCAGTCCGTCAGAGAAAATATCGACATCCGATATAATACGGCTGACGACAGCTCCGTGACCGTGCGAGTCGATATAGGACACGGGAAGTCGTCGAAGCTTCTCGAACGCGTCGACGCGAAGCTTCTTCACAACTGCAAAGGTGACCTTGTTATTTAGAACTCCGATGAGCCACTGGCAAAGCGCCGTGACGGCTATCATGACCGCCATCTTGGCGAATATCGCCGCAATTCCCGCAAAATCGACATTATCCCTGCCGACGATAAGGTCGACTGCGTCTCCGACGAGAACCGGCAGGTAGATCGTCAGCACGACCGAAATAAACGAAAGCACGAGCGACGCCGCAAGCAGCAGCGAATGATGCTTCAGATATCTGAGCACGCGGGCAAAGGTACCTCTTTTGTTATCACTTTTCTTCATTGGAGGCGCCTCCCTTCTTGCCAAACTGAAGCTCATGTATTTCTCTGTAGGTCTCGCAGCCCTCGTAAAGCTCGCTGTGCGTTCCGATACCCACGGGCAAGCCGTCCTCGAGCACGATTATCTTGTCTGCGTGCATTACCGAGGACGTTCTCTGCGAGACGATAAAGGTACAGTGCGGGTAGGAAAGCTCTGCGAGTGAATCGCGGAGCGCGGCATCGGTCGCGTAATCAAGCGCCGACGAGCTGTCGTCGAGTATAAGTATCTCGGGCTCGCCCACGAGCGCGCGGGCAATTGCAAGCCGCTGACGCTGACCGCCCGACAGATTTCTTCCGTTCTGCTCGATGTGCGAGGACAGACCGCCGCTCTTTGACGCGATAACATCTGCCGCCTGTGCGCTCTTCGCCGCGCGCATGAGCTCAGCGTCATCCGCATCCTTGCGTCGGCGCGCAAGATTCTCGCGGATGCTTCCGCGGAACATGACCGACTTCTGCGGAACTATTCCGATCTTGCGACGAAGTGCGGAGAGCTTTGCATTCCTTACACTCACGCCGTCGACAAGCACATCGCCCTCCGTGGGTTCAAAGAATGCGGGAATAAGGTTGATAAGCGTAGTCTTTCCGCTTCCCGTACCGCCGATTATACCGACGGTCTCACCCTCGTTCACAGAGAACGAGATATTTTTAAGCGACGCCTCGGCAGCGCCGGGGTACTTAAAGGAAGCATTGCGAAATTCGACCTTCGGTGTGCCGGGTACGGCAACGGGGATCTCTCCTCCCTCTCGCTCGCCCTCGAACGATTCAAGCACCGCAGACACGCGCTGACCGGACGCCGCAGCCTTCGTCAGTGTTATTATAAGATTCGCAAGCTTCACAAGCTCTACAAGTATCTGTGTCATGTAATTGTAGAGCGCAACAAGCTGTCCCTGCGTGAGAGCTCCGGAATTTACTCTCAGAGAGCCCGTATGGATAAGCGCAATGACGCAAATATTGACAATGGCATACGTAAGCGGATTCATAAGCGCGGAGATTCTTCCGACTGTCCGCTGTGCAGCCTCAAGCGCGGTGCTTGACGCACCGAACTCGCTCGACTGATTTTGCTCAAGCGAAAAGCCGCGAAGTATACGCACTCCCGCAAGGCTCTCGCGTGTCTTAAGCGTAACATCGTCAAGACGGGACTGTACATTCTTATGCATCGGTATCGTGATAAGCATAATACCAAACACGACAACGCACAGCGCCGCTATCATTATAACAAAATTGACAGCCGAGCTCGGGTCGATGGCAAACGCCATTGCCATAGCTCCGAAAACGATAAAGGGTGAACGCAAAAACAGGCGCAGCGTAAGATTGACGCCCGACTGAAGCTGATTTATATCGGAGGTCATTCGCGTAATGAGCGTCGAGGTTCCGATGCGGTCGAGCTCACTGTACGACATTGAATTAACGGTCGAAAACATCGCGCTTCTCACACGAGAGGCGAAGCCAACGGCAGCCTTCGCGGAAAAATACTGTGCCGTAACAGCCGCAGCAAAGCCGATAAAGCTGAGAAGCACGAGGAGCAGACACCTTGACAGTATAAAGCCCGTGTCCCCCGATTCAAGTCCGCGGTCGACTATCTGCGCCACAACGAGCGGCACAAAAAGCTCAAAGGACGCCTCAAGCAGCTTAAACGCCGGCGCAAGGATCGTCTCCTTAATGTATCCCTTCATATATCCCAAAAGCTTTAGCATAACGATCTCCGTTCACACTTGAAATTTCGTAACTCAGCTATAATTATATCACGGATGGCTCGATTAGTCAATTGAAATCGGGACAGCAGGTCATGCTTTTCACCGAACCTCCGAAAAAGAAAAAACGGCAAAACGACAGCATTTGCACTTGTAATTGAGCTGAAGCTATGGTATTATAATATACATCAGTATACAAACGGCGGTTTTTTAACATGATGATATCGACAAAGGGCAGATATGCCCTCAGAGTTCTCTGCGAGCTTTCCACGGCATACGGCGACGGCTATGCCTCGCTTCGCGACATCGCACACTCTCAAAACATATCGGTAAAATATCTTGAAAGCATTATGTCCTGCCTGTTTCGTGCGGGGATCGTAGACAGCCGTCGCGGACGGCTCGGCGGCTACAGGCTCGCACGTCTGGCACGCGACATATCCGTGTTTTCGGTTTTCGACGCGGTCGAGGACTCCGTGTCCGCTGTCGCGTGTCTCGACCATGACGGGATCCTCTGCGGACGCGAGGAGCACTGCGCCGGCTACCCGCTTTGGGTCAGCCTTCAGGATGTCATAGACAGCTATCTGAAAAGCGTCACCCTCGAGGATATTATAAACGGCTCCTACAGCCACGCGATGGAGGTCTTCCGTGAGAGTTTATGCTGACAACGCCGCAACGACCGCGCTGTCCGACGAAGCACTCGCCGCCTACACCTATGCGCTGAAGAACGTATACGGAAACGCCTCGAGCGTTCACGGCACGGGCTATGAGGCATCGTGCATGCTGGAGGCGGCACGCGAAAGGCTGTCAAGTCTCCTCAGTGCCGACGGCGGAAGGATTATTTTCACCTCGGGCGGCTCTGAAAGCAACAACATGGCGCTGCTTTCCGCGGCACGGCACGGCGCCGCTCACGACAAGCGACACATTGTCACCTCGTCCATCGAGCACACGTCCGTGCTTGAGGTCCTTCGCCGCCTCGAGTCCGAGGGCTTTGAGGTAACCTATGTTGCTCCGGAGCGCAACGGCATCGTTGACGCCGAAAGGCTCTGCGCCGCACTTCGAGACGAAACGGCGCTTTTGACGCTGATGCTCGCACATAACGAGCTCGGCACTCTGCAACCGGTAAGCGAGTGCGCCGAATATTGCAGAGCACGCGGAATACCGATGCATTGCGACGCGGTGCAGGTCGCGGGTCACCTGCCAATCAATATACGCTCTCTCGGAGTCGACACGCTGTCGCTGAGCGCACACAAGTTTCATGGTCCGAAGGGAGTCGGAGCTCTCTTTGTACGCGACAGTCTTCCCATACTGCCGCTGATCTGCGGCGGTGAGCAGGAATTCGCCGCACGAGCGGGAACGGAGAATGTTCCGGCGATCCACGCGGCAGCCGCAGCACTTGAGGCGTCTCTCGAGAGGCGAGACGAGAAAAACGAAAGGCTCCTCGCACTGCGCGAGCAGCTTATCGATGAGCTTTTGAAGCTTCCCGGCACCGTACTCAACGGTGACCGCGACAAAAGGCTTGCGGGAAACGCGAATTTCTCCTTCGAGGGCGTCGGAGGCGAGCAGCTTATTTATCTTCTTGACAGCTACGGCGTCGAGGCGTCGTCCGGCTCTGCCTGCGCGGCTCGCTCCTCCGAGGCAAGTCACGTTCTTCTCGCCATCGGCGCGCCATACGAGACCGCCCGCTCGTCGCTGAGGCTCACGCTCGATGAGTATAACACTCAGGACGAGCTCGAGTATATTATATCAAGCGTAAAAAAGGCTGTCGAAGCAATACGGAATATCGGCTGAAAAAGCGAAGCCGCGATGAGTGATGCCCCATCGCGGCTTCGGCTTTTTTTACTTGTAGTAAATGTCGTGCAGCTTCGTGACAACACCGTTGCACTCGATGAACATCGTGTACGGTCCGCCTGCGGGATGAGCCTTGAGCTCAATCTCGAAACTTCCGTCGGTCGGCCAATACAGACCGCTGTTGTAATCGATGCTGACGGTAATTGCATTCTCTGCCTCTCCGTAAATTTTAACGGGCTTGTCGGCAGGAAGTGTCATGCCGTCGTGAAATTCTTTTGCAAGCTTCATTTCAGTATCCTTTCTTTATCGTTTACTTAATTTTTATTCTGAACGGGGATGCGGGCAGCCCTGCCGAGGAATACAGCGAAACACGGCTTTCCGTCGTGTAGCAGAAGCGAACCTCGTCGGCGTCTGCGACGTCACAAAGCAGCACGCTGTCTTCGCAAAGCTTGTATTCAGCCGCGCGCTCAACACCGTTTGCGTCAAGCACGATAAACTCAAGCGCTTCGCTTTCGTAAAGCCCCTCTCCGACATCGGAGAAGCAAAGCCTTACGCTCTCTCCGTCTCGCTCGGCGCGTGTGCATACCGGCGGGCGGTATAAGATATCCTCGCCGTATATCATGCCTCGCGCATAGAGTGCAAGGCGCTGACCTACGGTCTTTTTGTTCTTCGGATGAATATCCTCAAGGTCACCGACGTCACCTGTCGTGATCATTCCGATATTGTGACCGGTCTGTGCCGCCGAAAGCTGCTGCTCGCGCACTATCTCCCAGGCGTCGTCCGGACGGTACTTGATGTAATTTGTGAGCTGCACCGTGATAAACGGCAGCTCCCCGTTTCGCCACAGGCGTCGCCAATCACGCACCATAAGATCAAACATATGCGCGTAATGCGGCGCTATCTCCCGCGAGCAGTCACTCTCGCCCTGGTACCATATAACGCCCTTCGACGTGTACGGAGCAAGCGCAAGAAGGCGCTCGTTGTACTGATGAGAGTAGCTGTTGAACGGGAATTCGTAGGCGTCGGAGTGGAAGGTGGGATCGGATGACAAAAACGCGTCAGACGCGCACGTCTCGGGAGATATCCACGTGCGAACGCACGTTGCTCCCTGATTACAGGAGACTATTCCGACGGGAATGTCGAGCTCTGCGGAAAGCTCCGTCGCAAAGTGCGAGGCGACAGCGGATATTCCGTCGGCATTCTCGTCACAGACCTCGACCCAGCGCATATCGGTGCGCGGACGGCGGTCATATTCCCACTCGCGGTCGGGCGTGAACATACGCACGGGGTGTCGTGTCTGTACAAGCTCCTGCGGCGCCTCGGCGAGCGTCAGCCCCATATTGGACTGACCGCCGGCTATGAATACGTCGCCGAAATACACGTCCTCAAAACTCACGCGCTCGTCCTTGCTCGTGAGCGTCATCGTATAAGGACCGCCCGCCTTATGAGCCGGAAGCATGAGCTCGAAGCTGCCGTCGGTCGGAGAAGTGCTCACGCAGCTGCCGTCAAGGCTCAGGGTCACCTCAGCGTCAGCACTTCCCCACACGCACACGGAGGTGTCGCGCTGAAGTATCATATGGTCGCAAAATATTGCCGCAGCCTTCATTTTCACTCACCTGCAACAGAAAAGGCTACGCCGCACGGCACGTTGAGCAGGCGTCCGTCAGCCTTAACGCAAAGACCGTTTTCAGATACGAATTCCGCCTCTGCCTGTTCCTCGGGAAGCTCGACCGTAACGCTTCCCTCTCCGTCGATCTTGAACGAGGTGACCTTCATATCAGCCCAAGCAGCCGATACCGTATATCCGCCGCGGGCGCAAAGTCCCTCAAACGAGCCGTCTCCGAGCTCCTCGCAGATTGCGGGGAGAAGCGAGATCATGCCCTCGTGGCTCTGGAGCACCATCTCTGCGATAGCAGCAGCTCCGCCGAAGTTACCGTCGATCTGGAACGGCGGGTGATTGTCGAAGAGGTTGTGAAGTGTGGAGCGTGTGAAAAGCGCGCGGAGGTTCTTGTATGCGTCACTGCCGTTCTTAAGGCGCGCGAACATGCATATGAGCCATGCACGGCTCCAGCCCGTGTGACCGCCGCCTGCAGCGAGTCTTCTTTCCATGGAAACGCGTATAGCGTCAAAAAGCTCGGGTGTTTTGCGCGTGATCTGAGCTGCGGGATAAAGTCCGAAGCCGTGTGAAATGTGGCGGTGTCCGGGCTCGTTCTCCTCGTAGTCGTGGATCCACTCCTGAAGCTGACCGTGCTTGCCGACCTGCATCTTCGGCATTTTCGCGCGGATCTCGCGAACCTTCTCGGCATACGCGGGGTCTATTCCGAGAACGTCCTCGCACTCGGCGTATATATCGAGCACGCCGCCGATGATCTGGATGTCCATTGTAGGAGACATCGTGAGGTTAAGCGCGGTCTTCTTGCCGTTACGCTCAAACAGATAGGTGTTCTCGGGCGAGGCGGAGGGACCGGAATAGATTACGCCGTCGGGTCCTTCGAACATTGTATCGACGAAGAACACAGCCGAGTCGCGAATAAACTCATACGCTGTCTCGCGAAGGAACTTCTTGTCGCAGGTGAAGAGGTAATGCTCCCACATATGGTGAGCAAGCCATGCTCCGCCGAGCTGCCACAGTCCCCACATTCCGTCAGCCGCCGCGGCAAACTCGTAAATGTCGGCAACGTGGTGAACGACAGCGCCGCCCGCCTCGTAATTCTCACGTGCGACACGGCGTCCGCCGGGAAGCAGGCACTCGTTCATGTAATTGAAAAGTCCGCCCGCGCACTCGCCGATATTGGCAGTCTCGCAGTGCCAGTAATTCATCTGAAGATTGATATTCGTGTGGTAGTCCGAGTTCCAGGGAGACAGAAGTCCGTCCGACCATACGCCCTGAAGGTTCGCGGCGTATGTATCCTCGCGGCTCGATGAGACAAGAAGATATTTTCCGAACTGGAAGTACAGCGAAACAAGACCAGCGTCGCGCGCACTGTCGTCGAGGCTGAGTCTTCTCAGGCGCTTGCCTACCGGCAGTTCATCGGCGCTTTCGCCGTTGAATACGATATCCGAGCGGGACATTATCGCGGAAAAGTCCTCGATGTGTTCCGCGCGAAGTGCGTCATAGCCGCGCTCGGCATTTGCCATCAGGCGCTCGGTATTCATCTCGGCATCCCTGAAGGAGGTAACGGTCGCAACGTAAAGCTCAAGCTTCGAGGAATTCTCGACAACGATATCGCTCCAGGTTGTAAGTATCTTACCGTCTGTCTTCAAAAGCACCGTAACTCTGAAGCGGTGACCGCCGTCGGCTGTGGTGCAGATAAGATCGAGCATAGCCGTGCTGTCGCCGGTAGCATAGCACTCGCGCTTCTCGATGTGTTCACGCTTAAATGAAACTGTGGCATTTCTTGTCGGATCCGTATCCATTCGCATACAGATAAGGCGCGCCGGATGTGAGGCGAATAATTCTCTCTTATAGGATGCTCCGTCCTTTTCATAGCTGATATTGAGAAGTCCGCGCTTCAGGTCGAGTGCTCTTTCGTAGAAATCGTACTCGCAGTCGCCGTGAATGTCGACAAACAGCTCGCCCGCCGCCTCGTAGGAATCTATAACTCGGAATATATCATTGAAATTCTCAAATGCCCACGCCTCTGCCTCATCGGGCTTTTCCTCCAAAAGGAGCTCTCTGATATGTCTCATTCGATCCATATAGCCGGGGATTCGGGTGTCCTGCTTGTCCCCGTTCCAGACAGTTTCCTCATTAAGGGAAATTCTCTCGCAGGCGGTATTGCCGTAGACCATCGCACCGATGGAGCCCGCGCCTATCGGAGAAGCATTTTCCCAGTTGTGAGCTTCGTTGTTAAGCTTCAAAATGTAATCTCTCATTGATATGCTTTCCTTTCGTTCTCGCATAATACTTCTATAATCTTACCACACAAGTCACTCGCTGTCAACCGAAACTTCATCCTCACCGTGCGATAGTGCGGCTTTTTTTTCGATATGCAGCGATGAAAGAGGATTTTTGCTCATCGCGGACTCCATTCCCTTGTCCGACACGTGGGTGTATATCTGCGTTGTGTTCAGCTGCTCGTGACCGAGGATGTCCTTGAGCACGCGAATGTCGACCTCGCCGGTCTGATACATCAGCGTGGCGGCGGTATGACGGAGCTTGTGCGTAGAATAGCCCTTATTCCCGAGCCCCGCCGCCTCAAGGTACTTATTGACCGTGTACTGCACGGTCTTTACGCTTATGCGCTGTGCGCGAGAGGACAAAAACAGGGCGTTTTCTCCGTCGCGCGTCTGACACTGCATGCGGACGGCAAGATAGTCGCCGAGTGCCGCGCGGCACGCGTCGTTCAGATAAACTATTCTCTCCTTCGAGCCCTTTCCGATAACGCGCAGGCTTCGCAGGTCACGGTCTATGTCGCGCAGGCGTATCCCCGCAAGCTCGGAAAGACGCATCCCGCAATTGAGAAAGAGCGTTATCATCGCGAAGTCGCGCTCGCGGCTTTTCGACGACACGTCCCCAGCGACCGCCGAAAGCAGTGCCGTACACTCGTCTACCGAAAGATATTTCGGAAGCTGTCGCTTCATTCGCGGGTTTTCGATGTTCGCGCATGGGTCATGCTCGAAATATTTCTTTTTCACGATAAGGTACTTGTAAAAGCCGCGAAGCGCCGACAGCTTTCTCGCGCGCGTGCGCCCGCCGTCGCCTCTTTCGGAGTCGAGATAATACAGATATTCGTAAATATCGCTCGCGCTGACCGCTTCAAAGTCGGCAGGCGTAAGGCGAGAAACGTCACAGCTCTCCAGAGCCTCCGCACTCGGCTGCTTATTTTCTCTCGTCAGCACAAGATAACGAAAGAATATCCGCAGATCGAGCAGATATTCGTCAACTGTCTTCTGTGAGCTGTTCTGTATAACGCGCTTGTAGCGCGCAAACTCGCGTGCGTCCGCGGGAAGCGCGGCAAGCTCTTCGTCCTTCATGGTTTCACCTCCGAGGAAAACTCTGATAATATTTTATCACATCACGGAGAGTTTTCATAGACATTTTGTAAATTTTACGTCCGACGGCTTGTCATTCGTCGGAAAAAGCATTATAATAGCTTAAGTAATACATCACGGAGATGAAAAATGAAACGACTTCTGCAATATATCAAGGACAACTCACGCATCATTACGAAGCTTATCCTCAATCAGGTCGGCGGCGCCGTGCTCGGAATCACGCTGTCGTCAGCCGCAGTTCAAAGCGACACCCTTTTCGTCGCTCTCAGCGTTCTTTCGGTCATATTCTACCTGGCGCTGCTTTATAACGCATGCTGGGATGAGGGAGGACACGAGAGAATAAGGATCGACGGCGGACGCGCCGCGTGGAAGCCGCTGCGTGGGCTTTACGTTTCG
This sequence comes from uncultured Ruminococcus sp., assembly GCA_964441695.1. Classification (GTDB taxonomy): domain Bacteria; phylum Bacillota; class Clostridia; order Oscillospirales; family CAG-272; genus RUG11130. Next base: position 35,642 of record CAYYKO010000005.1, on the reverse strand, counting down.
CTTATCGCAAATATACCGAACCTCCTTATTGCCGTGCTCATCCTCATCGGCAAGATATTCGGCAGCACGAGCACCTTCGGCTTCGAGTGGGCGGGCGGTCTTTACGGCATCGCGCACGGCATCGCGATCTTCTATGAGGGAATGTACGCGGGACTTGTCAGCTCCTACTCTCCCTACAACCCGATCGGCTATTTTCTCATCATTCTTCCCGCACTGCTCGTCTGTACTGTCGGCTATATTATCGGCGTAAACAACCTAAGAATCGTCGATTTTCTCACGGGAAAATACTTCAAAAACCGCAAAAAAGACCGATAATTCCCCTTTTCGTCAATGCGTACAAGAAAAGCTCGTTTTCGACAGAATTCATGTTTATTGCTTCGCTTGACACAAAAATCTTTATGTGCTAAAATTTAGTACGTAAAATATTCAGAAAGAAGGCAAATGATTTATGCTTTTCATGGTTGACAGCGCTGATCTTAACGGCATCAAAAGATGCGCGGAGTTTTTCCCTATCGCAGGTGTAACGACGAACCCCACGATCGTTTCTTCCGCGAAGACAGACTTCCGTGAGCTTCTTCTCAACATAAGAAAGATCATTGGTGACGACAAGATGCTCCACGTTCAGGTAACCTCCTCCGAGGCTGAGGACATGGTTCGTGAGGCAGAGATGCTCCGCGATCTCGTCGGCGGCGATTTCTATGTTAAAATTCCGATCACAGAGCAGGGTCTCAAGGCTATCCGCATGTGCAAGGAAGAAGGAATAGGCGTAACCACGACCGCTATCTTCACACAGCAGCAGGCTCTCATGGCTGCTCGCGCAGGTGCAGACTTTGTCGCTCCCTACATAAACAGACTTGACAACATCATCTCCGACGGTGTACACGTTGTTGAAGAGATCGTACAGCTCTTCAAGCACCAGAACCTCGACACAAAGGTTCTCGCTGCAAGCTTCAAGACCTGCGAGCAGGTTCACAAGGTTGCAATGACAGGCGCGCAGAGTGTTACCATCAACCCCGAGCTCTTCTCGACTCTTATCTACCATCCCATGACCATGTACGCTCTCGACGCGTTCGACTGCGACTGGGCTGAGGTATACGGCAACGATAAGGTTCTTGACATTCTCGGCAAGTAATCTCTCAGACAAGCTAAGCTCTCACCTCCGAAGCTTATTTAAGCTGCTCGGCTGGCGAGAGCTTTTCTTTTATCTGCTGAAATTCCGACTTTGCGTATCAAAGCGAAAAAAGGCGGCATACTATAAGCAGAGAGCGAGTCCGGACTTGCTCTTTGATATAGATCCCATATAACGGGGAGATGTCTCTCCGTTATATGGGAGGCGGCAGTCAGCTAAGCTTCTCTCTCAGCTTCTCGAGGGCGTTTTTCTCTATTCTCGAAACATACGAGCGCGAGATACCGAGCCGCTGTGCCACCTCGCGCTGTGTTATCGGCGCATCGGTCGCCAGCCCGTAGCGCAGCACTATGATCTCGCGCTCTCTGTCGTTCAGCTCGCTTTTTATATATCCCACAGCGCGGGCAATCTTCAGCTTCAGGTCAAGGTCATCCGCTATCGTGTCGTCCGTCTTTATAATATCAAGATACGTCAGCGGATTGCCGTCCTTGTCGGTGTCGATCGTCTCGTTCATGGAGACCTCAGACGCCAGCTTTCTCTGACTGCGGAAATACATCAGTATTTCATTCTGTATGCACCTTGCGCCGTAGGTGGCGAATCTTGCTCCGTTTTCACAGTCGAAGGAATCTACAGCCTTTATGAGTCCCACCGTGCCGATGGATATGAGGTCCTCTCCAGCGGGATTTCCCGGGTAGTATTTTCGCACAACGTGTGCAACAAGCCTCAGGTTGTGCGATATAAGGCGCGTCCTTGCCGCCTTGTCGCCGCCTTCCTTGAATGCGCGAAACAGCCTTGCCTCCTCAGCCTTCTCAAGAGGCGGCGGAAATCGGTTCCCGGGAGTTGCACTGAGAAAAACATATGACATCCCCGCAAGCACAGAAAGAATCAAGTCAAGCATACATACCTCACATAATTTAAGCTTACGCTCGAGTGTATGCCGGGCTCCGCACGGAAAATGACGCTTGATACAAAAACGCAGATACCGTCGCGCGACACGATATCTGCGTCCTTTTTAATGAATTTCAGCCAACGCCTTCAGCACATGGCAAAGCATATCAAATGCGGCTTTCTTCTTTGCGCTCGCTTTTTTCGCCGAGACCGCGGAAAAGGTGCAGTCAATGTCGCGAACACTGCAAACACAGCTCCATTCCTGCGTACCGTTTTCGGCACAGCTCATGGTGTAATCGTAGCGCGGCTGCGCGAGCGCTCCCTTTTGCCAGAGCTCCTGAAGCTGATTTACAGCCGACTCGAGCACGGGCTCGCCGACATCTCTCAAAATACGCGGTATGTCCGCATGCTTTTTTGTCTGCACGCCATCAAGGTAATCGGCAAGATCGAGCAGTCTTTCGACAACACGCGTCAGCACAGCCGAATCCCAGCTGCTGTCGACGGCGATCGCTCCGACAAGAGCCTCCAGCAGATCCTCCTGAACAGACGGCTTGTCCCGAACATTTTGAGCCGCGTCACCGTTGCCGAGGATCAGGTAATTCTCAAGGTCAAGCTTATCCGCTCGCAGCGCGAAGGCTTTGCCGCACACAAGGTCTGTCTTAATTTGAGTCAGCTCCCCTTCATCCTTGTGCGAAAAATACGCACCTTCACCGTTTATGTAGCCGTATCGCTCGCACATTGCCTTCGTAATGACGATCTCGACGGCACGGTCTCCGTAAAATTCAAGCACCTCGTTGTCGAGGCAGCCGGGGTGCTCCTTCGAATAGGAGCGACGCGTACACGCCTGCTCAAGAAGCTTCGGAAATTTGAAGCTGTAGCCGAGAAGTGCCTCGAGCCTTTCAAGCTCTGTTTTTTTCATCCCGAATCTGTCCTTTCTCAAAAGAAAAATAACTCGGGCGAAAAGAAAGGGCGAAATGGCAGCAGCAACAAAGCGGGACGTTTCGCACTTGTCAAATTATACAAACAAAGCCTCCGCCATTTGCAGCCTAGTGCGCCCTTCGAGGGCAAATGACAGGTTCTTCGTCTGCGTAATTTGAAGCAGCCTTCCTTTTCCGCCGAGCTAATTATATCACCCGCAGGCACTGCTGTCAACGTCATTTTTCCGTTTCTCTAATAAATTTCTATCCCGCGGAATATACTTGAGAAAAACGAAAAACAGCGGGGATAATATGAATAACACTGTTGATTTCGGCAGACGCTCGGCGTCGGCAAGGTGCTTACCGCGGTCGGAGGCACGGCAGATAGTACCGAGCGCACTCGGTCTTGACAGCGAAGCGGCTGCGTATTCGCGGAAAAGGTACGGCTCAAACAGCTTCACCGAGAAAAAGCGCCGAAGCTTTGTCGGCGAATTTGTCAAAAATCTTTCCGACCCGATAATCCGCGTGCTGATCGGCGCGCTCATTATCAATCTTATATTCACCTTCCGACACATAAACTGGATAGAGCTTGGCGGGATAGCCCTGACCGTATTTGTCGCTACCCTTGTCTCGACGCTGTCGGAATTCAGCAGCGGCGCGGCATATAAAAGGCTGTTCAGCGAGGCGACTCAGCGAAGCTACAGACTGCTCAGAAACGGTGAATTATGCGACCTTGCCGAGCGTGACATCGTGCGCTTTGACGTGCTCGAGCTGTCGAGCGGCGAGCTTGTCCCGTGTGACGGCTTTTTAATACAGGGCAGGCTTTCCTGCGACGAGTCGTCTCTTACCGGCGAGTCGCACAAGGCTGAAAAGCTGCCCGTCTCGCCGGCACTTCTGAATGAAGAATTCATCGCACGCTCCTCGGATGCTCACTGCCCCTACTTTGTATGCAGGGGCAGCTGCGTGATATCCGGAAGCGGAAGACTGCTTTGCAGTGCTGTCGGCGACTCAACGCTTTACGGCGGGATCGCTGCCGAGCTTCAGACAGACGAGGAGCCGAGCCCTCTCAAGGAACGGCTCGCACGCCTTGCACGCACGATAAGTCGACTAGGCTACATCGGCAGCGCAGTTGTAGCGGCGGCTTACCTTATCAGCAGCTTTGTTATCTCGTCGTCCTTCAGTGCAGAGGTAATACTTTCAAAGCTGTCAAGCCCCGCGTATGTCGCCTCCGAGCTGCTTCACGCGCTCACACTCGCGGTGTCGATAGTTGTGGTTGCCGTGCCCGAGGGGCTTCCCATGATGATAACCGTGGTGCTCTCAGCAAATATGAAAAGAATGCTGAAAAGCGGAGTCCTCGTTCGAAGACTCGTCGGAATCGAGACCTCGGGCTGTCTGAGCATTCTTTTTACCGACAAGACCGGCACGCTGACGAGCGGAAGGATGAAGCTCTCGAAGCTCTGCACGGCTGACGTTGAGCTGCTGCCGAGTGAGCTAAAGCTGTACCCTGCCCTCTCGCACGAGATACAGCTCGGAATAAGCAGCTGCACGGACGGCAGAGGAAATCAGACCGACCGCGCACTTGCCTCGGCATCCGTCGGCAGAAGAAAGCTTATGACTCCGCTCGGGCTGATACCGTTCGACTCATCGCGAAAATACGCTGCCGCGCTCGTACAGGACGGCAGCGAGATAAAAACCGTCATTCGCGGTGCCGCGGAGCTGATAATGTCAATGTGCTCGGACGCTCTCACCTCAGACGGGCAGCACATTACGCTCTCCGAAGTTAAGCCTTCCGCCGGTGCGCTGCGCGTCATCGGTCACGCTGTCGGCAGCCGCAGCTGCTTTGAAGAGCTTCGCGCAGGCAGAATACCGCACGGCATGACCTACGTATGCTCGTATTACCTGAAGGATGAGCTGCGGCGTGGCGTGCCTGCCGCCGTTAAGGAAGCGCGCAGTGCAGGTATACGCGTTATCATGCTGACGGGAGACAGCGAGGTCACCGCCGCCAATGTGGCACGCGAGGCGGGAATTTTAACCGAGGGCTACTCGTTCTACCGCGGCAGTGCAGGCGGCAACGGTGCTCTTGTAGTTCGAGCCGAGCAGCTTCGGGCGATGAGTGACGCAGAGCTGACCGCCCTGCTGCCCCGTATATGCGTTATCGCACGCAGCAACCCGTCCGACAAATCACGCCTTGTCCGCATAGCCAAGGCGGCAGGTCATGTCGTCGGAATGACAGGCGACGGCGTCAATGACGCTCCCGCGCTTAAGGCGGCGGATGTCGGCTTTGCAATGGGAAGCGGGACAGACGCCGCTCGGGAGGCCTCCGACATCGTTATAACCGACAACAACTTCGTCTCAATCGGTCGCGCCGTGCTGTACGGCAGAACGATATTCGAAAGCATACGAAAATTCATACTGTTTCAGCTCATAATGAATCTGTGCGCCGTCGGCGTGTCGCTCATCGGTCCGTTTCTCGGTATCGAGTGCCCGATAACGATAACTCAGATGCTGTGGATCAACATTATCATGGACACCCTCGGCTCTCTCGCCTTTGCCGCGGAGTCGCCCATGAAGGTCTACATGAAGCGCGCTCCGAGAAGCCGCACCGAGCCGATACTCGACCGCTACACGGTGCATCGTATAATTTTCTGCGGTCTTTACTCGCTCTCACTGTCGCTGTATTTTTTGTGCTCGCCGAATATCGCAGCGCGCTTTTCGGCATATGGCGAAACCTACCGCATGACGGTATTCTTTGCACTGTTTGTGTTCTGTGGAATTGCAAATGCCTTCTGCGCCCGCACACCGCGTTTGCTTATTACAAGGGGGCTTGCGTCAAACTGCGCCTTTATGCCGATAATGCTGCTTGTCGGCTCGGTTCAACTAATTATGATATACTTTGGCGGAGAAGTGTTCCGTACGGTGCCGCTCAAAGCGGGCGACCTTGCCTTTGCGGCGGCTCTTGCACTGAGCGTTATTCCCGCCGACCTTGTCTACAAGCTCATAAAAGCAAAAGGTCGGCATTAATAGCCGACCATTGCTTTGAAGCTCGTCATGGGAAGCGCGCGGGCAATATAGTGCCGCGGTACCGTGAGCGGGGTATATTCCGGTGTATTGTTCGGCGAGCGCGTCGTGTATGCGAAGCTGAAGTACTCCTTCGCCACCGCGAGCACCGTGTCATTATATGACCCTGCGGGATATGCAATTGCACTGACAGGCTTTCCAGAAAGTCCTTCGATCAGGGCACACGACTCGTCGAATTCGCGGCGGACGCCCTCCTCGCTCTGATGCGCGAGATCGACGTGGTTTGCCGTGTGGCACTGGAACGACACAAGACCCGAGCTTGCCATTTCGCGTATCATATCGCTTGTAAGATACCCGTCCGTGTCGATAAGCGAGGTCACGAGAAATACCGTCGCGCGTGCTCCGTGAGCCTTCAGTATCGGAAACATCTCCGTGTAGTTGTCGTCGTAGCCGTCATCGAGCGTTATGATTACCGACGGCTTCTCGGTGAGCCTCCAATCCTCCGCAAACAGGTATTCATAGCCCTCGCTGTCGAGATAGGTCAGCTGCGCTTCGAACTCCGACGGGCGCACGAACAGCTTCTCATACGGTCCGTACACATCCTCTCGGATAAGATGATACATAAGCGCACGCGGCTCGTGAGTTCCGACGGACGGTTCGTAGGGCGGTATCTCCTCGGTTGCGGCATCGGTAACAGGTAACTCCTCGGTCACGCAGGTGCTCTCCGAAATATGAGTGCTGCTTTCGCTTGTCTGTGCGGTGTCCTGCTCGGCGACGGTCGTCTGCGAAGGCTCGTCCGCTTCCGTGACCCTCGGTGCGGCTGCTGTATCACTCGGCAGCTCATGTGCATCTCTAAGTGCCGCACATGAGCCGAGCACCGCACAGCACAGCAGCATTGCGGTCAATTTGAATATTTTTCTCATCATTATTCTCCGAAATAAAGCTTACGGCAGTCTGAGCGTTCGGTCAAAGAGCTCGCGCTCCGCAAGAAGCCTTTCCTCATTGCCTATCGTGCAGCGCCAGCCCTGTGCCATAACGTCATCCACGCTCTGTGCAAGCGCGCGCAGGCGTGCGGCATCGGTGTCGAGCATTGCCTCTCTGTCGCGAAGCATATCCTCTCGCGTTCTTCCCGTCAGATAAGCATTCAGCGAGCGCGCAGCGGCATAGTAAGCCGTGAGCGGTCTGTCGAGCTTTCCGAAGGTGCCGACGATATAGCTGTTCAGCTCGTCGTCCGTCGGAAGCTTGCCGCGAATGAAGTCTCCGCAGGAAGCAAACACCTTATAGCTCTGCGACAGTGCGGGATCGCGGTAGGTCGTGAAGTTGACATTGCCGGTAACGGTCGAGAAGGAGCAATTATATCCGTATGCGCCTCCCTTCATGCGAAGCTCGGGATACAGATAATCGTTGTTGAGCATCGAGGCAAGTATCATATACTCGCCGCCTGTCCGATACCCCGCGTCGCAAAGGTTTCCTACAGCGGCACAGTACTGCACCGCAGAGGTCGTAAGTATGCCTTCATTGAGTCTGCCGAGCGGCACGCGTGCGGCTCGCGGCAGAGGCTCGAAGGAAGGAAGGCTGTCGGCAAAGCGCCTGACGGCTTCATTCAGCGACGGATAAGCAGCCTTCGGTGCGGCAACGCTTACCGTGCAGACGCTTCTGTTTATAACAGACTCCACAAGGCTGCAAAGCTCGCCTGTTATCTCGTCCGCACATCTGTCGAAGCTGTCGTAAAGCTTCTTCTGCGCGATATAGGACGACACGCCGTCAAGCATATCCTCGGCGGCATCGGCGGCATTGAAGTATGCAAGCGCGCGCGAGGAGGCATATTCGCTTCCCGCGTAGACGATGTCTCTTTGCTTTTCCGATATCTCCTCGGCAAGTATCTCCCCGATACGCTTTGTGTCGCGGAAATTTGTCTGTGTCAGCACCTCTGCGGCAATGGCGCAGGCACGCACGAGCCTTGACGGAAGCAGGCGGAGATTCACCTCGAGCATCGGTCTTACCGCATCGCTCGTCCCTGCGATCCTGTAGGAGGTGCAGGCTATACCGAAGCCTCCCGTATTGAGCCTTATCTCGTCAAGCAGCTCCGTATATTTGCTCTGCGCCGTATCGGCCTTGCCGAATATCGCAGTCGCAAGGTCGAGAAGCGGAAGCTTATCCTGCGGCACGTGCGATATGTCAAACATAAAGCGCAAGTAAACGAGCCCGTTGGTGTCAACGTCATGGCACACGGCAGGAAGCGTACCTACAGTGTCCTCGCGATTGAAAAGCTCTCTCACCGAGCGCGAAATATCAAGCCTTGACAGTGTTGGGATGCAGCGCAGGCTCTCGGGAGAATCTGCGCTCTGCTGATACTCCTCAAAGGCATTATACGCCGCTTCGAGCTTGCCGTATTCGCCGTCGCTCATCTTTTCGCGCTTGCATAACAGCTGCGCCTCGAGCTCGGCGCTCTTTCTTTCGTTCATGCCGGACTCTCCACGCAAAATAAGGAGCGAACGGTGCGCCGAATCGGCGATCCTCAGTGCAAGACGTTCGAAATAGTCGCCCTCGGCAAGCTCCCTGAGCCTTGCAAGCAGCTCATCGTACTTGATGGGTGCAAACGGGTCGTCCTTCGAGAACATGAGTCTCTGCATTACGGCAAGTGACAGCGAAAGTCCGCGCGACGCGCTCGACTGCTCGCCCTCCTTCAGCCTGAATTCGCTGCGCTCGAACGCCGCAAGCAGGCTTTTACGGTTTATTCCCTCGCGAGCCGCACGGCGAAGCTCTCCTTCCACTATGCTCAAAAACTCGTCGGCACGGTGTGCATCCGAATTCTTCACGATAACCGAGAATACCGGCTGCTTCATGTGATTGATAAAGCCGCCGTAGACCTCGTTTCCGAGTCCCGCCTCGATAAGAGCTGTTTTTATCGGTGCTCCGGGCGACTCGACCAGAATGTCGGAAAGATAGTCCGCGGCAAAGCAGTCGACCGTGTCGAGCGAGTCGCAGAACACCGAGCCGTAGGCAAGATAGGTTTTACCGTCCGCACTCTCGCCCTCCGGAAGCGGATAGGTCTTCTCACAGCGTCTGAGCGTGCCAAAGGGAGTCTGCGGTATATACTCGGCAGTCGGTACCGCCTCGCACTCGCGTGAGAGATAATTGCGGTCGATATACTCAAGCCGCTCCGCATAATCAAGCTTTCCGTAAAGGAATATATATGCCGCCGAGGGTAAGTAGTGACGCTTATAGTAGTCGGTAAGCCTTTCGTAGGTCAGCTCACGTATCGCCTCTGGCTCACCGCCCGAATTTTTGCCGTAGGCTGTGTCCGGAAATAGCGAATATATCAGCTCGTCGTAAACATTCGAGTCGACATTCGAGACGGCTCCCTGCATTTCGCTGTAAACCACGCCGCCGTAGGCAAGACCGCCGTTGTCGCTCGGCTCGAGTCTTATTCCCTCCTGCATGAATATCTCGCGCCGCGAAAGAAGCTTCGGCGCGAAGACCGCATCGAGATATACATTCGATAGATTAATAAAATCGCGGTCGTTACACGACGAGACAGGGTATACGGTCTTGTCGGGGTACGTCATTGCATTCAGAAAGGTATACATTGAGCCGCGGACGAGCTGCATGAAGGGATCCTTTACGGGATATCTGTCAGAGCCGCAGAGCACGGAATGCTCGATTATATGCGGGCTTCCGCTGTCGTCCTCGGGAGGTGTGCCGAAGGCGGCACAAAACAGCTTATTGTCATCGTCGTTCGGGAACAGGCAAAGCGTGCTTCCGCTTTTGCGGTGACGAAGCAGGTATGCATCGCAATTTGCGGCATTAAGGTGCTCGAAGCGAAGCACCTCATACGCGCTCGGTATCTGCTGCACGAAATCGTTATCTGTCGGTATCATATTTCGGTAGTCTCTCCTACTGTGTATAATCAATATAAAAAGCCGAAGGCGGCAGGCGGCACTTTGATTTACTCAAGCGCTGCGCTGCCGCAGATCATATTGTCAATATGTCGGCAAGACGGCAAAAATCGCATGCCGAAAGCTTCTCGCCGCGCACATCAGCGCGAAGTCCCGCTTCCTCAAGCGCGGAAATAAGGCGCTCCTTGGGATAGGCACCGGCGGCTGCGTTAACGAAGGTCTTCCGTCTTTGACCGAAGGCAAGCTCGATCAGGCGGTGAGCACAGCGAACTATCTCGAGAGGAGACTTGCCGATGTCGGACGCCGGTTTATAAATTTCGCATACGCCTCCGTGCGGGATTATTCCCACAACGGCAGACGAGACCTTCGGCACGGGATGAAAGCTGCCCGAAGACACCGTGAAAAGGCGTCGCGCATCAGCATGGAGCGCAAGCGAGGCTGTCACGCTTCCGTACTCGCTGCTTCCCGCCTCGGCGCAAAGCCTGTCGGCGACCTCAAGCTGTATCATTACGGTAATTGCGGCAAACGGAAGGCGTCGCTCCGGCGGGAAGGACTCGACGAGCTTCATTATAACGGGAGATGTTATGTAATACGGCAGGTTGGCGCAGACGCTGACATTTCCGCCCGCGGCTAAAATGTCGCCGAATTTTTCCTCGAGAAAAGACTCAAGAGACAGCGTCATAACGTCTCCTTCAACAATCTCGACATTATCGTACTCGGCAAGCGACTCACCGAGCAGCGGGATAAGCCCGCGGTCTATCTCGACTGCAACGACCCTGTCATAGCATTCCGCCAGGCGTGAGGTAAGTGCTCCGATTCCCGGTCCTATCTCAAGCACGGCATGGGGTCCGTCCCCGTCCGCACAGGCAAGCTCATAGGAATTCTCGGCTATCATTCGCGGAATGGCGGGATTCACAAGGAAGTTCTGTCCGAACGCCTTCTTCGGAGACAGTGAGTATTTTTCAAGAAGTCTTTTGACTTCCGAGCGGTTACAAAGATCCATCGTCACCTCTGATAATTGTCGGCTCACGCTGTCATATGACAGACATACGATAGCCCACGCTGAATTTTTCTCCCGCCTTCAGGCTGATCGAATATTTCTTATCCTCAGCTCTGCCCGACTCGTTTACATTGGCAGGAAGACCGCACCACGGCTCAAGGCAGATAAACGGTGCATTCTTTCCGTCGGGCGTCCATATTCCGAGCGCATCAAAGCCGTCGAAGCTAAAGCGGAAGCCGTGACCCGTCTTGCTGGAAACAAGCTCGACTCTTTTTGCGGGAAGCCGTTCGATTATCATGGCGTCACGGTCGAAGTCGGAATATTTCAGCGGGAGCACATTGTTCTTTATTCGGTGAAGCTTCGGAAGCGAGTCATCCATGTAGCCATTGCATGTCAGCGACATAACGGCGCCTCGCGCATTTTGGAAGCGAAGCTCGTGCTCCTCGAAGGTTCCGCCCGAAGGCAGCGGGCACACAAAGCCCGGATGTCCTCCGATGCAAAAGCACATATCGTCCTCGCCGAAGACGGTATACTCAGTCGAAAAGCCTGTGTCGTTTATCGAATGACGCACTCTGAGTGTGTATCGGTAGGGATAGCTCAAAAGCGTCTCGTCGCTCCACCTGTTCTCGAAGGTCACGCTGTCCGGAGAGAGCTCGACTGTGTCAAAGTGCTCTCCCCTGACAATACCGTGCTTCTTCATCGGGTACGCCTTATCGCCGTAGGTCACGCTGTTGTTTTTCGATGAGCAGACGGCGGGAAAAAGGTGCGGCGCATGCTCCGACCAATATTTCGCATCTCCGTTCCATATATACTCCGTGCCGCCGCAGACAAAGGAGATAAGCTCCCCTCCGGTCTCGGTGCAAACGGCAGTGCTGTTATCTGTCTTGAGTGTAAATGTCATACGGTGCGAGTACCTTTCTCTCTGTGTCACAAAAGCCTGCTGTGCGGCTTAAAAACGGATCTTCTCCTCAAGATAGCTCTTAAGAGAATCGATGGAAATACGAACCTGCTCCATTGTATCGCGATCGCGAACGGTTACGCAGCCGTCGTTTTCGGAGTCAAAGTCATATGTAATGCAGAAGGGTGTTCCGATCTCGTCCTGTCTTCTGTATCTCTTGCCGATAGAGCCCGCGTCGTCGTAATCGACCGCGAAGTGCTTCGACAGCTCATCGCAAAGCTCGCCGGCGGGACCTGCAAGCTTCTTCGAAAGCGGAAGAACAGCTGCCTTGAAGGGAGCAAGGGTCGGATGGAGGTGGAGAACGACACGTGTATCGTTCTTAGCCTCATCGATCAGCTCCTCGTCGTAAGCCTCGGTGAGAATTGTAAGGAACAGACGCTCGACGCCGAGGGACGGCTCGATAACATAGGGAATGTATCTCTCGTTTGTCTCGGGATCGAAGTAATCGAGGCTCTTGCCGCTTGTGTTGATGTGCTGTGTGAGGTCGTAGTCTGTTCTGTCGGCAACGCCCCAAAGCTCACCCCAACCGAACGGGAAGAGGTACTCAAAGTCGGTAGTAGCTCTCGAATAGAAGCAAAGCTCCTCTGCGGAATGGTCGCGGAGGCGGAGATTCTCCTCTGCGATTCCGAGGCTGAGAAGCCAATTCTTGCAGAACTCTCTCCAATACTCGAACCACTCAAGGTCGGTGCCGGGCTTGCAGAAGAACTCAAGCTCCATCTGCTCAAACTCACGCACACGGAAGATGAAGTTACCGGGAGTTATCTCGTTTCTGAAGGACTTACCTACCTGAGCAACGCCGAAGGGAATCTTCTTGCGTGTGGTTCTCTGAATGTTCGCGAAGTTTACGAATATTCCCTGCGCGGTCTCGGGGCGGAGATAAAGCTCGGACTTCGAGTCCTCGGTCACGCCCTGGAAGGTCTTGAACATAAGGTTGAACTGACGGATGTCGGTGAAATTGTGCTTACCGCAATTGGGGCACGGAATTTCCTTCTGATTTATGTAGTCGGTCATCTGATCGTTTGACCAGCCGGCAACGTTCGTGCCGTCGAAATCCTCGATGAGATTGTCTGCGCGGTGACGTGTCTTGCACTCCTTGCAGTCCATGAGCGGGTCGGAGAAGCCGCCGAGGTGTCCGGAGGCAACCCAGGTCTGGGGATTCATGAGAATGGCGGAATCAAGACCGACATTGAGCTTATTCTCGCGAACGAACTTCTGTCTCCACGCATCCTTAATGTTATTCTTGAGCTCAACTCCGAGCGGACCGTAGTCCCAGGTGTTTGCAAGACCGCCGTATATCTCGCTTCCGGGATATACAAAGCCGCGGCTCTTGCAGAGTGCTACGAGCTTGTCCATTGATTTTTCGGTGTTCTTCATTCTTGCCATTGTCGTTTCCTTTCTTTTATGCCGTATTGGTTTACACGGCACAACGGTGACTGTATTTTTGATTTATTGTTTGACTTATTTTGCGCTGTATTTTGCGAAGAATTCGAGGGCTGCGGCAGAGTCCGGCATGTACAGTCCGCTCTGCTCGGAATAGCTTCCGGGATAGACATACTTTGTCACATTGAAGTACTCGACAGCCTTCAGCATGTCAAGCATCTCGCGAAGCTCCTCCGACACGAGATCCGTCGCAAGCACTGGCTTTGACGCATAAGGGTCGTTGAAGCTGCCGTTTACCACGGGTGCATTCTCGGGCGGGGTGTCCTCGCCTTCCTCGCCGTCCTCGTCCTTATCGGGCTTTGCGGAATAATCCTTCTCGCGCGAAAGCTCCTCGAGCTTGGCTGCAAGCTCCTCCTCCGACCACGACGCGCAGCGTCTGAGGTATTGCTCGGCAATGTCGAGCATATATGCGCTCTTTACATTTATGTCGTCGAGCGAGAGCTCCTTGAAGGTGTTGAGAATATGCACGGAATAATCCGACAGGCTCTGCCCTCCCGCCTTCAGGACAAGTACATTGTCGACGGTCTTCTCGGCGGGTGCCTCCTCAGGGTCGTCGTTCTCGCTTTCCTTGTTATCCTTTTTTTCTGCTTCCTCTGTCTTCTTGTCGTCCTTCGACTCGCTTTCGGACTCCGGCGTCACAGTGCTCTCCTCGGTTACAACAGAGGTTGCAGATGAAACGTGGTACGCACCGGCACTGTAGATATCGTGCTTTACCTCGATATTGACCGAGCCCATCGAGGAGATGAAGTCCGAGCCGTTTATGCCGTCGACGATGAAGCTGTGGTCGATTCGAAGCTGTGTCATAGCCTCCACATACTCGCAAAGCAGCTCCGAGCCGTATCTGCCGTAAACATCGCCGAGGGCAGCGTCTCCCGCAGGCGTGCTGACGCAGGTCTCGGGGGAAATATACGAGATCACATACTCGCGGTTCTCCTTATCGGCGCGCAGCAGCACAAGCCATGTCGCATTAATGGGTCGCACAGGAGTCTTCAGAATGCCGACGGTAGACTCGGCGTCCTCAAGCCCGCCCGTCAGCTCATCTATATCCGCATAGGAATGAAAATAGTTATTGTAAACATCGGGGCGGTAATCCGTTCCGATGAACAGCAGCGTGAAGGAGCTGCCCTCCGGCACCTTCTGATTGGGGTCGACGCTCGGAGCGTCGTTGCCGCCGGAGGTCGTATCCTCGGGCGTTGCGCTGATGATCTGATCGAGCTCATCCTGCTCCCCGTCGAGAATTCCGGACACTATCCCGGAAACATACCTTGATGTAAAGAAACCCACCGTGCCGAATATCAGCGCGGCAACAAGAAAGGTAACAAGAAAATTTTTGAATGCCGAAAGCATGCTGTAGCCTCCTTATTTTTCGCTCGCCGAGCTCTGTCGGCGGGCACGTGCCTGCTCCATTGAAAAGACGCAACCGCAAAAGTCCTGCCGGTACAGCCCATACACGGACGAAAGCTCAATGCTTCTGAGGTACCCGCCCTTCTTCTTGAAGTCGGACACAAGATACCGAACATCGCATTCCTTCTCAAGCTCAAGCCCAATCTCCGAAAGAAGCGTCGCATTCTTATACGGGCTGACGGTCAGCGTTGTCGCAAAAAAGTCGTAGCCGTCGCTTGCGGCTCGGCGAGCCGTCCTGTCAAGGCGCTGCCTGTAGCAGACCTCGCAGCGTGCACCGCCCTCCTTCTCGCCTTCAAGCCCGCGTACAAGCGCGAAAAAGCTGTCGGGGTCATACTCGTCGACGATGAGCCCGCACTCACGTCCAACCCTCTCGTTAACAAAGCGAGACAGCTCGTCAAGTCGGTATGCAAACTCTGCGCTGTCGGTAATATTCGGATTATAAAAGAACAGCGTTATATCGAAATATTCCTCAAGATACTCGATAACGTAGGATGAGCACGGCGCACAGCACACATGAAGCAGCAGTGACGGACGGCATCCGCTGTTTTTTATCTCGGCAAGCAGCTGCTCGCATTGCAGTCCGTAATTGATCTTCTGCACGTCATCCTCCCAATCCACGCTCAAATAAACAGTTCTTGAATATACACAGATAACTATATCATATTTTTCGAAAAAAATCAACCTTTTTGAGGCTATCCGACGCACAAAATGCAAATTAATTCTTGTGCCGCGCCGTATTCCCCCGAAAAAGCGAAAAACCTCCTTGTCGGAGGTGTTTTCACTTATTCCTCGGGCGTGCCGTCCTCCGCTTCAGCCTCGCGGAGTGTGCCGTCCTTTTTATAATACGGAGCTATCATATACTTGTCGATCACGGGGTACGCGCAATAGGTCGCGGTATACACAAGGAAGGAAAACAGGAATACGAACGGTATTATTATTCCGATCGGAAGAACGAGCGTCATGAGCAGCGCCGTTGCGATAACGACTGCCAGCGTGCCGAGCAGCGCGCAGATATTACGCTTGATGCCGAGCACAGAGAAGAACAGCGCGTTCTTGAGAAGCTTTCGAATCGACAGGTCAAAGGTGAGCATCATGGGATAGATATACATTCTCATAAAGAAGTACAGCACCGCAATGCAGATCATCGCAAAGAACATGACAGCATTCAGCATGCTCTGCGAAAAATTGAGGTTATAAAGCACAATATCGTAAATGAGGATAAGGATTATCGCGATATCCGCAATTCCGAAAAGCACCGCCTGCTTCAGATTACGCTTTATGGCATACATGAAGTCGTGGAAAATGAATACATGCTCCTGGCGCACGATGTTTCGCATAAGGTAGGTCGAGCCGACCATTACCGGTCCGAAGGTGAATACAGTCAGCGCGGACAGTCCGAGCAAGACGTAGTCGACCGTCGACAAAAGCGTGACGGAGGACTGTATTGAAAACTCCGCAAGGATCGCGGCGCTGTAGGCGTTCGGCGACTGCGTAAAGGCACCGTAAAGCGGCGCGAACACGGTATAAAGCGGTGCTGTTGACGTGTGCGAGAAATATCCCGCCATTACAAGCAGTGCAAAAATCAGCGGCAGGCAGCCGAGCATCATTACAAGATTGATGCTGACTATATTGCTGAAGCTTCTTCCGAAAAGCTTGAAATAGTTGCGAATGCCGGGCTCCTCCATGACCTTCTTTTCGTTAGGGTCGATCTCGCGCGGCTCGCGACGGCGAAACGGATTGAGCGAGGGGCGCTCGTCAAGCCCGTTTGAATTGCTGTTAAACATGCTGAACATCCTTTCCGAGGCGACCCGTCTCAAAAGCACACAAGCACACCTCGCATAATATCAAAAACAAACGCCGCACCGACAAGCGCGGCAAACAATACAATATAACGAAAGCCCTCTGCGCTCGACACCCTGTCACAGCGCCAACGGCAGCCCAGAACGCAGCCGGCTCCTATCAGCGCGGCACTCGCGCCGACATAAAGAGTGAAAAGCGCGGCAAAACACGCACTCTGCGAACCAAATAGAAGTGCTGTCGGCATGAGCGCAAGGCGTCCCGAGAAAAAGCACGACGCCGCATAGCCCGAAACGGCACCGCGCCATGCGCCGAACAGCAAAAGCGCATATAAGCCGTAGCAGGAATACGCGCTCGCAAATATCAGAAGTGCGGAAAGCGCCGACGAAGCGGTATACGCCGTCACAAGCTCCGTCACGCCGAGCGCTTTCGCCGAAGCGTCAAAGCACAGCTCCGAGGAAGAGCTCCCGCACAGGCAAAGCACCGTGAGAATAGAGACGGCAAAGGTGCCGAAGCACAAAAGTGTACGATATTTCGCTACCGCCGAACGCTGCATTATAAGCCTCCCGACAAGATAAGCTGTCACGGAAATTATATTGCGCGGCGTACACTTAAATGACACATAATATTTTATCATATTTTCCGTGTCTTTTGAATACCAAAATGTAAATAATTCGCCGAAAGCGCAATATTATTCTTGATATACGCGCGCATTTGGGGTATAATTGAAGAATACAAAGTGACCTCGAGGATTTTTCATGGATAAGCTTGATATTATTTCCCGCTTCAAGGATCCGCCGATACTGAGGAGTCGGCATCTGATCCTGCGTAAGCTGCTTAAGAGCGATACCGACGACATGTTTGAATACGCCTCAGACCCTGCCGTTTCACGCTATCTGCTCTGGGACGCGCATGTGTCGAAAAAGTATACCGCACGGTACCTCGTGTATTTACAGGGACGCTACAGAGCCGGCGAATTTTACGACTGGGCTGTGGTCGAGCGGCAAAGCGGCAAGATGATAGGCACCTGCGGCTTTACCTCCTTCGACCTTGCAAACAATTCGGCCGAGGTCGGCTATGTGCTCAACCGTGCGTACTGGCATCGCGGACTTGCCGCCGAGGCACTGCACGAGGTGCTGCGCTACGCGTTTTCCGTGCTTCGCTTAAACAGGATAGAAGCACGCTACATGCTCGGCAACGAGGACAGCCGACACGTTATGGAAAAGGTCGGCATGAGCTTTGAGGGCGTCGCCCGCGATGCGGTATTTGCAAAGGGGCGTTATGTCTCCGTCGGCATCTGCTCCGTGCTTCGGCGCGAATTCTTATCGGAGGACTCATATTTTCGCGACACGCTTCATAGGTATTAGTAAAATTTCGGCATTCCCTGCCACGGCACGGCAATGCGAAAGGCTCGTGAATTATGAGATCCTATAAGGCTCACGCACTCGGCTTTATTGCCATGTATCTTCTGTTTTGTCTGCTCTTTACGCTGTCCTCACTTGCATTAAGCTGCGCCGCCGGCGAGCTTTTGCCACATGGCACAAAGGAAAGCTCGGTACGCGCCGCAGAAACTTCACTTGACAAGACCGTCGCAAGACCGCTTATGATCGACGCAGGTCACGGCGGTGAGGACGGCGGAGCCGTCGGCGTGAACGGAGTGCTCGAAAAGGAGCTCAACCTCTCCGTTGCCGAAGGCACTGCGGGTCTTGCGCTGCTGCTCGGAATTCCGTATGCCATGACGCGCACCGAGGACGCGATGCTTTATGACAAATACGGCAAGCTCGACAGCTACGGCGGAAAGAAGAAGTCCCTCGACCTCAAGAACCGCCTTCGAACGGCAGAGGACGCCGACGCGCTCGTGTTTCTCAGCATACATATGAACAAGTTCACAAGTCCCGCGTACAGCGGGCTCCAGGTATACTATTCGCCGAACACCGAGGACGGCAGTATCCTTGCCGAAAGCGTACAAAGCTATGCCCGCGCACACCTTCAAAGGGATAACTCGCGTCAGGCAAAGCCGGCAGACTCGGCAATTTACCTTCTTCACAGGCTTAAAATGCCAGCCATACTCGTCGAATGCGGCTTCTTATCAAGCCCAAGCGAGTGTGCGCTGCTGTCCGAGCAGCCATACAGAGCCTCGCTTGCCTGCACGGTGTTCGTTCCGGTAGCGGAATATTTTGTAAGGCAGTAGCAAATCCAAAGGAAAGGAAAACGGAAAATGAAAGCTCCGAAAACAATATACACATGCACGGAATGCGATTACCAAAGCCCGCGTTGGCTCGGCAAATGCCCCTCCTGCGGCGCGTGGAACAGCTTCGAGGAGGAGACCTACACGGACACGCGAGCTCTCTCCGCTTCGCCCACGGGAGTCGCCTCCGGCGAGAAGGCAGTGCTTTTCCACGGGCTCGAAATACCCGAATACATGAGATGTCCGACGGGCATCTCCGAGCTCGACCGCGTGCTCGGCGGAGGTCTTGTCGTCGGCTCGGCGATACTTATTGCGGGTGAGCCCGGCATCGGCAAGTCCACGCTACTCATGCAGCTGTGCGGAAAGCTCGGTGACGAGTCGAAGATCATGTACGTTTCGGGAGAGGAATCAAGCTCACAGCTGAAGCTGCGTGCAAAGCGACTTGACGTTGACCCCGCAAAAATGTACGTCCACAGCGAGGTGCAGCTTGAAAACATTATAAGAGAATACGAAGCGGTGAAGCCGGATATCATAATTATTGACTCCATTCAGACGCTCGTGACGCAGACGGTCTCGTCAAGTGCGGGAAGCGTCACACAGGTCCGCGAATGCGCCAACCGGCTTATCGCGCGCATCAAGGCAGACGGAACATCACTTATCATCGTCGGGCACGTCAACAAGGAGGGCGGCATTGCCGGACCCAAGGTGCTCGAGCACATGGTCGACGCGGTGCTCTCCTTCGAGGGGGAGCGAAGCCAGACTCACCGAATCGTCCGTGCGATAAAAAACCGCTTCGGCAGCACCAACGAGATCGGCGTCTTCGATATGACAAGCGAGGGGCTCCTTCCCGTCGACAATCCGTCCGCGATGCTTCTTGAGGGTCGACCCGACGGTATATCCGGAAGCTGTGCCGTCTGCATACTCGAGGGAACGCGCCCGCTCATTGCCGAGGTGCAGGCGCTTGTAACTCCGACGTCATACCCTTCGCCGCGCCGAACAGCGGACGGTATCGACTACAACAGAATGTGTCTGATACTCGCCGTCATCGAAAAGCGACTCGGTCTTCGCCTGTCGAGCTGCGACGTATTCATGAATGTTGTCGGCGGCATGAAGGTCGACGATCCTGCGGCAGATGCTGCGATAATTCTCGCGATAATTTCGTCAATGAAGGATATCCCCGTGCCGCACGAGCTCATCGCGATGGGCGAGATAGGACTTGCGGGAGAATTCCGCTCGGTAGCGGCAGTGCATCAGAGAATATCCGAGGCAACACGCCTCGGCTTCACGCAGATCGCAGTCCCGCTCGGTCAGATGAAGCGCGACGCAAAAAAAAGCGGCACGCCGATGCCCGACGGCGTCACCGGAATGCGCGGAATTTACGACGCTCTGCGTATTTTAGCGCAATCACAGAAAAAGGACAACGAATAAAAAGGTCAGCGGTAAGGACAGACTCCTCGCCGCTGACTTTTTATTGCTATTAATGCACGAAATTATTTCAGCATCTCCTGACCGCCTGTTACGGGGAGAGCCTGTCCTGTCTCGTACTTCTGCTCGATTATGTAGAGCACCGCACGTGCCACATCCTCAACAAGGCAGCCGCGTCCGAGCGGAACCTTCGACTCGTAGAACGCCTTAACGTCCTCTACGGTCTTCGCGCCGGGAACCTTGCCTGCGTTGAGATACTGAACGAAAAGTCCGCGCTCGGGGTCGCTCCACAGAGGACCGTCAAGGAAGTTGCCGGGGCAAACCGCATTGACCTTGATACCGAACGGTGCAAGCTCGAGAGCGAAGGACTGTGTCAGTCCGAGTCCGCCGAACTTACTTCCCGCATATGCGAAATTCTTATTGCTGCCCGCAAGACCCGACTTCGAGTTTATCTCAATGATATCAGCCATATAATCGGGGGCGACGGCGCGCTGTGCCTTCATAATTGCGGAGGCGTACTTCGCGCAGAGGAAGTATGCTGTGTAGTTGACAGCGGTGACGAGCTCGAAGTTCGACTTCGTCATCTCCTCGAGCGAGCCTGCGCGAACGATTCCCGCGTTATTTACGAAAATGTCGAGTCCGCCAAGCTCTGTAACGACCTTCGTCATCATTGCGCGGACGCTGTCCTCGTCGGAAACGTTAACAGAAACGGCAAGTGTTGCGGCACCTGTGTCTGCGGCAATTGCCTCGGCTGTGCGCGCGGCTCCGTCTGCGTTCATATCCGCGATAACAACAGCGGCACCCTCGGCAGCAAGGTATCTTGCGATGCCCTCGCCGAAGCCCTGTGCGCTTCCCGTGACGACCGCGATCTTGCCGCTGAGCTTCTTTGCGGCACCCGTGCTCAGGCTGACCTTGGAGCGGTAGCTCTCTACCTCCCAGTTGACGATAAAGTCGGCAAGTCTGTCTGCCATGTGAGACGCGCCTCCGAAGCTCTCGGCATATACCGCGATCTTCATGGCATCGTGCCATACGTCGCGAGCGGTAGCAGCCTCCTTGACGCTCGAGCCGACGGTGAACATACCGACGTTCTTAACGAATACGACCTTAGGCATGAAGGAGCGGCGAGCGACAAACTCGTCAAACGCGCTCTTGAGAGAAGCTGTGTCAGCATTCTCAACAAAAAGCGGCTCCGCCTTGCAGTAAACTATATGGTCGGGTGTAAACGGCTTTACAAGCACGTCGAACGCCTCGCGGGATGCAGCAAAGCGCATAGTCTCACGGTCGGCGGTGAATTTTACGACTGCCTTTCCGTCTGCGCTGTAGAGCATACGAAGCGCGGGAGCAAGGCTCGAAACAGCCTCAGCGTCGAATTCAACGGGCGCGAAATCGGGACGGCGGTTAACTGCGGAGTAAAGCTTGCCCATTACGCGAATCACAAGCGCGTCAAGCTCGCTCTCGCTCTCTGCGGCAAAGAATACGCCGTGGTTCTGGAGGAATACGAGGGACGCTGCGTGACCGGTGCGCTCCTTATACTTGGCAAGCGCCTTTCTGCAAAGGGATGCGAGAACATAGCCGGGCTCGGTCTCGTCTACCCACACACAGTCGGGGAAAAGCTTCATTGCACCGTCGCGACCTGACTTCGAGCAGGTAAGACCGTTTACGACTGCGGGATGAACGTGCAGAACGAACTTCTGACAGAACAGGTCATGAAGAAGTGTCTCAACTGAGGGACGCTTTGCCTCCTCGCCGACCTCGCGAGCCGCCATAAGGTCGGCAAGCACCTCAGCCTCACGGCTTGTCGTGTCGTCGGAGTAATTCTTCTCCCACATTGCAGCCAGGGACGCTCTGTTCATCTTAACGAACTTATCCTCGGTCATATCGGCAAGCGCGCTGCCGCTTCCCTTGATGTAGAGGTAATTTTCATCCTTGTAGGAGGTGTTTCCGCCACCTGCGAGAACGAAATTGGCATCGGCGCCGAAGCGTCTTGAAAAATTGACGAGAGTTTTCATATTACACATGATTATATCTCCACTTTCTGCCGCACGGCGGCAATAATTAACTTTAATTGAGTCCGCCGAGTGCGGCATATTTTGCAACGCGCTCCGAAAGCGACGGCATGTCCGCCTTTGTCTTATCGGAGAACATGGACGCGTCAAGCTCGTCGCTTGCTGCGTTTTCATGACCTATGAGCGCATAGGTCGACACCTTGAGGTGGCTGTAATTCGGGTCTGCGAGCGCGCGGCAGATGAACGACTGGCGGGGAGAATTTATATCCTCACCGCTGATCTGGAACAGACCGTTCTCGTCGCAGCGGCGCATGATCTCGCGAAGCTGCTCGGGAGTGTTTCGGGAGGGCATGTACGTAACTGCCGAGAAGCCCTGCTCCGAAAGCGTTGCAAAGAGCTCGTCGAGATAATCGTCCTCGAACTTCTGAGCCTTCTTGTCACCCGTGGGGCTCTCTCCGACGTCTCCGAGATAAGCATACGCGCTTATTGCACCGAGGCGGCGCGCAAGTGCCGTGAACTCGGAAATGTGCATAACCTCCTCATCGGCGTCAATGTAGAACTTCTCGACCATATGTCCCTTAAGAACGCCGAGAATATCGTACTCATAGAAATTGTCGGGTGCGCTCATGAGCTTTTCGCGAACGCTGCCGAGGGGTGAGGTCATCTTCTCGATGAAGTCGCACGCGTCGGCGCGGCTCGGATATCTTGCGGTGATCTTCTTTGTGAGCGCGAAGAGTATGTGACGCTCGGTTATGCTTCCGCCCTCGCGAGCCATAGAAAGCGGATACACGTCGCGGTCGAAATCAAGCTCGATGCCGTAATCGGCAGTCAGCGCATTGATGCGCTCGCACATTCTGCGGTTACGCGCGTTTCTCTTTTCGCGAATGCCCTCGAGCACGCGAGCAGCCTCCGGTACGCTCTGATGAGGAATACCGTGCATTGCAAGGTAAGCGCAGGACTTCTGGTCGGGGTTGTTTATGCGGCGACCCTCAAGGGCTGTTCCCTTAACGCTCACGCGGCACTCGAAGCCGCACGTTACGGGCATATTCATGATGCGACCCGCCTCGAGAAATTCGTAAATTCCGCCGACGCTGTCGTGATCCATAATTCCAGCAGTGCCGAGTCCGGCACGCCATGCATAGAAGACAGCGGAGGTAGGTGTGTAGGGGGAGAACGAGTACGAGGTGTGGATGTGATTGTTGACCCACGAGCCGTCGCCCTCGCGCGTTATCTTGCCTTCGGAAATCAGCGCGGCAAGCTCACGAAGTGCCGCAAGGCGTTCCTCGGCGGTAATATCGGTTCTGCCGATCTGCTTAATTAATGCTTCCATTGTATATCTCCAATCTACCGCGGTGCGGTAACTTAGTTTTTCTCTGCCTTTGCCGTTGTCGGCGCGTCGCAGCCGTATAGGAATCTGTATGTGTCGTTATACTTTGTCCGTGCCGCCTCACGCGCGGGGCGTGACATACTGTGTCTGAGGTAGCCGCGAAGCATGATATTCTTCGGAGTGTCCTCCGGGTCGATAAGCTCCGTGGCGTCCGTCCTGTAGCCCGCAGCCTCAAGGCGCAGCAGACGGAGCGCGTCCGTTGCCGCCGAGCACAGCTTCTGCCTCAGCAGCGGCACATCAGCAATAAACGCAAGGCTGTCGCAGTCGAGCCTTTCGGAGAGCTCATGATGACAGCACGGCGTCGCGAGTATCACCTCGGCACGGTTGTTTATCGCGAAATCGAGCACCGCGTCCGTTGCCGTGTCGCAGGCGTGGAGCGATATTACGATATCGGGTCGCTCGTCGGCGACAAAGCTCGAAACATCCGCGCAGACGAAGCTCATTTTACCAAAGCCGCATTCGCGCGCCGTCTCGTTGCAGTAGTCAATAACGCTGCGCTTGAGATCGACGCCGAGAAGCGTGCATTCGCGGTGCAATATTTCCGTCACGGTGTGATACGCGGCAAAGCTGAGGTAGCTCTTTCCGCAGCACATGTCGGCAATATTAACTCTGCCCTCTCCGCGCGACAGGTGACCGACAGCCTCGACGACATACTCGCAAAAGCGGTTGATCTGTCGGAATTTCGGCTGCATTTTGTCTCTAACGCGACCGTTTGCATCGGATATTCCGAGGCATTTGAGAAATTTCTCGTCGCCCGCGAGCAGGTGCTTCTTTTTTCTGTCGTTTGCCCTCTGACTGTCGTCGGTGCGGGGCGTGCTCAGCGAGCCGTGTGAAACAAATGAGCATTTCTCGCCGCTTTTCGATATCATCAGCGCGGCGCTTCCGCCCTCGGTGACAAGCTCCGCTCGGCGAAATTCGCCCGTCAGGCGCTCGACTGCGGCAGCAATGTCGCGCGTCTCGACATTCTCGTGTGCCACTCTGCCCTCCGTGAGGAAATACTCGAGCTGCAAGACCTCGCGCGACGAGATCACGCGCGGCGTGCCCTTCACCTTGAGCCTTTCCGAGCCCTTCGCCCTCGGCGTATGAAAAACCACGCTTTTCAGCGCCCGAGAATCGTGCGCGACGGCGAGCGCTTCGGCAAATTTGCAAACAGCGTCAGACATTGTCATCCTCCGAGGCGCTGTCCGTGTCAGACTCGCTCACGGGCTTTTTATCGCGCACCTTAAAGGTGAATCGGTTCTCCTCACCGCGAAATATTCGTTTAATATTGTTTCTGTGAGCAAACGCGCAAAGCAGACCCATGGCGAAGCCGATGAGCACGGGAAAGCCCGTAAAGCGCGAGTACACATTGTGGAGCAGCACCGGATAAACGAGCAGACATACGACGCTTCCGGCGGAAATATACTTTGTCAGTGCAACGAGCGCCACGAAAAGCACAAAGAGAATGAGCGCTATGAGGGGGTCGGTCATAATTATCATCGCTGCCGCGGTAACGACTCCCTTGCCGCCCTTGAAGCGGTAATAGCACGGGAAGATGTGACCGAGGAAGCAGAAAAAGCCGGCAATAAGTGCGCCGTAATATCCGAGCAGCAGTCGACCGATAAGCGAGGCGACGACCGCCTTTCCGAAGTCACCGGCAAAGGTAATGATCGCCATCTTCTTGCCGTAGGTCCTCATGACATTCGTCATACCTGCGTTTCCGCTTCCGTGGAGGCGAATGTCGTCCTTGTAAAAGCGTGACGAGACGATGATCGAAAGATTGATGCTTCCGAGCAGGTAGCCCGCGACCATGCACACAAGCACGGACACGATGATCGCCGCGCTCAGTGTGTTTATGCTCTCATATGTTTGGTGCCCGAAAAAGCCTTCAAGCCACAGCGTGGAAAAATTCATAGTAGTACAGCCTTTCGCGAAAGATCAGTTCTCGTCGTCGCCCTTCTGACGGATAACGAGCCTTATGGGGGTTCCTCTGAAGCCGAAGGTGGTTCTGAGGCAATTTTCTATATATCTCTGATAGGAGAAATGGAACAGCTCCGCTCTGTTGCAGAACAGAACGAAGGTCGGAGGCGTGACCGCGCTCTGCGTCATGTAGTAGATCTTGAGTCGTCTGCCCTTGTCGGACGGCGGCTGAACTCTTGCAGTAGCGTCGGCGAGCACGTCGTTGAGCATACCGGTCGAGATACGCATAGCGGACTGGTTGCGGACGTAGTTTATATGCTCATACAGCTTGTCCACGCGCTGACCCGTCTTCGCCGAGATGAAAAGCAGCGGCGCGTAGGTCATGTACGACAGCGAGTCGTAGACCTTTTTTGTGAAGGTCTTAACGGTGTTATTGTCCTTATCGACGCTGTCCCACTTGTTTACGCAGATAATAGACGCCTTGCCCGCCTCGGGCGCGAGACCCGCGATCTTCTCGTCCTGCTCGGTGCAGCCCTCGTTCGCGTCTATCATAATGATACATACGTCAGCGCGCTCGATGGCAGCCTTTGCGCGAAGCACGCTGTACTTCTCTATTCTGTCCTCAACGCGACTCTGGCGGCGAATTCCCGCCGTGTCTATGAAATTGTATTTACCGAATTCGTTCTCGACGTGAGTGTCGATGGCGTCACGCGTCGTTCCCGCAATATTCGAAACGATAAGGCGGTCATCGCCGAGTATCTTATTGATAAGCGAGGATTTGCCCGCGTTCGGCTTGCCTATAACGGCTACGTTGATCACGTCACCGTGATCCTCCTCGCTGTCAAAATCGCCAAGCAGCTCGATAACGCGGTCGAGCACGTCTCCGCTTCCGCTTCCGTGAAGCGCCGACAGCGGTATCGGCTCGTTTTCAAAGCCGAGTGAGTAAAAATCGTAAAACTCGGGCGCGACCGTGCCTATTCTGTCAGACTTGTTTATGCACGGGATAACGGGCTTTCCGCTCTTTTTGAGCATGAGTGCGATGTCCTCGTCGTCGGCAAGGAGACCTGTTCGAATGTCGCACACGAAAAGGATGACATCCGCCGTGTCGATCGCGATCTGCGCCTGGTCGCGCATCTTCGAAAGGATAATATCGTCGCTCACAGGCTCGATTCCGCCCGTGTCGATAACTATCATTCTGCGACCTCTCCACTCGGTCTCGCCGTATATTCTGTCGCGCGTAATGCCGGGTGTGTCCTCAACTATCGCGCGTCTCTCGCCGATGAGCTTATTAAAAAGTGTGCTCTTTCCGACATTCGGACGCCCCACTATTGCAATTATCGGTTTTCCCATTTATATTCACCAATCCTTATAATATTTTCAGTTGATGCCGAGAAGCCTCAGCAGAAATTCTCCGCCGTCGTTCTCGACAAAGCCCACACTCACTCCGAGCCTTTCTTCAAGCTCGGCGGGCGACATTCCGCACAGGAACAGATCCCCCTCTGCGCGAAGCGTATTTCTCGACAAAAGCAGCTCCTCGCCGAGCTCTCTGTCGCCGAGCGAGTCGGCAATGTCGCGTCCGGTAAGCAGTCCGGTGACCGTGACACCGCCGCCGAAGAATTTATTCTTCACGGGATAAAGGTGTACTCGCATGTTCGGGCACTCACCCTCAAGCCTTTCGATAAGGCTCGAAAGCATTCCGTGCGCCGCCTCGCCTGTCGCCACAGAGACCTCGCGGGCTGTCGCACGCTCCTCCTCGGACAGCGTTGTAAGCATCGTTTCAAACTCATGCGTGAACGAGGCAAGCATGCCGACACCGTTTTCGAGCTGAGTGAATTCACCCCAGAAGCCGTAGTCCGGCAGCGGCAGCTCACCCCTGACGTAGAACTCGTCGGAGGCGTAGAATACTCTCTCGCCGAGGCGCTCTTCACATTCGTCGCCAAACTCCGTGACGCTCCGCACGACCTCGCGGCACTGCTCGGGCGTGAACTGCTCGAGCGGGTAAAGTCCGTCGCGATATGCGGTAAGCCCGGCGGGCACGACCGACACGCTGTCAAGCGCGGGATAATATTCCGCAAGGTCGCGCATCGAGCGCTCAAGCTCCGCCCCGTCGTTTACACCACGGCAAAGCACGATCTGTCCGCGAAGCTTGATACCCGCATCCGCGAGTATTCTGAGGTATTCGAGCACCTGACCCGCGCGCTTATTCTTCATCATTTTAATGCGAAGCTCGGGATTTGTCGTGTGCACCGAGACATTGACCGGAGAGATGTGCATCTCGATTATGCGGTCTATGTCGCGGCGGCTGAGATTAGTCAGCGTGATATAGTTTCCGTGCAGGAACGAAAGACGCGAGTCATCGTCCTTGAAGTAGATGCTCTCACGCATTCCATTCGGGTTCTGGTCGATAAAGCAGAAGATGCAGCCGTTTTCGCACCTCTGCTTTTTATCCATGAGCGGCGTCTCGAATTCAAGACCGATATCGTCGTATGTCGACTTTACTATAGTAAAATCGAGAAGCTCGGGACCTCTGTGTATCTTCAGCTCGACACGAGGCTCCGCCAGGCGGAATCTGTAGTCGAGAACATCTCGAATGTCGTACCCGTTTACGGACAGGAGTATATCCCCGGCACGAATGCCCGCTTTATATGCCCTTGAGGCGGGCAAAACACCGGTTATTTCTACCATATCTGAAGCAGAAGGCTCTGCTGTTCCCTTTCATCGAAATTTTCGCAAATTTTCACCTATACTATTATACAACATATGTGCGCCGAGGTCAAGTTTGAAAGCGAAATTTAGCCCGGGACGTTTCGAAAATAATCCGCCCTTCATAAAATCGCCGCCCCAATATCCCCACGGTGAGCGAAAGCCTGCAAGCAGTCTCGCGGATCATGCTCTTTCCTATCCCGTCTCCGACGCTTTTGCCACGGAAAATCATTTTTTCGAAAAAACGAAATTAATTTCAAAAAACGTATTGACAAAAAGTGCGCCCTGTGGTATAATATCAACGTTGCCGCGGCACGGAGGTGCCGAAGGCAAAATGGCGGAATAGCTCAGCTGGCTAGAGCAATCGGTTCATACCCGATAGGTCGTGGGTTCAAGTCCAACTTCCGCTATACGGCCCGTTGGTCAAGCGGCTAAGACACCGCCCTTTCACGGCGGTAACACGAGTTCGATTCTCGTACGGGTCAAAGACTGAAGGGCATCACAGAGTGATGCCCTTCAGTCTTTGACCTATCGACTTCGCGCTCCCGCTGACCGACGGCTTTTTCGTTTTTTATCTGATCTGTGACAAGTATATGTAATCTCTCAGCCTCCGACGGCGCCGAATTTCAGGTGTTGTCGGAGGTCGTTTTCTTTTCTGCAAAAAAATGAGCGGAGCATACGGAGCTCCGCTCATTACTCTTTATTTCGGCAAGCTTCCGTGCTCTATACGGTAGCCTGTTGTGACATAATATCCGTCGGCTTCAGCCTCGCTTTCGTAGTCAAGAGCATAGAACTTCGAGGTCGTGTCGATTCCGATCGAGGCAAAATACGTCAGATTCCGCTGGTTTATGTGCGTTCCCATTCCGAACGAGCAGTAGAACGACATATTGAGATTCGTATATTCGCATATGCCGTCGCCGCCGCGAAGATATCCGCTGTGATTGGGATTAAGCACATATGTGTTGTCAAACATTTTCCATCCGCGTTCATTATTATCGCTTCCGACGTGTGCTCCGATCACCTTACCTGCACAGCAGATCAAGGTATTCTCCGAGAACTCACAGTCCACCATCTCACCGTAATACCAGTTGTGTATTCCGAGTCCTTCGACGCCGAGTTCTACCTTCCGCGGGTATCCGTAGCCGAGGTACACACCGTAATTGCCCTTAACGACTGCGTTTCGTATCTTGTTGACTCCGAGCACGCCGTCCTCGTCCGGATGACGGAAGGTGCTGAAGAGCTCTACAAGGTTTTGTGAAGTCGTAACAACATTATTCGTAAGCACCACTCCGTTAAGCTCGGGAGCACTGAAAGGATCGTCGCTGTAGTCCGCGGTATTCTGAGTTCCCATCGGTCCGTCTTCGACATCGTGGATGTAGCAGTTATTTACGACAAGAGACTCACACTTACCGTAGCCTCCGATTCCCGTACCGACCGAGCCCGTGCAGCCTCCGGCATAGCCGGCCTCGCAGTTTGTAGCCATGCTGCCGTCTCCGAGATCGATTGTAATCCAGCTCGTGTAAAGGCTGCAAATATTGTCAAGTCTGACATTCTTGTTTGCGGTCACGTTATAGCAGTTTCTCGCAAGATCTATTCGTGTGAAATACTCGCTCGGGTCGCCCCACGTACACTTCAAATAAACGCGTCCCGCGCCGTAATCGTGCAAAAACTCGAGGTTATTTCTGAGAGCGTCTGCGGGATCGTTGCAGCTTGTGCCGCCGGAAATATAGTAGTCCTCACAGTTGCCCATCTTGCCCATCAGCTTCGTGGTCTTTCCATCTCCGAACGGATTTTCATTGTCGGACGGATAGACACGCACTCCGATGTATTCGCCTTCGTTGAAGATAACGCTTCCGATATCTCCTGCCTCTCCGGCGAAGAGGCGTACCCTCTCCTCGCCCTCGCTCTCACCGATATCACGGTATATCTGCTCGTAAAGGTCAAAGTAGTAGATATCCTCCCATTCGGTCTTCTTCCATTCGCCCGTGCCGCCTCCGAGATCAAAGCTTCCGTAGAAGGCAGGCTTGGGCTTCGCGGGGTCGCCGTATGCTCCGTAGGTTACATTCGGTATTGTCTCAAGCGTGAAGACTGAGCCGTTCATGTATCTCCACGGGTAGAACTCGCTTCCTCTCTCGAAGAAGACAGCGTCCCCCTCCTTCGCCTTTGCGACTCGGGCAAGACCTCCTGCCTTTATATCCCATAGCGAAACAATAGACCTCCACGGTGCGTCGGGAGCCGTTCCGCTGTTGGAGTCGTTACCGCTGAGCGACGAGATATAGTAGCACTTATGTCCGCTCGCCTTAATATCCTCGGGAGTTATCTCGGAAGCACTCGTTTTTATCTCCGAAATCCTCTCACGCACCTTGTCGAGGTATTCCTCGAGCGTATCCTTATCAGCGCTTTCAAGCGTTGACGCCGAATATCTGTAGTAATTTCTGAAATAATCAGCTTCATCCTCGAGCTTAAAGGAGTCTGCCGCCTCTCGTGTTTCAAACAGTCCTATGTACGCAAGGCAGAAGCGTGCCGAGTCTGCTGCACCCACATAGGGCTTCAGCATGATCTGCACATTTGAACCGTGATCACGTCCGAACTGCGCTCCGATAGACGAAAGAAGCTCGCTCGTTGCGGTAAATACCGCCGTCGACCACTCACCGTCAGCTGTCGTCTTCTCAAAGCTGATATCGGCTCGGCTTATCGGCTCTGCCGAGCGCTGTGAGATATACGCCGACAGGCTCTCAGGCTCCTCGGCACCGGTGTATTTATAGCAGATCTTAACATACGGAGTACGCCTCAGATCAGCCACGACCGCTGTAGCACTGAAGCCTATCGTATCGTCGTCCTGATAAGACAGCTCCGCGTAACGGGTCGACATTACAGGATAAATGTACGGATAATCTCCGCTTTCATCGAGGCTCGGCTCCATAGCTCCTTGCAGTGCAAGACCTCCCGTATAGAGATACCTTGCACCGAATATCGCCTGAGTGTCGTTTTCGGCATCGGGAACATAGCCCTGCCATGCCTTTCCGGATGCATCGATAAGGTTTAATATTATCGTGGCAGTCTCGGCACGGGTCATATTAGCCTTGGGATTATACTTTTCGTACTGATCGCCGTTAACGATTCCCGAACGGCGAAGCGTCTCAACAAAGCCGCGAGCCCACTTTGCGATCTTCTTCTGATCGGCAAATTTTGCGGGAGCCGTGCTTTCTCGAGGCATTTTAACCCCGGTGCTGTCAATGTAACGCGAAATGCACGCTGCCATCTCCTCGCGCGTCAGGTATTCGTCGGGGCGGAAGCTTCCGTCCTCGTAACCGTTTATGATTCCCTGCTCTACAGCCCAGCCCACGTACGGAGAATACCATGTATTCTTCTTCGTATCGGGAAATGTGTCGCTGTTCGTGCTCTCTGCGTCCGCAAGACGTCCGAGAATCGTAACGAACATTGCTCGCGTAAGCATTCCGTCGGGCTCAAAGCGTGTCTGAGACGTACCCGTCATCAGTCCCGACTTCCAAACGGCAAGCACCTCGTCGTAGTACCATTTCTTGGCTCCGACATCCTTAAACGGGAGCTCCGTGTCGGCAGCGGGAACTCCGACGGCAAGCAGTGCCCCAAGCACTACCGCGAGTGTAAGAAATGTTGAAACCGCTCTTTTTAGTTTCATACGGATGTACCTCCTTAATTTATGTTATGGCTTTAGGATGCATAAATTATATCGCACGTCGGAAAACAGCCGACAGCTTTATTTCAAATATGATTATAATCGGTTTTATGAATTTTGTCAATACAATCTTTGTTTTCACAAAAAAAATCGAACGTGCAAAGCGGCATCATGGGTGGGCATAGAATTGCCGTGCGTCAGTTGTTTTTGAGTGCATCCTTGACCTTTTGGATCTCCTCGCTTCCGTTTGTGGGAAGGCGCAACAGCGGAATGCAATATTTCGCAAAGATAGCGTCCTTCATCCCGTCGCGCTCCGCCTGCCGTGTGCTTTCTCCGTGATAATTAAATCCATCGACTTCAATCGCCAATACCGGCTTTTTCGTAATTTGGTTATAAATCAGAAAATCCACATGAGTATTGGGATGCGTTGCATAACGAAGCTCTGCATCTGTCAGCTTATCATAATTTCGAAGCAGCAGCCTTACTTTTTGATGACAAATCACATTTAATGCAGCATCCGGCATTTCTCGAAGCAAATCACAAATCGCCGCATACATCAGGTTCTCTGAATCAAACTCGGAAATTCTCTTATGCTTTCCAAGATAAGCAAGTCGCTGTTCGGTATACTGCCGGTATAACAAATCAAAAACAGAATGCAGTTCACTGTCAACAACAGCGAAATTATGATACTCGATGTAAGCTATCAAATCGCCTATGTTGCTATCTGCCGGTTGCTCATTTCCTGATACAACAAGGCATAGCTTCTTCTTTGCCCTGGAAATCGCTACATTCAAAAGAAACGGGTCATCCGAAAAATCGGTCACCTCATCATCCACAGTGGCAAGAACAATTACGTCCTTTTCTCTGCCTTGAAATTTATGTACGGTATCAATTTCTATACTGTCATTCCCGATCTCCTTGGAAAATTCCTCAGCCTGCGCCCGATATGGCGCGATGATACCGATATTCTCCGGCGCAGTGTCCTGTAATTTAGGCAAAACTTCATTTTTTGTCACATCAATTTGCCGCTGATTGATATGCCCTCGTCGGTGCTCACCGGATGCTGTGCGATACACGCAGAGGGCATCGGGTTCTTCGTTATCCTCTGTCATTGTAATAAGCTGACCTTGATAAAACTTTTGATTGCAGAAGCCGATAATTTTCGGATGGCAGCGATAATGCTCTCGAAGCAGCGTTTGCGGAATATTCGGAATAACAGTGCAAACAGACTTCAGGAAGCTGTTTCCGGCATAGTTATATCCGTCCGGTATACGATAGCTTTGAAATACCGCTTCACTCAGCTTACGCTGATTTTCTGAAATCACATTGGGAAGCTGCCTTAAATCTCCCACTATAACAGCGTTTTTCGCAGATGCAAGCGCCAATGCTCCGGTGGCAACATCCACTTGCGATGCCTCATCCATGATCAAATAATCATATGTAGCGTTCTTCAAACAGCTTCTGGAGGAAAAGGTCGTACTGAGCACAATGGGATACTCTTTGAGAATTTCGTTCGGCTTTTTCCAAATGGCATCCGTTTCAAACCGCTGGCGCACAGCGTTTCCGGCGTAGCGATCGTAAAGTATCGCTTTCAAATAAGCCATTGACGTTGCAGTCAACTCGTTCATCTTTTCTTTGGCATCTACCTCAGCGAGTTCTTTTTGCAACAACGCGATTTCCTCAGTCAGCTCCGCGTTTTTCGTCTTGTAGAAAAGGCTTTGCAAATAGGTGAGAATATCTCCGATATCCTTTTTGTAAAAGCTCCATTCATAAGCCCCGTAAAAAACACAGCTTTTCAACTTGTGCAGAAAAGAAATATGAATTCTCTTTTCGCTGCATGTTTCGCATTCTTGCAGGATACGCAAAACTGTTTCCGATTTTAGACCTTTACGAGGCTGTCTTTTGGGCTTGGCAAGCTTTGACTTATCACAATACTGAGTAAAATACCGCGCTTCCACCTTCAGCGCATCTATTTCCTGCTTTGCAATAGCAAGTCGCTCCTGCTTTCCAAAGAAGCCGGAAACTTCAGCCGATAATTGAGTAACGCTTTTCCGCAAATCATGCAAATCCTGCGGTGATCTTTCCCATGCAGATAGATCGGGGTATTGACCGGTCTGACCCTCAATAAACGCTTGCTTGTTCTCTCGATTTCCTAATGCTGCTACCAAAAAATCGAGACCGTATTTAGGAGCAGACAGTTTTTCCAAAACATTCTGTGTGGCAGAATTATTATTTGAGACCACCTGAATAGTTTGTCCACGCACTAACAGATTTGCAATGATATTCAAAATGGTCTGCGTTTTTCCTGTTCCCGGCGGACCTTGAATGACGCTTATTTGCTTTTCAAGTGCGTTCGCCACAGCCTTAAACTGGCTTGCATTTCCGCCAAAAGGAAAAATCATTCTTTCTGCTTCATGAGTTTTGATTGAATTTGCTTTGGGGTGCAGATATACCGCAAGTGCAGAATCTTTGCCGACAAAGGTCAGCTTCTCATATTGTTTTTGCAGCAGCACTTCACCGTCATCATTCTTTAATTCGTTAATACCGGCAATGTCTCGCAAATAGCTCAGCTTGTCCTTCGCCTGTGCTTCATCCAAGCAGGATTTTTCTATAAGCAACTCATTCCTACGATATGTCACGGAATAATTGTCAAACTCCAAGTGCCACCATTCTTCGATATCCTGAAATACATATATCGCACGAATATTAAAATAAGAAGTATCACTTCTTGAAATTCTGTAAAGGGACGGATTAAGCGCCTTCGGCTCTCTTAACCATCTTACGGATGAATATGCATACGGATAGGTTTTCCCACCGGTAAATGTTACTTGATAGCGTTGTACTTGACTGTCATAGTAGCACCGCTCGATTTGCCGTGTTTTATTCTCGCCTTTTATGAGTATTAAATTCTTTCTTTCGTCCATTATGTACCTCTTATGAACAAAGCTTTGTATCTTGCCGATACCTATATCAATATGAAAACGAGCAAGCCTTGTAACGATATCTTCCTCGCAATCTCAAATCTCTTGGCAAGACGGTCTTTTTGCCATTTTCAAGCTTTAGCGACAATGTCAGACAGCAAGTATCTGTAGTACACTTCCACACGCTCGCACTCCATCGGATGATAGTCATTGACGTGTGTTCTGATATTATTATAGTCATTTCAATGCTGTTTGTCAATCTTCGTCGCACTCCCCACCCGTCGCAAAAATTTCCACTTATAACTTCTCGGTGGCGAGAAATACTATTTAGCGAAGGACGAAGACGTTCTTCAATGACAAAAATGCGGCTCGGTCAGTTCCGCAGTCGCGGGAAGGATTATCAAAATGGCACAGAACAGCAACAAGATTTCAGTTCCCGGTGCAAAGGCTGCCATGGAGCAGTTCAAGCAGCAGGCGGCAAGTGAGGTCGGCGTTACTCTCAACAACGGCTACAACGGCGAGCTTACCTCCCGTCAGGCTGGCTCCATCGGCGGTCAGATGGTCAAGAAGATTACTACCGTACGACTTCCGAAAATAATCAGTTTTGAACGTACAAATCGTATTGTAAACGGACATAAGATCACTGTGCGTTACATAGCGGATATTTCAATTTGAGGAGAAATTAATGGTCCTGTAAAACATTTAGAGTCTCCGACAATGCCTGTTTCGGGTTGTCGGAGACTCTTGTTTTATTGCGAATATATCTGTCGAAATACGTTGGGTTTCTACTTTTATCAGTTGTAACTGATAAATTCGCAAATACACCTTGAATTTTAGATATAAATGTGGTATACTATAGTCAGCCACGAAAAAGGAGGCTGATTTTCATGATTAAACGAGAACTTTATATGAAACGCATCCGTCCCTTTATCGGAACGGAGCTGATAAAAGTAATGACCGGTATTCGCCGCTGTGGTAAGTCCGTTATGCTGGAATTGATCAAGGAGG
>CAYYKO010000004.1:45952-57138 GCA_964441695.1 uncultured Ruminococcus sp. | reverse complement strand
GCCAGGTAGCCACGCGAAACCCGCATCCGCCCTAGGCGTTGCACTTCGCGCCCCCGCGTGGGGGGCGCAGGCGACCCGTGGGCTCTGGCCGAAGCCCGTCAGGCGTTTCAATTCGCGCCCCCGCGTGGGGGGCGACCGGCAAGGGCACGGAGGTCATCTATGCCGTGTTTGTTTCAATTCGCGCCCCCGCGTGGGGGGCGACGGCAAAAGCTTATGATTTTGCTTTTGCCGCTGTAATTATTTTTGCTCATATTAACGACAGAATTGCAATTTCCCGTCTTCCGGAATGCATTCCTTTCGCAAATATGAGAAATAATCTGAGAATTTCATGCGCCGACCTCCCGTGATTATGTGTACCGACCAGGTCGGCGCATGCTTGTTACAGAAGCAGAACTTCGTCTGCCTCGATAGGTGCCTTTCTGCCCATGACATCGATCTTTCCTTGATAATTACTGC
The DNA here is from genome assembly GCA_964441695.1 of uncultured Ruminococcus sp. GTDB lineage: Bacteria > Bacillota > Clostridia > Oscillospirales > CAG-272 > RUG11130. The sequence goes on along the minus strand of CAYYKO010000004.1, from coordinate 56,682 downwards.
CTATTCTGTATATTCGGACAGAATCCGTCTCAGCTCGGATTATCTTATCAAGTCCTGCTTTAAGCGTTGCAAGCTGCGCCGGATCGAGCACCACCTCAAAAACCGAGTTTTGGACTCTTCTCCCGTATTTCTCGCAAAGGGTCGCAACCTTTCTCAGTCGGCGCGCCCCCGCTTTGTCAGTTGTATCAACGTCATATGTGACAACAAGCATCATCTTGTTCTACCTCCAAATAAACGGCGGATAGCAGTCGAGATCTCCTCGCAGCACGCGTGCAAAGAGCATCGCCTGCACGTGCGGTATCATCCCGATCTGTATCTTCTCACCGAGAAAAGGATGTGTAATTGTTTCAAACTTTCGCTTTTGCCACGCGCCGATAAGCGTTTTTCTGCCGCGCTCGTTCAGCATTACCGCCTCTTCGTCAGCTTCAAAGTCATCTGCCGACAGCTGCCCTCGGTTAAAAAGCGAAATTACAAATCTGTCGCACAGCGGCGCGCGCAGCTCCTCTATCATATCAAGCGCGAACGAAGCTCGTCCGGGACGCAAGGTATGAAGATAGCCGACCGCCACGTCAAGCCCGACGCATTCGGCGGCAGTCTGCGCCTCGCCTGTCAGAAGCATATACGCAAACGACAGAGCTGCGTTGACCTCGTTTCGCGGAGGCCGTCTGCTTCTTACATCAAAGCGAAAGCCACCGGGGTTCCCGTCGAGCATTCGGTCGAGCCGTGCAAAATAGGCATTTGCGGCTGCTCCCTCGATGCCTCTCATAGAATCAACGCCGGCGCACTCGAAAAGCTGCTTTGCAAAGTCACCCATAAGTGCAGCTCCGTCCGAAAGCTGCTTTCCGGCGTCGGCAGAATCGGCAACTCTTGCAGCGCGCGTCAGCACATATCTGCTGTTACGGAGCTTTCCGAGAATTACCGAACGCACGAACTCCGACCTGAAGGCATCGTCTTTAATGCTATCGTACTGCCGCTGCCTGAGAAGCACGTTTCCGCTGACCGGACCGTAGAAGCGTCCCATAAAGTGACCTCTGTCACTTACAAAGCTGACGCTGATCCCTCTCTTGCCGCAAAACTCGAGAAGGGGAGTCGACACCGTCATCTTTCCGAAGCAAACTATGGAATCGATCGACAGCGCCGGTACGCACAGCTTTTCCTCGTCCTCTCTCTTAATACAGATGTTCTCGTTTCTGCAAAACAGATAGCTGTCCGGCGTAAGCACGTAAAGCGTATTTAGCAGCTTCTTCATTACGCATCGCCTCCCATGCCGTTTACGGTCTCTGTAAAAAGGCTGCTCAAATATTTTTTGGCACTTGCCGAAACCTTCGGCATGCACAGCTCCTTTATCGAGCACCGCGTGCATTTCGCGCTGTATTCGGCGTGTGGGATACGCAGCTCATCACGGATCGAACGAAGCTCCCTTGCAGCCGCCTCTGTTCTCGCACGAAGCGCAGCATCAAGCTTTATCTCCATGCGTCTGTGGGATGATGTGAAGAACAGGGCTCCGCACGCTATTTCGGTATCAAACATCTCCTCAAGGCACATCGCCTGTGCGCAAAGCTGTAGCTTATATTCATCTTCGTCGCGCACGGTACCGTGCTTATATTCTATCGGGTACAGCCTAACGGGGAATTCGGCGGCGGGAACGGTGCAGCCGGGCTCATCGCGCGTTGCCTCGACGCAGTCGCATTTGCCGAGCAGCGCCAGCCTGTCGGAAAACACGGTGAATTCATAAAGCTTTACAAGGTCACCGCGTCTTTCGACTCGCTCTGTGTGGACGCGTTCATGCTCTGCTCTGCCCTTTGCCGTGTCTTCATTCTCGAGCCACACCCTCTCGTTTAGAAGGAGTGCGGCTCGACGGGGACAGTATCCGAGCTGAGACAGATATGATATCGGCAGGTACTCCCGGTCATCCATTATTAACGGAAAGCCAGCTCTCTCCGCACGGCAGCTCGTTCCAAACGGTCGGGGATGCTGCATACGGCTTGAAGCCGATTTCGACGCCCGCCGGAACTCCGTCAAGGTCAACTGACGCATTATAGTCGCGATAGCTTCTTGCGACGCTGATCTCGGGCTTTCTTTCCACCTTAACAAGCTCAAAAAGCTTATGAGCGGGGGCGCAGCCGAGCTTAGCCTGTCTTTCTCTCTGGGAGGGATCTGTATCTGTGCCGACGTGCTTGAATATTATCAGCGGAGATACAACGTTCATTTCGCCCTTGCTCGAGCTGCGATCGTGCTCATACATGTTCAGCACAGCCTCGAAAAGCGCTTCAAGGTCGTTTTCGTCAAAGCCTGTGTCCTGAGCGAGATTTGCGCTGACGAAGCCGCGTATCTCGTAGAGTCCGAACGGAATGAACTGCTTTCTGCCCATCGTGCGGAGCTTATCCTCGGGCTGACTTGCCTCCCACTCGAGGTACTCCTCGACGGTTTTATCCTTTCCGTCCGCAACAGCCATTCTGGTTATCGAAATATCCATCGGAAGTATCGGGTCGACGCTCTTTCCGAAGGTTATCTGGACAGGACCTCGTACCTGTCCTGCGTTGGCACCTGTGGACATTACGGCGCCGAAGGTGCGAACATCGTAGAACAGCTCGCACGCCTTGGCACGCGCCGCATAGACGGATTTTTTATCGTCGGACTTCTTCTCCGCAATACCCGCCTCGCGCCTTGCCTCGGCTATATGGCGGTTAATATTCGTCGACTGCTGGATTATCATATTCATGCCGGGTCTGTCGCCGTAGGCAAGAGAGATGTAATTACGTATGCGGCGCTTGGTCGCCACATCTGTTATGTAGCCGTGCATGGTCTCGGGGTCGATTCTCGGTGCGTTTCCCATATCGGGGTCTCCGTTGGGATTTGCGTTAGTGCATGCGAGGTAATATACAAACTCGTATCTGTTTTTGATTGCCGACATATTATTCTTCCTCCGTATTCTTGGCTTTTCTGTTTATTATATCCGCGTTGATCTCAGCGCACATCTGTCTGTAGCCGAGTGCAAAGTAGCTTTGCTGTTCGAGATTGAGTGTCGTGGGAAGGCATTTCTCATGCTCTGAAGCAAAGAAGGAATACGCCTCGTTGAGCCTGTCTTCGTATATACGTGCAATTCCTGTCTTGCCGTTGCCCTCAAGCTTTGAGAGATACACTCCCGCCATGCGCTCGAGCGTGCCGAGGACAAGGCTCGGAGTACGGCTCGCCGAGGTATAATAGCGCTCGACAAGTCCCGCATTCAGCTCTCCCATTGCCGCTCGCTGGAGCATGGCGTAAATCGCCGTGATCGCACCGCAGTGGTATGCGGCATTCGGGAAGCTGCTGTTGTAGACTGACATATTGGAAACCTCCTCGTTTCTCGTGCCGCGCCGCGCAAGCCAAGCCTTCAGCCACTGGCAGGCAATGCCGTCGGGCACAAACATTTTATTATCGTCTTGAGAGTCATATAGCTGTGAACGAATGTACGCCAGTGCGCGCGACGCGACGGCATCGGGAAGCGCCTTTCCGTTTACTATCGCCATTATAATGCTCGGGGTAAGACCTGAAAGCTCCTTTTTGAGCTGATCGGACTTTGCGGACGGCTTCACCAGTCGGAAAAGCCTTGCCGTGAACTTACACGGTCTCACATCGCCCTTCCCGCTGTCGTCGCAAAGCTTTATATCCTTTTTCCACAGCTCCAGGCTTTCACGCAGCTTCTCGTAGCTTCCGCTCTCGTATCTGCGTACCATCGCGCGTCCGTTGGCACCCGAAATCAGCAGTATGTGATAGCTGCAATCTAACAAAGGCGCGCGCTCTCCGCTTTGAAGCGAGCTGACAAGCAGATCGGCATTTTTCCGTGCGGTAAGTCTTTCCTTTTCGTCCGCGGCATCGTTTGGTTTTTCAGCTGCCCCCGCCGACTCACCGTCATTCACGTCGATAAACGTGCCGAAAATGTCAGCGAGCGTATCATCCTTCTCCTCGAGTCGGCAATCATACCAGTGTACGAACTTCATGCCCGAGAACACCGGCGCGGACGGTCTGCGTCCCGACGAAATATCGCGGCTGTACATTGCGGGAGCACCGTCGAGCAGGTCGTTCAGCGCATCCTTCACGACGCCGAAGGCCTCCTCCGAAACCGGCGCGTTTGCCGTTTTTTTGAGTCCGTAGGACTGAAATGCCGCTTTGTCGAAGCAGAACAGCGCCTCGCCCTTTGAATGACCGCCGACGGCTTGCAGTCCGGTGACCGTGGGCACCGTCTCGAGCGGCGTCACGCTTTCGCCGGTTATAAGGCATGGCGATTTTGCGCCGCCCTTCTTATCATCACTCTTTGAAAGCTTCTTTCGGTACTCGCTCCACCATGCCTCTACTCCGTCGAGCGACGCTATCGGTGTCACGCCCACCTTGAAGGATATTCTGTCCTCGCCCTTCAGCTTCTCTCGGCGGACCTCCTCATAAATGCGTCGCATCAGCTCCTCCGTGAGCATTACATTGAGGCAAAGACTCAGCTGCGGAATGCTCTCCGCGCCGTCCGCAAGAAGCTCGCAAAAATAATGAAACTTTTTAGCCGAGTCGTCGGGGCCCGACACTCCGTTGAAAATAATTTTCATCTTCTCCGCAAGCGGGTGACATTTATCGGGTCCCTGTGCGGCGGAGCCTATGTCGGGACATATCAAATTTTCATTTTCGCATTTCTCGAGTCCAACATAAGTTCCGTTTTCGGAGAGCATAATATAAGCCCTGATGGGCTTTTTCGCAAAGCCCGGCGGGATCGCAAGCCCGTTTCTTATTCCGTAATCGTACAATGCTCTCAGCATATGCGCTCGCCCCCCTTTATCACCTCGTCGCTGTCGTAGTCCGGCACCTCTATGACTCCGTGCTTCATGACCGCATGATAAAGCGACAGGCTGTATTTCGGCTTGCGCGTTACTTCCCACTCGTGTAAATTGAAGACATCGTAGAGCACAAGCCCCATGTCCATGCTCACGTCGATAGGCTCACGCGAGCCGTCGCTCTCCTCAAAGTAGCACACAAACTCGCGCATTCCGAGACACGGCGCACAGAACATTTTTCCTGTACGGATCCGCCTCATTGCCTGCCCATAAAGGCACTCGATTTTGCTTTCAAAGCCGACCTGCGGGCATATGCGTGCGGTGATCCTGTAGCGCACGTCGCAGAGCACCTGCGTTTGTCGCTGTGTTCTCACGTCGCTGTCATCGGAATTTATCACCGATTCCGACGCATTGTCCTTGAGTGTCACCTTTGATTTAACTTCATTTCGCATGAAGCTCAGGTATCTGATGGGCTTCAGCACCTCGATACGGGTTATCTGCCAATAAAACTCCTTTGGCTTCGAGTAGATCGAGGACAGTATTCCGCGAGCCGCCGACGGCGTGGGCGCGGGATATGTCAGTCGTTCGACCTTTGAATACGGCGGAGTAAAGCAGGCAAAGTCGCCCCATACCTCTACAGTTATCTCACCTTTCAAGCTATTCACCTCCGTTTTCCTTGCGGCGGCTTTCAAGCCGCCAAGATATAATAATAAGTTTCAATTCGCACCACGTTTTACTTGGTGTTATATTATTATAACTTGAAACAATCTGTTTGTCAATGCCTTCCTGCAAAAAATCAGCAAAAAATTATATTTTCTTCCTCATCGCAGATAAGCCCGAGCTTTTCGTCGTACTTATTTTCAAAGCCGCGGTTGATTATGTAGTAGCCGCTGTCAAATACCTCTCCGTGCCGCCTGAGCCTTATCGGCTGCGCGAAGCCTTCAAATCGTTTATCAAAGCAGCTCACCGTAATGGGCGCAGCCTCGGCGAAAAGCTTTCTTGTGACGCATCCGCTGTCCACCGCATCGCAAATACGGTCAAACAGCTCGCGCCGTCCGCTCCATGGCACGATCAGGCTGTAGCCGTCGCTATCGACTATTCGGTAGCTTGCGGCAACGTCGCCGTAGCTGTCCCTTTTGATAGCCGTTGCAAGCTTCGGCTTGCACTCCACATTTGAAAAGAGCTTCCCGTAATAGTCCTCCACGCTGTCCGGAGAATTTATGTCTATTTCTCCTTTATCGGCAAGCATCAGCTTTACGACAAGTGCCGCGCGCTTATAGCTTTCCGACGGATACAAGGCACCGCCGTCGCATCTCGGCTCAAATACGACCGTTTTTCCGCCGCCCTCGAGTCTTCCGTTTCGGTTACATCTTCCCGCCGCCTGAACAATTGACTCGAGAGGCGCAAGCGCCCTGTACATTGAATCAAAGTCAAGGTCGACTCCTGCCTCGATGCACTGCGTCGAGATAACGCGGCACACCTTACCCGCCGCCTGCCTTGCGCGTATCTCATCGACTATCGAAAGTCTGTGCGCCGGGCACAGCTCCGTACTCAGCAAATACACACCGTCCTCGCCGACAAGCTCGATAAGCTTTTTCACCAGCGCCCGAGCATGTCTGCGAAGATTTACTATACAGCAAACGTTGCTCTCGCCCGACAGCTTCTCGGCGATATCGTCAAGTGTCGGCGCGCTGTCAATATCCGCATTCAAACAGACCCGCCACTCCACATTCACACGAGCCATGCTGCTGAAAATATTCTTATTATCGCAAAGCAGCTCACGCGCACTATAGCTCACCTTATCCTTAAGTGCCGAGTATTTAGGCTGTGTTGCCGTTGAAAGGAGGATCGAGCAGTGAAAGCGCTCGCACAAGACCCGCATTGCTCCGACGCTTACCGCCGCAAGCTCCGCGGGCAGGCTCTGCGCCTCATCAAAGAGCACAACGCTGTCCGCTATATTGTGAAGCCTTCTGCATACCGTCGGTCTGTCCGAAAACAGTCCCTCAAAAAAACTCACGGAGGTCGTGATCACAACGGGAGCATCCCATCGGGACGCAAGCTCGCGGGTCTGCTCGTTAAGCTCGCTTTGGCTGTGGTCAACAAGGAGTGTGTCGAATATTTTTCTGTATTCCCTTTCGAGCTGCTCCGCAAGAGTCAGAAAGGGCAAAACAACGATTATGCGTCGGAGGTGATGATGACGGCAGTGGCGCAGCGCAAAATTGAGCATTGCCAGCGTTTTGCCGACGCCGGTCGGAGCACTCAGCGTAAAAAATCCCATTTCGTCACAGGCGCCGTCTCCGCATGCCTCAAATACACGCTCGCGAAGCTGATTCACCCTTGCTGCGGCGCGTGACGTCCCGGAAAGCTCGCTGCGGTACCTGTCAAGGCGCTTTAACGCCTCATCATAATCTATCGGACCCCCGCTGTTGTTTTCAAGATAGTCGGGCTCGTCGTCGGAGGCGGAAACACTGTAGTCGGCATCGACAAGGCACGAAAAAAGCATACGCGTCGTCAGCATGTACGCGATATCGTTTAGCAGCCTTTCCCCACCGTAGGCAGCGCTCTTATCCGAAGGGCAGAGCTTAAAGGTTGGAAAATCACGCTTGAAAGCAGCTGCTGCTCGGTTGAATTCATCATTTCCCGAAAGGGACGGAGTCTTGCCGCTCGGACAGCTGCAAGCATCCGGATTTGTTCTGAGAGCACTGAGCTCGCCCTTTATCGAGCCAAATGGAACAAGCCCGTCGTGATGTCCGACGACCGCCTCTATCACCGACTTATATATATCACTGATTTCTCTTTTCCCCTCTCCGAGCATGGCATACAAAAGCTCGCCGCTCGGGAAGGCGTGGTCAACGTTATGCGCCTTACCGCAAAGGACGTCACTGAAACGTCTGCTGTATTTCCCCGTATCGTGAAGCAGTCCCGCGACGCGGGCAGCGTCCGCCATGCCGACGCTCTCACCGAATTCAGCGGCGAGCGCCGAGACCCTTGACAGATGCTCTCGGTTCGTCACGGCTGCGTGCTTCTCGTTTGCCGACTTTGCATAGAAAATATTTTTTTCGCGTTCAATAACATTTGTCATTTCGTTTTCCCTTAATTTGTCATTGTTCAACTTAATTATAGCGTGTCGCGATACCGTTGTCAATATCGAAACGGCATTCTGACGGATATTTGCGGTCCGACAAACAAATATCCGTCATCATCCCCATAACATTTCTCAAATAAGCTGTTTAATTCTTTGCTCGCGGTGCATACTAATACCGTTCGCAAAAAGTGATAAAGGAAGGTATAATTATGATCGACAGATTATCTCTGATTCTTGTTGTTATCGGCGCGCTGAACTGGGGCGCGGTCGGGCTTTTCAATTTTGATGCGGTCGCATGGCTTTGCGGCGGAACGCAGGCAGTCCTTGCGCGCATTGTCTACACCATTGTCGCGCTCGCGGGGCTGTGGTGCATCTCGCTCATATTCCGCAGCAGAGTGCGCTCGAATTATTAGCTTTCTCACCTCCGTCTCCACTGTAAATGCACAGCTGCAAATGACCTCTCGGCTTTGACCGAAGAGCTCCGTCCTCAGAGTACAAAATCCCCCGAAGCGCTGACGAACATTTCACTGCTCGCGCGTTCGGGGGATCTTTATTCTGTTACGGCACAGGCTTACTTAGCCGCGGCAATTGCCTGCTCGATATCGGCGATGATATCGTCTGCGTCCTCGATTCCGACGGAGAAGCGGATAAGCGACGGATCGACTCCGCACTCCTTAAGCTGCGCGTCGGAGAGCTGTCTGTGAGTTGTGGATGCGGGGTGAAGCACGCAGGTGCGCGCGTCGGCAACATGTGTAACGATCGCGGCAAGCTTCAGCGAATCCATGAATTTCACAGCTGCGTCGCGACCGCCGCGAAGTCCGAAGGAAACAACGCCGCACGAGCCGTTCGGCATGTACTTCTTTGTAATGTCGTGGTACTTGTTGCTCTCGAGATCGGGGTAATTTACCCACTCGACGTCATCGTGAGCCTCAAGAAATTTCGCAACGGCAAGTGCGTTCGAGCAGTGTCTCTGCATGCGAAGCTCCAGCGTCTCGAGTCCGAGGTTAAGAAGGAATGCATTCTGCGGAGACTGCATCGAGCCGAGGTCTCGCATAAGCTGAACGTTTATCTTCGTGATGTACGCAAGCTTGCCGAATTTCTCGGTATAGGTAATGCCATGGTACGAGTGGTCGGGCGTACAAAGACCGGGGAAGCGGTCGGGATAGCGCGACCAATCGAAGTTTCCGCTGTCGACCACTGCGCCGCCGAGGGCAACTGCGTGACCGTCCATGTACTTCGTCGTCGAATGCGTAACGATATCGGCACCGAACTCGATGGGGCGAAGGTTCACGGGCGTGGGGAAGGTGTTATCGACGATGAGCGGAACGCCGATGTCGTGCGCCGCACGTGCGAAGGTCTCGACGTCGAGCACCGCAAGGGCGGGATTCGAAAGCGTCTCGGCAAAAACAGCCTTTGTGTTCGGCTTTGCCGCAGCTATTATCTCATCGTAGCTCGCATCGGGAGAGATAAAGGTAATATCAATGCCCATCTTACGGAGCGTTACGTCAAAGAGATTGAACGTGCCGCCGTAGATCGCCGCGGAGGAGATAACGTGACCGCCCGCCTCGCAGATATTGAACACTGCGTAATAGTTGGCTGCCTGACCGGAGGATGTGAGCATTCCGGCAACGCCGCCCTCGAGGTCTGCGATCTTAGCCGCAGCAGCGTCGCAGGTAGGGTTGGCAAGTCTCGTATAGAAGTAGCCCGACTCCTCGAGGTCGAAGAGTCTGCCCATCTGCTCGCTCGACTCATATTTATACGTTGTGCTCTGAACTATCGGCAGAACGCGGGGCTCGCCGTTCTTCGGCGTGTATCCGCTCTGCACGCATTTTGTGCCTGTTTTGTATGCCATGTCTGTGCCTTTCCTGTATTTTGGGTTTACGCTTCAACCTTATAGCTGTCCTTCAGGGACACTACTCTGTTAAAGGTGTTTTCGTGCTTGCTGTCTACCGTGTAATAGCCGAGGCGAACAAACTGATACTTTGCGCCCGGTGTCATGTCGGTTCCGCGCTCGACGAGAGCATTGCTCATCTCAAGGACGGAGTCCGGATTCAGGTAGTCGTTGTAGGTCTTATCCTCGGGGATATCCTTGACGTTCTTAATTGTAAAGAGCTTGTCGTAGTGCATGACGCGCACGGGAAGTGCGTTGTCGCGCGAGAGCCAATGGATGGTTCCCTTGACCTTTCTTCCGTCAACGGGATTTCCGCAGCCGGTCTCGAGATCCGCTGTGCAAAGAAGCTCGGTAACGTTGCCGTTCTCGTCCTTAATGACCTCGTTGCAGCGGACGATGTATGCGCCCATGAGGCGAACCTCGGCTCCGGGTCTCATGCGGAAGAATTTCGGCGGCGGGCACTCGGCGAAATCCTCGCGGTCAATGTAAAGCTCGCGCGTGAACGGAACGCTTCTTGTTCCCATCTCGGGAGCCTTCGGATGATTCGGAAGCTCGAAATAATCCACCTGTCCCTCGGGAATGTTCGTCACAGTGACCTTGATCGGGTCAAGCACCGCTACGCGGCGGGGGGCTGTGCGGTTCAATTCCTCACGGATGCAGTACTCAAGCAGCTCATAGTCGACAAGGCTGTCCGCCTTCGCAATTCCCGCGCGGCGAACGAACTCGAATATGGCGTCGGGCGTATAGCCGCGGCGGCGCATACCGCAAAGCGTGGGCATTCTCGGGTCGTCCCAGCCGTCGACAAGGTCGTTTTCAACGAGGTAGCGGAGGTATCTCTTGCTCATGACGGTGTAGGTCACGTTGAGACGCGCGAACTCATACTGGTGGGGCTTGTGCTCGAAGCCGATGTTATTTACGACCCAGTCGTAAAGCGGGCGGTGATTCTCAAACTCGAGCG